>CAZIKZ010000282.1:5826-5999 GCA_964539845.1 uncultured Hyphomicrobiales bacterium
GCTCGATGAAGGTGCGGCCGACATAGTGATTGCGGATGATCCCGAGATCGAAGGGGATACCGGATTCCTGCGCGAAACCGAGCGCGGCCGGCACGCCGGAATCGGGCACCGGCACGATCACGTCGGCGTCGGCCGGCGCTTCACGCGCAAGCTCGGCGCCCATGGTCTTGCGG
>CAZIKZ010000283.1:0-5986 GCA_964539845.1 uncultured Hyphomicrobiales bacterium
GCTGATACCACCACACGAACAGATCGGGATGTTCGCGCTCGAAGGCATGCCACGCCGCAAGATCGGTACGCGCGTCGGCGCCAGGGTAGCGTTTCGCGAACGCCTGTCGAATAGGCGGGGTGGTTTCGACGCCGAGAAGCTCCAGTCCGTTCGCTTTGAGGAAAGCGGCGATATCCGGAAGCGCCAGCCGATGGTGATGTGCGTCGAAGAACAACCCGCGACACGTGCCGGTGGTGAAAAAGTCCATGCTCCGGGCGGCTTTGGCTGCCGCATTGTCGGCGGGCAATCGCAGCAGATTTTGCCGCAACCGTCGAATACCGTCTTCATCCGGCAGATAATTGCCTTGCTTTGCAAAATCCCTCGCTGCGGCGAGGGTATTGTGCGTGGTCTCGCTCAGGAGCCCGATGCGCATCACGCCGCCCTCGCGCAGCAGCGAGGTCATCGCCGTCCATGCAGCCCAGGGATCGGCGAGCCTCAGTAGGCTGCTCGACTCGATCACGTCGAAGCTGCGGCCGATCGCTGCAAGGTTCGCCATGTCGGCGCGCGCGAATGTGACGTCCTGCAGGTTCAGGGCCTGTGCCTGGCGTCGTCCGTAGGCAAGGTCGTCATCGGCCTCATCGAGCGCGAGCGCGAGCACGCGCGCGCCCGCGTAGGACAGCGCAGCTTCCACGGCGCGCTCGCCGCTCCCGCAGCCCGCGATCAAGACGTCCGGCGTGGCGGCATCGATCGACAGCGGCCCGACGCCCGGCAGATTTGTGTAGACGATATATTCAACCGGGCGCGGCTGCAGCGTTGTGATCGCTTTGACCCAGCGCGAAGACGGGCCGTTCTGCTCCTGCTCTTCGGTCCGCGGCGCAAGCGGCGTCAATGCCGGCAAGTCATCGCGCAGGGCAACCTCGCGCAGTGGCTCATCCACCTGCTGGCGCAACAGCGCGGCGATCGAGGCGGGCCAGTTTCGCTTCGAGAGCGCCTCTGCGCCATCGAGACGGTGCAGGGGGCGATAGGCGGCAAGCGCAGCGAGTTGCAGGGGAGCAATCGCGTCATTGCCGCGGATTGCATTGTCGATCGCCGATTGCAGGGCCTGAACGCGCGTGCGCTCGTCCTCGGTCTCCATGAAGACGTAGGCATTGATGAAGCATTGCCGGGCGAGCGACACATAAAGGTCGAGCGACCTGTCGCTTACGGGAGCGCTGCTCTGTGCGCGCCTGAGCAGCGCGGCGCGCAGCACGGTGAGGAAGCGCTCGATGTCGACATCGCTGTTCGGCGCGGCTTCAAGCAGAATTCTGACAAGCGGCTCCTGCGCCGCAGCTTCGGTCTCCGCATCGGCCGGCAGGAGTTGGTTGGCGGGCACCTTGCCCCACTGATCGGTAACGCGCTGTATGGCCGCGCCAATGATCGGATGCGCTTTCAGGACGTTCGCTGCCACGGGCGCGAGCAGGGCCGGTCTGATCCATGCTTCTTCGATCGCGCGTTGCAGGAGCGTGCGAAGCTCCGTCTCGGGACGGAACCCCTGCGCAGCCAGGAGACATTCAGCAAATGCTGCCTTGAGATCGGAGCTTTCAGAGCGTGCAAGCGCCTGCGCAAGCAGCGGCAAGGCTTCGTGCGCGCGATTCCGGGTAATCATCACTGCGGAGAGTTGCTGAGTTGCTTCAGCGAAGTCGGGCTGAATCGTGAGCGCGCGCCGCAGACTTTCTTCCGCCTCGTCGAGCCGGTTCTGTTCGTGGCGCACCATGCCGATATTCAGATGCGCGATCGCGAGGTTCGGCTGCAGCATCACAGCGCGCTGCCAGATCGCGGCCGCATCTTCGGCGCGGTACATTGCGCGCAGCACGCGGCCGAGATTGTTCATGATAGCGGCGTTGGCGGGTTGCAACTCAAGCGCTCGGCGCAGGCTCTTCTCCGCGCTGTCGAGTTGGCCGGAGCGGGCATAGGCATTGCCGAGCTCGAAATGAGCTTCGACATATTGGGGCTTCAGCGCGATCGCCTTCGACAAGGGTTCGGTCGCGTCCGCCATGCGACCGTTAGCAGCGAGGACCGAGCCGAGATTGTAGTGATAGTCCGCATTGCGTGGCTCGATCGCGATTGCCTGCCGCATCAGCGAAACCGCCTCCTCGCTCTGACCTGTCTGGTGCAGGAGCGCGCCAAGAAGGTGCAGCGCCGCTGCGTTGCGCGGTTCGGCGGCGAGCACATCGCGGTAGAGTTGTTCGGCCTCGGGTCGGTATCCCGCCTGATGCGTACGAAACGCTTGCGCCAGGGTCGCGGCCATCGGGGTAACGGCCGGACCGCCCTTTTTCTGCGCAGCGCGCCGTTCCTTACGATTCATTGACAACGTCCTTCAAAAGCCTGTGGCGAAACGGCGGCGTGCCCCAGCCGCATGGCGCGCGGAAACTACGCGAGTGTGACGGCTATTTGAAGCGTCCCGGACAAAATCGGGCGTTTCGCGGTTCATCTTGGTTGCGCAAGAGCGGCCGAGTCGCGATATGATGGCGACCGAGTAAACCAAGGTGATTTAGCCCTTCATGCCAGCCAAATCCGCCGCCGAGAAGTCTGCCGCCAAGCCATCCAGCAAGACCGCCGAAGTGTCGGATCTCGGTTCGCTGCCCGAGTGGAATCTCGCCGACCTTTATCGCTCGATCGACGCGCCCGAATTCAAGCGCGACCTCGACCGCGCGGAAACCGAGTGCGTTGCATTCGAGAAGGCCTACAAGGGCCGGCTCGCGGACCTTGCGGCCGCCTCGCATGCCGGACAATCGCTGGCTGAACCTGTGCGCCGTTATGAGGCAATCGAGGATTTGCTCGGCCGCCTCCTGTCCTATGCGATGCTGGTTTATACCGGGAACACGGCCGATCCGAACATCGCGAAGTTCTATGGTGACGTGCAGGAGCGCATCACCGCCATCTCGCTTCACCTGTTGTTCTTCGCGCTTGAACTCAACCGCGTTGACGATGCGCTGATCGAGAAGGCGATGGCCGATCCCGCGCTCGGCCACTACCGGCCGTGGATCGAAGATCTGCGCAAGGAGAAGCCCTATCAGCTCGAAGATCGTATCGAGCAGTTGTTCCACGAGAAGTCTGTGAGTGCATCCTCGGCGTGGAATCGTTTGTTCGACGAAACCATCGCTGCGTCGCGCTTCAAGGTCGATGGCCAGGAACTTCCAATCGAGCCGACCCTCAGCCTTTTGCAGGACCCCGATGAAATGAAGCGCAAGGCTGCGGCCGACGCGCTCGCGGCGACGTTCAAGGAGAACGAGCGCACCTTCTCGCTGATCACCAACACGCTCGCCAAGGACAAGGATATCTCCGACCGCTGGCGCGGCTTTGCCGATGTGGCCGACGCGCGGCACCTCTCGAACCGAGTCGAGCGTGAGGTTGTCGACGCGCTCGTGTCGGCGGTGCAGGCGGCCTATCCGAAATTGTCGCACCGGTATTACAGGCTGAAGGCAAAGTGGTTCGGCAAGGAACGGCTGCCGCATTGGGATCGTAATGCGCCATTGCCGGAAGTGCAGATGCGCACCATCGCCTGGCCGGAAGCGCGGGCGACGGTCCTCGAAGCCTATGGCGCGTTCTCGCCGGTGATGGAGAAGATCGCGGAGCGTTTCTTCGAGGATCGCTGGATCGATGCGCCGGTTCGCCCCGGAAAGGCGCCGGGTGCTTTCGCGCATCCGACTGTGCCGTCGGCGCATCCTTATGTGCTGCTGAATTATCAGGGCAAACCGCGCGACGTGATGACGCTTGCGCATGAGCTCGGGCATGGCGTGCATCAGGTGCTGGCGGCGCCGAACGGCCCCCTGATGGCGCCGACGCCGCTCACACTCGCGGAGACCGCGAGTGTGAGCGGCGAGATGCTGACCTTCAAGAAGCTTCTGGGGACGACCGACGATCCGGTGCAGCGCAAGGCCATGCTCGCCGCCAAATGCGAGGACATGATCAACACGGTTGTGCGGCAGATCGCGTTCTATACGTTCGAGCGGCGCGTCCATACCGAGCGCAAGAACGGCGAACTCACCGCCGAGCGTATCGGTGAAATCTGGATGCAGGTGCAGAGGGAGAGCCTCGGGCCCGCAATCGAGTTGAAGCCGGGCTACGAGGTGTTCTGGAGCTATATCCCGCACTTCGTGCATTCGCCGTTTTACGTTTATGCTTATGCATTTGGCGATTGTCTCGTGAACTCGCTGTATGCGGTCTACGAGAAAGCCAATGAAGGCTTCGCGGAGCGCTATCTTGCGATGCTTGCCGCCGGCGGCACCAAGCATCATTCCGAACTGCTCAAGCCATTCGGGCTCGACGCCCGCGATCCGCATTTCTGGCAGGGCGGGCTCGGCGTGATCGAGCGGCTGATCGGTGAACTCGAGGCGCTCGACCGGACCGCTTGAGAGCGGTCCGGCTTCGGGGAGGGCAACGTGCAGCGGGTCTGGCTCGAGGCTGCGCTCAACGGGCCCTGGACGCGCACGCGTCAGCCTCGCATCCCTGTCACGGTGGGCGAGATCGTTGCTGACGGCATTGCCTGCGCACAGGCAGGCGCCGCCATCATCCATCTGCATGCCTATGACGAAAGCACCGGCCGCCAGAACGACGACTGGCAGATTTACGCGCGCATCATCGAAGGCATCCGCGCACAATGCGATGTCGTCGTGTATCCGACGATTCCAATCGCGGGATCGGGCTGTGCGGGCGACCTGACAAGGGCGAGTGCGCGTTATGCACACCTTGCCGAACTCGCGAAGCGCGATCTGGTCGAATGGGCGGTGGTCGACCCCGGCTCGGTCAATTTCGCGACCTTCGACGGCATTGCGAGCGGCGATGCCGGGTTCGTCTACCAGAATCCGAACGATCATATTCTCGAAGGCCTGCGCATCTGTGCGGAATACGGCGTGCGGCCGAGCTATGCGGTCTACGAGCCCGGTTTCACCCGTCTCGGCGCGGCGATGGCGGCGCACATTCCCGGGCTGCTGACGCCGATCTACCGCTTCATGTTTTCGGATCAATTCGCCTTCGGATTTCCGCCGGCAACGCATCATCTGGATGCGCATCTGGCGTTGCTTGCTGACGTCGAGCCGGAAGCACCCTGGATGATCGCGGGCCTCGGCGTCGATATCCGGGGCCTGATTGCGGCGGCTGTCGCGCGCGGCGGTCATGTGCGGGTCGGGTTGGAGGATTGTCTGCTGGGTGCGGAGACCTCCAATGCGGCGCTGGTCGAGGAAGCGGTGCGGTTGATTGAAGCGGCGGGCGGGACGCTGGCGGATCCCGCTTTCATCCGGAACGCGAGACCTGCTTCCGGTTGATGCGCGTCTGCCGCGGCGGCCGTGCACTGGCGCACGCGGGCGCGAATGCTTACCTGTGCTGCGATGTCGGATTCCGAAGCCAATCGCTTTTCCGCCCGCGCGCGCCGCTATGCCCGCGTCGGCACTGATGTTGGCGGCGTCGCGGCGCGGATCGCTGGTGCCCGCTTGTTCGGGCTCGATCTCGACCGCGGCAAGAACGCGGCGCAACTTGCGGCGGCACTCGGCGGGCTCAAGGGCCCGATCATGAAGGTGGCGCAGCTTCTGTCCACCATCCCCGATGCGCTGCCGGCGGAATATGCGGCGGAGCTTGCCAAGCTGCAGAGCGAAGCGCCGCCGATGGGCTGGGCTTTCGTCAAGCGCCGCATGACCGCCGAACTCGGCGTCGACTGGCAAACGAAATTCGCAAACTTCGAACATAAGCCTGCGGCCGCCGCCTCGCTTGGCCAGGTCCACAAGGCGCGCGCGCATGACGGCGGTGAGCTTGCATGCAAGCTGCAATATCCGGACATGCAGTCGGCGGTCGAAGCCGATCTCAAGCAGCTCAATCTGTTGTTCTCTCTCCACCGCCGGATGGAGCCGGCGATCGATACAAGCGAGATCAACAAGGAGATCGGGGCGCGTATCCGCGAAGAGCTGGATTACGAGCGCGAAGCCAGGCACGTCGCGCTCTATCGCGAGATGCTGGCGGGGACCGACCTGATCCG
>CAZIKZ010000284.1:0-3309 GCA_964539845.1 uncultured Hyphomicrobiales bacterium
GCGCCGCTCCTCGCTGCCGGCGAGCTTTCCGGATTCGGCGATGCGCTTGCGCTGCGCGTCGATCTATGGCGGCGAATTCCTTGGCAGGTCCCGGCCGCACCACCTGACTGGTACGAGGAAGCTTCTCGACCACCTCAGCGTCAGACGCGGCCTTGATAACGTCGGCCGCGATGCGGTCGCGCAACTCAGGCGACATCGTCTTCAAGCCGAACAGTCCCATCAGGCCAATAAGTACGCGAGGCGTTTCTCGATTGCCTCTACGCGAACTTGGCGTGGGCCGTGACGGATCGCTCTGTACACAAAGGGATGTAACGGACGTTCGAGCGTTTCGTGTGCAAGCATCATGAGTCAAGCTCTGGATGGCGCTAGCGCTTCCTACGACGCACCGACTGCGTGGCCGTTGGCGCGATCTATGGCGACGGGCTTCTTGATTAAGGGGTGATCCCGAAGGCGAGAACTGGGCAGGCGAGCGCGCTTGTTGTGAAACTGGCCCGAATAACAGCCCGTCAGATTATGCTACCCAAGTCGGACGGGCCGGAGCTTTGGCTGAGGACTTCAATCAACTCGCCGCCGGCCCCAACCGCTCCATCTAAGGCGTCAGACACTTTACCTTCCAGACCCTTTTCGAGCCCGCGTGTTAAAACGCGCCGTAGCCACTTGAAGAATCCGCTGGTTTGAGCCGCATCAACGTAAGGCGCTTTCAAGGCTTTGAGTGTCGCCTCAAGCAAGGCTATCAACTGCGCTACCTGAACCCGGTCAATCGGCGCATTGTCAGAGCCCAGCGAGTTGCTCTCAACAACTGCGTCTCGCAGATAGATCAACTTCTCGGTGACGAGTGTGATAGCGCTCTGCACGCTCTCCTTCGACGTGCCCCGCCAGTCACCCGGATAGGTATCGCCGTCTTTCTGCAAGGAGATTCCCGGATGCTGCGAGGCGTATTCCAGCCCGCCCCGCATCCGAAACAGCATGTTCTCAGAAATGTCGTCTCCCGCCAGAATCCTCCGAAGTGAGGCAGGACTGATATTGAACATATCGGCCGCCTTGCGCGCGGACAGACCGGCCTCCTTCATGTATTCGGCTAGGCGTTCAGGGAGGTCTAGCGGCTCGTAGAAGTGTTTCCCGCGCTCGCGGCTATTTCGCACGTTGGCTTCTTGCACCACCCTGTGGAGTGCATCCAGCACGTCTCTCTCGGTAGTCGGCACCAGTGGCCTCAAGCCTTGACTTGGAGGTACAACCATTACGTTGTCGGTGCCACCGAGTACACACACCCGGTACACCGCTCTGTGGATCGATTATAAACTTCCCAGTAGAATCAATGACGAAGCAGACGTTGCTTAAATCCTGCCAGTCCGACCATCTATTCCCGAGTGCCTTCCCCGGACGGTCTTTTCCCTATTAACAGCGATAGTCAGCCCACTCCGGGCCGTTGCCCGGCGCGTTGTGCGCCGAGCATCTGACCTGCCGGGTTGCGGCTATTACTTCCCGCCGGCGAGCTTCGCGGATTCGGCGATGCGCTTGCGCTGCTCGTCGATTTCGGCGGCAAACTCTGCGGCAGGGCCGGGCCGTACCACCTGGCCCATCGGGGTCAGCTTCTTGACCACCTCGGCATCGGACGCGGCCTCGATCATGTCGGCGGCAATGCGATCACGCAATTCAGGCGACATCTTCTTCGAGCCGAACAGCCCCACCAGGCCATCGAGCGAGAGCGAATTAAAGCCGGCCTCCTTCGCGGTCGGAATATCCGGCAACGCCGGCACGCGCTGCGTGTTCATCACCGCCAGCACCTTGACCTTGCCGCTCGCGATCTGCGGCCGCATGATCGCATAGGCCGCGCCGTAGATCTGGATGCGGCCTTCGGCGAGATCGTTCAGCGCCTGCACGCCGTCCTTGTAGGGAATCTTGGTGACGTCGATGCCGGCGTCCTTGAGCCAGCCCGACACCACGAAATCGACCGCGCCGGTGGTGCCGGCATAATTCAGCGTGCCGGGCTTCTCCTTGGCGAGTTTCACGAAATCGGCAAGCGTGTTGATATTCATCGATGCCGGCACGCCAATCGCGATGATGGTGTTGGTGGCGCGCGCGACCGGCACAAGGTCGGCCGCCTCGTAGGGCAGCTTCTGGTGCAGGAGCGGATGCGCCGTGAAGGTCGAGGTCGGCGCCATCAGGAAGGTGTGATCGTCATTCGCGGACACGAAGGCGTTGATCGCCACGATCGCATCGCCGCCGGGACGGTTCTCGACTACGACCGGCTTGCCCCATTTGGCGGACAGCTTGTCGGCGAGCAGTCGCGTGGTGATGTCCACGCCGCTGCCGGGTCCGAGCGGCAGGATCATGGTGACGTTGCGCTGCGGCCAGTCTTTGACCGGCGTTTGCGCGTGAGCCGGAAATTGGGCTGCGGAGAGCGATGAGACGACAAGGCCGGTGACGGCAAGCAGACGGAGCATGGGGTTTCCTCGAGGCTTTTTGACTGACCTTTTGGCTAACCCCTCCGCGCAAGGGGGTCAATGCGGCATGGTTTTGCGCGGGGCATTTGTGAGCCGCCGTGGGTGGCTTCATGGCACCAATTCGAAATCGCCCGGCTTCCAAGTCTTGTCGAACCAAGGTTGAAGCGGCGCATACAGCCGTAATAGCGAGTTCCAGCCCTTTCCGGGCATCGTTTGAACCCAGTTGGCTTCGTGTCCTGAAGGCGGTTTGGGAGCAAACCAGACCGTCACAGAGCCGTCGGAATTTTTCTGGATGCCGGGCTGATTGCTGTCGAGGCCAGCCAGTTTCTGGTCCGTTTCAAGCATCGAGCGGGTTTGGTTGTCATAGACCGTGAATGACCAGAACTGACCGGCAGGGATCGGGGCTGGAAGCGTGATCTTGTAAGTCTTGCCTCCGTCAAGATAAGCCCCCGTGGCGTCACGCACGGCGAATGCGTAGGCTGAACCGGTGCCGGGTTTCGCGTCAGCCATCGCGGGTGTTATGCCGGTTGCGGCATAGTGAAACATCGTGCGCGCATCGAGCATTCTCTCGCCGTTGCTCAGAAACTGATAGCTGTTGCCAATAAACCCATTATTCCACTGGCGATCAGGATAGAACTTGGCGCGCTCGTCCCTCGGAGCGAATACCATGGCTCGCGCCGTTGCGTTGCCGACTGCGACAGCCTCAGTAAGGATTGCCTTCATCCGCACGTCGGGCGCGAACGGCTTACCCTTCTTGATACCGATTGAAGCAAACAATCCTACGGTTTCGGGATCAAATGCGTCGGAGGGCTCCGATTGGATTACCGTATTCAGCTCTTCGTAAAAATGAAAATCGTTCGCGTGG
>CAZIKZ010000284.1:3409-5958 GCA_964539845.1 uncultured Hyphomicrobiales bacterium
GGCCGTCAAAGAATTTCAGAGTGCCTATCCGGCTCTGTACGGTGTCAGGAGTTTGGATGTATTCTGGAATCTTGGCGGAATATTTAGGCGAGGACTGGCTTTGCGCCGTTACCGGCATCGCGGTTACGACAACCAGCGACGTGAGGGCTCCTGTCAGGAATATGCGCATCGCTTTTCCCTCGCGATTGATGAAGCTCAAGTGTACCGATTTTCTGTTCGGAGCCGCTCGGCGGTACTAATTTTTGCAGAGTGTTGAATAAAAGGGAAGAATCATGACAGCCAAATCCATCGTCTCCGCCTTGGCTTTGTCGCTGGCTCTGTTCAGTGCAGCGCGGTCGCAACCCGCTCAACCGTCAGCGGCAGGCCCGGTTCCCGTCACGGTCGACAACTTCATCCGCGCCGAGACCGACTT
Source organism: uncultured Hyphomicrobiales bacterium (assembly GCA_964539845.1). Lineage (GTDB taxonomy): Bacteria > Pseudomonadota > Alphaproteobacteria > Rhizobiales > Xanthobacteraceae > Pseudorhodoplanes. The sequence goes on from CAZIKZ010000284.1 coordinate 3,822, forward strand.
GTACATGGGCAATATCGTCAAGGACGGGGGCTTAGGAAAACTCATTCACCGCCGTGAACCAGCATCAATCGACAATCAGACTGTTATTCGCCTCAACCGCGACACGCTTTATTCATCCGGGGTGTTCGACCTAAACGCCGGGCCAGTCACCGTCGCGCTTCCTGACGCCGGCAAACGTTTCATGTCGCTGCTGATCATCAATGAGGACCACTATGCGCCCGCCGTGTTCTACGGCGCTGGCTCTCATACCTTTACGAGAGAGAAGATCGGGACGCGGTACGTTGTGTTCGCCATACGCACGCTAGTGAATCCGGCGGATCCGAAAGATGTAGAACAGGTTCACGCATTGCAGGATGCGATCAAGGTGAGCCAGAAGAGCACGGGAGCGTTCGAGATACCAAAGTGGGATGTTGCGAGCCAAAAGAAGGTTCGCGATGCTCTTCTCGTGCTCAGTTCAACGATCCCCGACTTCAAGAAGTCATTCGGAACAAAGGAACAAGTTGATCCCATACGGCACCTGGTCGCCACGGCATCGGCGTGGGGCGGCAATCCCGACAAAGACGCGACCTATCTCAACGTTACTCCAGCCAAGAACGACGGCACTACGATCTACAAGCTTAATGTCAAGGACGTACCCGTGGATGCTTTCTGGTCGGTCAGCGTCTATAACGCCGAGGGTTACTACGAAAAGAACCCTTACAATGCGTACACATTAAACAACCTTATCGCTCACAAGAGCGACGACGGCTCTATTGCGATCCAGTTTGGCGGGTGCGACGGCAAGATGCCTAACTGTCTGCCCATCACTAAGGGGTGGAATTACACAGTGCGACTTTATCGCCCGCGTGCCGAAATCCTGAATGGCAAATGGAAATTCCCGGAACCGCAGCCAGCCGGTTAGGCAAAAGGCAGATGTCCATTTCGGGTCAAAGCGGCCTTGAACTCGTCAGTCGAGTAAACCGCTCTTACCCCGAAACCCGACTCTTGAGGGCCACCCGGGCTTGACCTCGGGGATCGGATCACGTCCTTGGCGGTCTGCGCCGTTCGCTGAACCAGGGGCGATAATCCGTCATCTTCGCGCGCTGGCCCTGCGGTGCTTTACGCTTGCAGGTCGCGGCTTCCTCGCTGCCGTCCTTGGCGCCCCAGCGCAGTTCGACGCAGTCGTTGACGTTGTAGGCCATTTCGAGATCGCCGATGCGCTCGATCACATCCTTCAGCGACAGCGTCCATTGCGAACCATCGGTGCGCGGATACGAGAATTTGCGCGCAAGGAGTTCCTGCGCCAGCACGGTCTGCAATTCAGCCTTGACCTGATCGGCGCTCTTGTCGCGCGGCATCGCATAGCGCTCGGGACGGCGCGCCACGCGATCGGGGAAATTGCGCACCACGTCCATCGCGATCAAAAGGCGCAGATCGCGTGACGGCGTTGCGAAGTCTTCCCACGCGCCGGTGGTCTCGAAGATCGCGGCGCCATCCGGCATCGATGCGTCGCCCTTGCCGCTGTTCTGATATTTGCGCCCGTTCTCGACCGAGGTGACGCGCGCCTTCACCTGCTCCTCGAGCGAGGTGATGGCTTCTCTCATCGCGCGCAGGGGATCGAGCGGATTGGGCGACATCACGTCGTCCATCTTGTCGTAGAACGCCTCGACCGAAAGCTTGGTCTGCTCCAGCGAGAAATCCGAATAATTCGGATTCTTGGAAATCTCGGCGACGGTGAGACGGCGCAGGCTTCCATTCTTGTCGCGCACGATCGGCCGGAAGCGTTTGAAGCCCGGATCGCCGAGTGCCGGGTCCTGCGCGAACAGGAAATTGCCGCGCCAGAACCGCTTGCGCGCGACCGTTCCGTCGGGCTGAGCATCGACCGCAAGGAACACGCCGGCATTGCCTTCGGTCTGCGCCACGCGCTTGGCGATGATCAGGAGATGGCCGTAGGGGTCGGCATAGACCGTGCCGGGACGCAGGTTCTCGTCGGTCAGCGGCACCGTGTAGAAATCGGAACCTTCGTCGGCCGCACGCGTGCGTCCCGCGCCGGAATGCACGCCATCGGCGATGCTGAATTGCAGATAATGGCCGAAGCCGAGCGCGAGCGAGGCCGGCCGCGCCGGGCGCACAGGTGCCGCGGGCTTCGTTGTGGCGG
>CAZIKZ010000285.1:0-5946 GCA_964539845.1 uncultured Hyphomicrobiales bacterium
CACCCGGCTCGCATCTTGCAGATGCTCGCCACCCTCTCCCCGCAAACGGGGAGAGGGAAAAAGCTAATGCTGCATCTTTCTCACCGTCTCCGACGGCTTCTCGCCGTGCCGCAACGCATAGGCCTGCGCGAACCGGCCGAAATGCGAAAAGCCGAAGGCAAGCGCGACCTCCGTCACACCCTCGACGTGCGCGCCGAGCAATGCCGCACGCGCCGCATCCAGCCGGACGTCGCGGCAGAATTCCAGCGGGCTGCATCCGAAATGCCGCTGGAACGCCTGCTGCAACGTACGCTCGCTGACGCCACTGACGGTGACAAGCTCAGACAAACCGACACTGCGCCCGACTTGCGCGCGGATATACGCCTCCGCGCGACGCAGATAGACAGGTGCGTCATCGGGCTCGCATGGTTGCGTCGCGATCAACGCAGAGAGCAGCAGATCCTCCATGTCGCGCCGCAGCCCTGCATGCGCGCTCAAGCCTCGCGCATTGGCGAGATCGCGGCACAGATGCGCGATCAGGCCGATCAGTCCGTCCGCTTCGTCCATCGGCGAAACGGACGGCGCGAACCGGATCGCGCGCTCGGCATAAGCGATGAGCCGCTGTCGCGGAATCTTGATCATCAATTGATGCGCATCGCGGCTCCAGGTCTTGCGGTAGCGCAAGCCCGGATTCATCACGAACAGCGTCCCGGGCCTGAGCGCGATCTCGAAGCGATCGGTACGAAACGCGACCTCCCCGTCGAGTGTCAGCTGAGCCATGTAGCAATCGAGCGCCGGCGCCACGATCTCGACTTCGGTGCCGTAGCGCAGCATCCCGAGCGACGTGTCGCAAAGGCGCGCCTGGCGATGACTGAAATCGACGCGTCCCGCGGACAGCCGAAGATCGTGGTCTGCGAAAATCGCAGCAAGGTGCGCGCGCGCGATGTCGGGTCGCGTGGTGCGGGTCGCCGGCAGAAACCGGTCGAGTTCGCGCAGGTGTGGGATGTCGTAGGCCATGGCGCCAATCCTCTGGCGGGATCATGCCTGCGGATTGCGGACAAGTCATGCGGCTTTCGGCTAGCGGCCGGTCAGTTCCGGCGCTCTGATGCGGTAAACCGCAATCGGGAGCCGCACATCATGCTCAAATCCGGCAAGGACTATCTGGAGGGCCTGCGCGACGGCCGCACCGTCTATATCGGGCGCGAGCGCGTCGACGACGTCACCACCCACCCCGCGTTCCGCAACGCCGCGCGCGCGTTCGCCGAGTTCTACGATCTCAAGCGCGAGCCGGCACAGCGCGACGCCCTCACCTATGAGGAAGACGACGACCGTCACTCGATCTACTACATGAAGGCCAGGACGAAGGCTGAACTCGCGAAACGCTCCAACGCGCACCGGGTGCTGGCCGAGCCGAGCTTCGGCCTGCTGGGACGCTCGCCGGACTATATCGCCAGCTTCGTCACCGGCATGAACCTGAAGCCAGAGCTGTTCGGCCAATACGCGGATAACGTCCGCACTTATTACACGTTCATGCGCGACAATGACATCTTCGCCGCGCATGCGATCGTGTCGCCGCAGGCTTCGCGCGATCCCGATTTTTTCCAGAAGAAGAACCTGCCGAACCCGGCCTGCCGCGTGGTCGCGGAGGACGACAACGGCGTCGTCATCTCGGGCATGAAGATGCTGGCGACGGGCTCCGCGCTCGCCGACGAAATCTGGATCGGCAATATCCTGCCGCTGTCACCCGAAGCGAAGGCGGAGTCGATCACGTTCGCGGTGCCGTGCAACGCGAAGGGCGTATCGCTCTGGTCGCGAAAGCCGTTCGCCAATCTCGCGACGTCCGAATTCGAGGCGCCGCTGACCTGGCGCTTCGACGAGGCCGACGCCATGGTGATGTTCGACAACGTGAAGGTGCCGTGGGAACGCGTGTTCGTGCACAACGATCCCGCCCTGTCGCGCAGCCTGTATATCGAGACGGCGGCGCATTCCTACGGCAACCATCACTCCAATGTGCGGCTGATGGTGAAGATGCAATTCCTCGTCGGCCTTTGCAGCCGCATCGCGCAGGCGAATGGCGCGGCCGAGGTGCCGGCCGTGCGCGAAACGCTCGGCCGCCTCGCGTCACTCGAAGCGCTGCTGGAGGCCATCGTCGCGGGCCAGATCGAGGCTTGCGAGGAGTGGCCGGTGAAGGGTTATGTCACCTTCAACCGCCGCATGATGTATGCCGGGCTGAACTGGGGTGTGGAAAATTATTCGGCGGTGATCGACACGCTGCGCGAACTCTGCGGCGGGGGCATGCTGCAGATGCCGGCGGACGGCTCGGTGATGGAGGACAGCGCGCTGGGCGAGCAGTTCCGCACCTACTGGCAGACGCCGCATATGGGCGCGCTGGACCGCATGAAGCTGTTTCGGCTCGCCTGGGACATCGTCGGATCAGAGCTTGGCGGGCGGCACCTGCAATACGAAAAGTTTTTCCCCGGCGCATCCTTCATCGTGCGCAACCACAACTATCGCGAGGCACCGTGGAAGGCGTGGCAGGATCGTATCGACACGATCCTGGACCGCATGACGCCGCCCGGCGAACTCACGGAAGCAGCGGAGTAATCATGCAGCGGCGCCTGCGTCTCGTTTTCATTGGCTTTGGCGCGATCAATTCCCGCGTCGCCGATCTCCTGAAAGCGCGCAACGCGCCCGTGGATATCGTGGCGGTCGCCACCAAGGACGACCCGGCCGAGCGGGCACGCATTCCGTCCGGTGTGCTGTTCCTCGCCGCCCCGTCCGGGCTTGCCGCGCTCAAGCCCGACCTGGTGATCGAGGCTGCCGGGCGCGCCGCAATCGATGCCTGGGCGCCGGCCGCGCTGGCCGGAGCGCCACGCATGATCATCGCGTCCACGTCCGCCTTCTGCGACGACGCACTTCTGCCGCGCCTTGCAGAGCTTGCGGAGACGCACGGCAGCCGCATTCTCATTCCCTCCGGCGCCATCGGCGGAATCGATGCACTCGCGGGCGCGGCCGTACTCGGACTCGACGCGGTAACGCACAGGATCGTCAAGCCGCCGGTGGCGTGGAAAGGCACGCCGGCGGAAAAGCTGCTCGATCTGGCCGCCCTCGCCGACCGCACCGTCTTTTTCCAGGGCACAGCCCGCGATGCGGCGAGCCAATATCCGCAGAATGCCAACGCGACAGTGGTGACCGCACTCGCCGGCATCGGCCTCGATCGCACGCGCGTCGAATTGATCGCGGATCCGGCTGTGCGGCTGAACGGGCATACCATCGCGGCCGAGGGCGGTTTCGGCCGCATGACGATTTCGCTCGAGAACAACCCGCTCGCGACCAACCCGAAGTCCTCGGAACTGACCGCGCTCAGCCTCGTCCGCCTGATCGAGCAGCAGACCAGGGCGGTCACGATCTGACCAATTTTTCGTCATGCCCGGGCTCGTCGCGGGCACGTCTTTCGCGCGGCAAGACGTGGATGGCCGGGTCAAGCCCGGCCATGACGTGGAATTGTCGGCGACATTGCGCAACATCAACTCCCGCGCGCGCCATCGGCGCTATTTGATCCGCACCTGTTCAGGCCTATAATGCATTCAATCGAATGTATCGGAAAGTGCGGAGGCATATCATGGCCCGGCTGCGTCATTTTGCGGTTTGCGTCGGCGACCTCGACAAGGCGTCGAAGTTCTACAGCGACGTCTTCGGAATGAAGCGACATGGCCGCGAGGACATCGCGATCGGTTCCGCGATCTATATGGGCGACGGTACGATCAATCTCGCATTGCTCAATTTCAAGGGCAGCAAGGGCCACGATTTCGGCGACAAGCCGGAAGGCCAGATCGGTGCCAACCATTTCGGCTTTCAGGTCGAGAGCATGAAGGATACGCAGGCGCAGATCGAGAAGCACGGCGGCACATTCTTCTTCGACCTCGGCGATGAGCGCAAAGGTAATTTCGAGCGCAAGTTCAAGGATCCCGAAGGCATCATCTTCGACATTTCGGAGAATGGCTGGGTCGGCACCGACAGCCGCAAGGTGAAGGCCGATCCGGATCACGCCTTCCTCGACGAAACGCTGGTGCCGGCGGCCAACCTGAAAGGCCGCATCAAGCATTTCGCGCTGTTCGTGCGCGATCTCGACAAGGAGGCCGCGTTTTATCAGGCGGTGTTTGGGCTGAAGCATCTCGGCTACGACCACCAGCCAATGGGCTCGGCCATGTATCTCACCGACGGCACCACCAACCTCGCCCTGATCCATCCGAACATGCCGGAAGATCAGATCAGGCCGGGCGCGAACCATTGCGGCTTCCAGGTCGCCGACCTGAAGGATGCCGAGGGGCGGATCGAAGCCTCGGGCGGCTCGTTCTTCTTCGATTTCGGCGACGCCAAGCAGGGCAATTTCGAAAAGAAGTTCAAGGATCAGGACGGCGTCGTGTTCGACATTTCAAAACACGGCTGGGTCGGCACCGAGAGCTATACCGCGAAGAAGGAAGACGCGGCCGCGATGGAGCCGGCGAAGTAGCCTTTGCGCCGCGAACGAGAGCCCGACACGATGATGCCGGGCTCCATTCAGATTACTGCGCTTTCAGACCGGCATCCGAGACAACCTTCTCGGCCGACTTGCGTCCGGTCACGATCAAATCGCGCAACTCTTGCGTGGTCGTGCTCCCGGGAGCCAGCCCACGATCGACAACATTGCGCTTCGCGAATGCCGGATCGGTAACGATCCTGGCGATCTCGGACCGCATCCTGTCGATGATCGGTTGCGGGGTCTTCGCGGGAGCGAACAAGGCGAAGAAAGGCCTGCCGATATATTCCTTGTAGCCCAGCTCCGCAGCGGTCGGCACGTCTGGCAACATCGGAAGCCGTTGCTCACCGTCGATGACGAGACCGGTCACCTTTTTGGCTTCAAGCAGAGCCATCAGATTCCCCACGCCGATGAAAGCGACGGGAGTCGTGCCGGTCAGCATACCATTCACCGCATCGCCGCCTCCACGAAACGGCACCTTCACCAGGTCTCCGCCCTTCTGTTTCTTGACGAACGATTCAACGAACGCAGCCTGCGCAACGCCCGGCGACGCATAACTTACCGTGCCGGGCTTCGCCTTCGACAGCGCAACCAGATCGTCGACCGAATTCACCTTCATGTCCGCGTTGATCGCAAGAACCTGCGGCAGGAAGAAGAGCGTCATGACGGGCTCGATACTCTTGTCGGGATCGTAGGGCAGGTTCTTGAACAAATACGGATTGTAGATCACCGCTTCGCCCGGCAGGACACAGAATGTGTAGCCGTCCGGATCGGCATCCGCACAGGCGCGGGACGCGATATTGAACCCCCCGCCGGGCCGGTTTTCGATGATGACCGTTTGCTTCAGGCTCTTGCCAAGCTCTTCAGCCACCGAGCGGGCAAAGATATCGCTCACACCACCAGCGCTCGACGCATTGATGAACCGGATCGTCGTTTTCGGGTAATCGCTCTGCGCCAGAGCCGGTGTAACCATGGCAGCACCGGCCAAAAGCATTAAACTCGCACTAAAAGCCTTCATTCGCTTCCTCCTTGTTCTCGTTTATTTAGACACGCGGCTAGCGGGATGTGGCGAGTACCTCCGCAATCCAGTCCGTCATGTAGTCGGTCTGAATGGACATATTGTCGACGCCGCAATGTTCGATGCCGCCTTCCGAGGCATCGAAAATACGCAAGTCCCGCCGCGGACTGTTGATGGCGCGTTCCACCATCGTCTTCGCCTGTTCGAGCGGAACCTGGCGATCGTTGGCCCCATGGGCGACCAGCACAGGGCAGCGGATCCGCTCAGCGATTCCGCCCTCGAGAGACATCGCGGCAATGGCCTTCGCCGTCTCTTCCTCGGTATTCGTTCCGTAATACCACATCGCATGATCCAGCCAGTCGGCGATCGAGCGCGCGGCGCCGGGATTACGCAGAATGCGCCCATGCGAGCCGTCATTGTCCCAGCGCGC
>CAZIKZ010000286.1:0-5928 GCA_964539845.1 uncultured Hyphomicrobiales bacterium
GTCAGTCCAGCCGACGCCGCCAAAACGCTGCGCAGCGCCATCGTACTCGGTGCAGTCGTGCCGGAATTGCGCGACCGCGCCGAAAAAGTGGCCGCCGATCTCGGGGCCCTACAGAAACTGCGCACCGATATTGCGAGCGAGCGCATCAAACTTTCGGACGACCTGAAAGCGCTCTCGGGCGACCAGCAGCGCATGTCGTTGCTCGTCCAGGAGCGTCAAAAACAGCAGGCCGAGTCGGAGCGCGCGCTGGAACAGCAACGCACCCAGGCTGGGACGCTGGCCCGGCAGGTGGAAACCTTGCAGGATCTCGTCACGCGGCTCGAACAGGGCCTCGACAACGCGGCCCGCGCCGCGCGCACCGGACCCGATCCCGATCACAAGACCGCGACCAAGCCAGCGCTGGTCACGCTCAGCGATCCGGGCCGGATGTCGCCCGCGATCGCTTTTGCGTCCGCGCGCGGAACCCTGCCGATGCCCGTCAACGGGGTCAAAATCCGCGATTTCGGCGCCGCTGATGGAATTGGTGGCGCGGAACGCGGCATATCCGTCGCCGCCCGGCCGGGCGCCCAGGTGACGTCGCCGTGCGACGGATGGGTCGTCTACGCCGGGCCGTTTCGCTCCTTCGGGCAACTCTTGATCCTGAATGCTGGCGGCGGGTATCATGTCGTGATCGCGGGGATGGATCGTATTTCCGTCGAAATCGGCCAGTTCGTGCTAACCGGCGAACCCGTCGCGGTGATGGGGAGCGGGGCAATTCAGGTGGCGACCGCTTCGCCCACAGGGACCAGCCAACCGGTGCTTTACGTCGAATTTCGCAAAGACGGTACGCCCGTCGATCCCGGCCCGTGGTGGGCCAAGAAAGAAAGTGAGAAGGTCCGCGGATGATGCGCAAGACATTCCTCGTACTGCTGGGTGCCGCCACGGGCGCTGCACTCACTTTAGTGGCGGTGCAACCGCGCTTGGTTTTCTCAGGCATGAGCGCGAGGGCAGCAGCGTCCTCCGACACATACCGCAACCTCAATCTGTTCGGCGACGTGTTCGAACGCGTCCGCTCCGACTATGTCGAGAAGCCGGAAGACGGCAAGCTCGTCGAATCCGCGATCAACGGCATGCTCGCCGGTCTCGATCCGCATTCGAGCTATATGGACGGCAAGAGCTTCCGTGACATGCAGATCCAGACCCGCGGTGAATTCGGTGGGCTCGGCATCGAAGTCACCATGGAAGACGGCCTTGTGAAGGTGGTGGCGCCGATCGACGAGACGCCCGCCGCGAAGGCCGGCATCATGGCGAACGACGTCATCACCCATCTCGATGACGAAGCCGTGCAAGGTCTGACCCTGAACCAGGCCGTCGAAAAGATGCGTGGACCGGTCAACACCAAGATCAAGCTGCGCGTGATGCGCAAGGGTGCGGAGAAGCCACTCGATATCGCGATCACCCGCGACATCATTCGCGTTCGTTCGGTCCGCTCGCGCACGGAAGGCGATGACGTCGCTTACATCCGCGTGACGCAGTTCAACGAACAGACCACCGAAGGCGTGAAGAAGATGATCGGCGATCTCGCCGCTCAGATTCCGGGTGACAAGCTGAAGGGCTTCGTCGTCGACCTGCGCAACAACCCGGGCGGTCTGCTGGATCAGGCGATCTCGGTGTCCGACATCTTCCTTGATCGCGGCGAGATCGTTTCGACCCGCGGACGCAATGTCGAGGAAACCCAGCGCTTCAACGCGCGTACGGGCGACCTTACCAAGGGCAAGCCGATCATCGTCCTGATCAACGGCGGCTCGGCTTCGGCCTCGGAAATCGTGGCCGGTGCGCTGCAGGACCACAAGCGGGCGACCGTGCTCGGCACCCGCTCCTTCGGCAAGGGATCGGTGCAGACCATCATCCCGCTCGGCGCCGGCAACGGTGCGCTGCGGCTGACCACGGCGCGCTATTACACGCCGTCGGGCAAGTCGATCCAGGCCAAGGGCATCAGCCCCGACATCGAAGTGCTGCAGGACGTGCCGGATGAGATGAAGGCGCGGGCCGACTCCAAGGGCGAATCCTCGCTGCGCGGCCATCTGAAGGCCGACGGCGACGAGCAGACCGGCTCGCAGTCCTACATCCCGCCGGAGGCCAAGGATGACAAGGCACTCAAGATGGCGGTCGACCTGCTGCGCGGCACCGTGACGAACTCGGCCTTCCCGCCGACCGCCAAGCGCGCCGAAGCGCCGAAGCAGTAATCACTGCGGCAGCGAATGACACGAACGGGGCGGCCCTTGGGCCGCCCCGTTTCGTTTTGGCCGGATCGGTCTAATCATACTCCGTGCTAGACTGACCGGATGATTCGCGAATCCCGGGCACAGCCGCCGTGGATGAACTGAACGCACCCCTCGGCCAAGGCCCGTCTCCGAAGCCCCGGTACCCGATTGCCAAGCTTGCAACGCAAGGCGTTGCCGGCGCTCTCGGGCTGAGCCTTGCTGCCTTCATACTCTGGGCCGCAGTCGCCCGCGATCCCATGGGTGGGGAACCGAGTACACAGGCCTCGATCCCACCGGCTCAGACCGCCCCGGCCGCGCAGCAGGCTGCGAAAGCCGACACCCCGGACAAGCCCGCCGCACTGCCCCCCGGAACCCAGACCGTCAACATCATCGACGGATCGACCGGCAAGCGGCAGGAGGTGGTGATCGGCACCCCGTCCGAGAGCAAGCGCAACGCCGGCGATGCCCGGCTGCTCGAGGCGTCGCGCCACGGACAGATTCCGCGCATCGCGTCCGACGGACTGCGTCCCTCGGAGGTTTATGCGCGCAAGCTCTCGGCCGAGAAGCGCAACCCGGACGGGCCGCAGATCGCGATCGTGGTCGGCGGTCTCGGCGTCAGTTCGAACGCAAGCGCAAACGCGCTGTCGAAATTGCCCGGTGCGGTGACGCTGGCCTTCACGCCTTACGGCAGCGACCTCGACACGCTGGTCTCGCAGGCGCGCGAGAAAGGTCACGAGGTGCTGCTGCAGGTTCCGATGGAACCGCACGACTATCCGGACAACGATCCGGGTCCTCAGACGCTGCTCTCCTCCCTGTCGGCCGAGCAGAATGTCGACCGCCTGCATTGGCTGTTCAGCCGCATGCAGGGCTATGTCGGCGTCACAAACTTCATGGGTGCGCGCTTCACCGCGTCCGAAAACGCATTGGCGCCGATGCTGCGCGAATTGTCGAAGCGTGGCCTGATCTACATCGATGACGGCTCTTCGGCGCGCAGCCAGGCCGGCCAGATCGCGGGCGCCAACAAGCTGCCTTATGCCAAGGCCGATGTGGTGATCGATGCCACCCCGAGCGCGGTCGAAATCGACAACGCGCTGAAGCGGCTTGAGACACTGGCGCGTGGCGGCAGCGTGGTGGTCGGTTATTCCTCCGCGCTCCCCGCCAGCATCGATCGCATTGCCAAATGGGCGAAGGCCGCCCAGGGGCGCGGCGTCGTGCTGGTGCCCATCACGGCCGCGGCGGTGCGGGCTCGCTCGAGCTGAACGGCCTGCGTCAGCGCGCCGGCGCCACCTCGCCCGTCGCCATCAAGTGTCACGGCATCCGCTATGGGCCCCCATCTTGAAAATGCCGGCGATGATCGGCACAAATCCGCCATGGCCAAAGACCAACACTACGACGATCTGCCCTATCGCGCCTGCGTCGGGATGATGGTGCTCAACCGCGACAACCACGTCTTCATTGGCCGGCGCACCAACGGGCCGGAGCATGTCGACGCGATCCACACCTGGCAGATGCCGCAGGGCGGCGTGGACGAAGGCGAGGATCTGTACGAGGCCGCTCTGCGCGAGTTGCTGGAAGAGACCAGCATGCGATCGGTGGTGAAGCTCGGCGAGGTCGGCGAGTGGCTCACCTACGACATTCCGCGCCAGATCGCCGGCCGCGTCTGGAAGGGCAAGTATCGCGGCCAGAAGCAGAAATGGTTCGCGTTCCGCTTCACCGGCAACGAGAAGGAAATCAACATCCTTCAGCCTGTCGGCGGTCATAAGCCGGAATTTGTCGAATGGCGCTGGGAACCGATGCGCAATCTTCCCGGGCTGATCATCCCGTTCAAACGCCCGGTCTATGAGGCCGTGGTGCGGGAATTCTCACGCTTCGCGTGACACGGGCGCCGGATCGGGACGTTTCGCCGCATCCGGATATCATGCAGTTGCCGGTTCGCGCTCATAGCTCTCTGCGGTTCAACCGGAGATGCGCGTCGCCATGCTGGATGCAAAACGTCTGCTCGATCAATTCCTTGGTGCGGCGACACAGGGTGGCCTGCCGCAAGCTCAGGAGCGCGGCGGCTTTCCCGCGCCACAACCGCAACAAGGCGGCGGGCTCGGCGACATCGCCGGCGGGCTTGGTAATGTCTTGAGCGGCGGCATCGGCGGCGGCGCCGTGGCCGGTGGGCTTGCTGCCCTGCTGATGGGCTCCAAATCCGGGCGCAAGATGGCCGGCACCGCGTTGCAGGTCGGCGGCATGGCTGTGGTCGGCGCGCTGGCCTACAAGGCCTATCGCGACTGGCAGAGCGGCAAGACCGTCACGCAATCGACCGTTCCGCCGGCCGGAGCAGCAACGTTGCCGCCGCCGCCCGCGGACACGCCGTTTCTCCCGGCGCAAGAAGCCGAACAGCAATCGCTCAGCCGGCATCTGCTGCGCGCGATGATTGCGGCCGCGAAAGCCGACGGGCATATCGATGCAAAAGAGCAGGCCGCGATCTTTTCCGAGATGGATAAGCTTCCGCTCGACCGTGACGACAAGGCCTTCGTGATGGACGAGTTGCGCAAGCCGCTCGACGTCGATGCGGTTGCTCGCGCGGCCGGCGCACCGGAAGAAGCCGCCAGCATCTACACCGCCTCACTGCTTGCGATCGACATCGATAATCCGTCCGAGCGCGCCTATCTCGGCCTGCTCGCAGCACGGCTCAACCTCGACGACGCGCTGGTGAAGCATCTGCACGCCACCGTCGCGGGAGCGACGCTGCCGGCGACAGTGAAGTAGGGGCAGTAAGTATCCCGTTCGTCCCCGCGAAAGCGGCGACCCAGCGCAAGATGAATTGCATTGTCGCATTTCGGGGTCGCCGCTTTCGCGCGGACGAACGGAGCAATACGGCAGATCGCGCTTCAAACAAAAAGCCGGGCATCGCTGCCCGGCTTTTTGTTTGTCTCCCGCTTTCGCGGCTCAATGCATCGCAGTGCCCTGCAAATGAAAGTCCAGCGACTTGAAGTGATCGAGCCGCGCAATCTCCTTGTCGACCGCAGCACTCGCGCTCATCTTCGTGACCTTCTCCTGCGCGGCCTTGATGTGCTCTGCGAGCAGCGTGGGATCGAAATCCTCCACCGCAGCGGCGTTGTCAGCAAGCACGGTCAGGCCGGTCGGCGACACTTCAGCGAAGCCGCCAAGAACGACGATCTTCATCTCGCCGCCGTCGCGCTTGATCGTGAGAATGCCGGGCCGCAGCGACGTCACCATCGGCGCATGACCGGCGAGCACGCCGAAATAGCCCTCCGAACCCGGCACGTCGACCTGCTCGACTTCACCGGACAGAAGAACCCTTTCGGGAGACACGAGATCGAAATGGAAGGTGGCCATGAGCATTCTCTCTTTCGGTCGTTCCGGCCGAGCGCAAAGCGCGAGAGCCGCAACCATAACCACCGAACTTAACGTGAGGCGCGGTGGCTATGGGTCCCCGCTTTCGCGGGGACGACAACAAACTGAAAACTACGCAGCTTCCGCCGCGAGTCGCTTACCCTTCTCGACGGCTTCCTCGATGGTGCCGACCATGTAGAAGGCTGCTTCCGGCAGGTAGTCGTACTTACCTTCCACCAGGCCCTTGAAGCCTTTGATGGTGTCCGCGAGGTCGACGAGCTTGCCGGGCGAACCGGTGAACACTTCCGCGACGTGGAACGGCTGCGACAGGAAGCGCTCG
>CAZIKZ010000287.1:0-5858 GCA_964539845.1 uncultured Hyphomicrobiales bacterium
ATCGTCGAGATGGTGCTCGCCGGTTCTATCAACAAGCAGATCGTCAGCCATATCAACCAGGCCGGCGGCAAGGCCGTCGGGCTGTGCGGCAAGGACGGCAACATGGTGATCGCACGCAAGGCCGGCGGGCCGGGCGGCGCCCAGGGCAGCGCACCGGTCGCGGACGTGGTCGATCTCGGCTTCGTTGGCGAGCCTGAAATCATCGACACCGCCGTGCTTGACCAGATCATCGGCCGCGAGCTGATCCCGGTGCTGGCGCCGATCGCGTCAGGTCCGAACGGCGAGACCTTCAACGTCAACGCCGATACCTTCGCGGGCTATATCGCCGGCGCGCTGAAGGCCAAGCGCCTTCTTCTGCTCACCGATGTCCCGGGCGTGCTCGACAAGAACAAGAAGCTGATCCCGGACATGTCGGTCAATGACGTGCGCAACCTGATTGCCGACGGCACCATTTCGGGCGGCATGATCCCGAAGGTCGAGACCTGCATCACCGCGCTCGAGCAGGGCGTCGAGGGTGTGGTCATCCTCGATGGCAAGGAAAAGCACGCGGTGCTGCTCGAATTGTTCACCGATCACGGCGCAGGCACGCTGATTCACCGGTGACCAGAATAGCCACGGCCGCCTGAACGGCGGCCGTGGTCCCTTCCCCCTCGTGCTACGCTACGCATTACTCAAGCGTTGACGACGGGGTGATTTCAGCGGGCGATCAAGGCATCACATAGGCGTAAATGCGGCCGCGCGGATAAACCGCCTCGCCCACTTTCCGGTTATGATTTCCCGAAATGACGATCGGATTTCCGGACTTGTCGATGCCCGACACAATCCCGACATGACCGCCGCCGCGGCCCCGCGACATCACGGCAATCGCGCCGACCTGCGGCCCTGAGACGCGGCTGCCATAACTGGCGAAGGACCGCGCCATGTTCGACCCGGTCCCGCGACGGCCGGATTTCTCAAGCACCATGTTCATGAAACGTGCGCACCAGAGCGCGCCCATACCCGTTGGATTGGTGCCGAGATAGGAGCGCGCCTTCGCCACCAGCGACGACCCGCCGAAGCCTGCCATTGGCGCAGCCACGGCGTGCGATGTGCGGGCCGCGCGCGACATCTGTGGCGCAGCCGTCCGGATATGCCGTCCGTACCGTCCACCGCGTGCGGCCTGTCGCCGCGGCATCGCTGAGGCGCCGGCACGATGCGAATAACGATAACTGGCGCCGTAAGCGCCTGCGAATGCTGGAGCCGCGGGTGCGGCCGTCACGTGGTGCCGCACCACTTTGTGCTTGTAGCGCCGCGCTTCCGCGGATGTCTGCGTGACGATGATGGTGGTTACGATCGCCGCGGTCACGGCGAAGATCTTCCTGCAAATCATAAGTTGTGTGTCCCATTTTCTTATTGCCCCCGTGTCACCCCGCCCTGCGGCAGGCCGTCGGCATCATGAAAACGCCGCCGTGACGGGCACGGCGGCGATACGGTGCGATGACGGAGGATGCGGGCTGGAATGGGACGACAATCCGTCCGCGCGTTCACATCAGCTTTCGATTTGAAATATCGGCGCGTGCGCGAACAAAATGCGGCACGCAGACTGCGACAATAGTCGCAGACACAATCCTTAACGCTTGCGCGTCAACAAGAATACAGCCTGTTCGCCGAATAAATTCCAGAACCACCACGGAACGTTGATGCGAAGTTTGCCGCCCCACGCATTGAGCGCGACCGCAGCCTCCATTTTTACGCCGATCTCGTTACAGAGGTCGCGAAAATCGCGGATCGTGCAAAAGTGAATGTTCTGGGTGTCGTACCAGGTGTCCGGCAAGTTGGACGTGCGTGGCATGCGGCCGAAAAACAGCAGCTTCAGCCTGATCTTCCAATGCCCGAAATTCGGGAAGGACACGATCGCGCACTCGCCGATCCGCAGCATGTGCTCCAGCACGACGCGCGGCTGCCATGTCGCCTGCAGGGTCTGCGACAGGATCACGTAATCGAACGCGGCGTCAGGATAATCGACGAGGTCGGTATCGGCGTCGCCCTGGATCACAGCGAGGCCCTTCGCAACGCAGAGATTCACGCCCTCGCGCGAAATCTCGATGCCGCGGCCGTCAACATCCTTGGTCTCGGTCAGGATCTTCAGAAGCTCGCCGTCACCGCAGCCGACGTCCAGCACCTTGGCGCCGGGCTTCACCATCTGCGCCACCACCAGCAGATCGACGCGCGCGCCGGAGGCGGTGCGCATGGTATGCGCGGTCGCAAGTTCGCGTTGCGGGCGGGTCTGCATGTTCATGACTTTACACGAAGCATGATGTGATCCGAAAACCGCTCCGCACTTTTCGGCATCATGCTCACACGAGGCCGCGGGCGCGCGCAGCGCCGTCGAGGAAGCCGCGGATGATCGCAAGCAATTCCGGTTCGTCCAGCAGGAAGGCGTCGTGGCCCTTGTCGGTGACGATCTCGGCGAAGGACACGCGGGCGCCGGCGGCATTCAGTGCATGCACGATGGAACGCGATTCCGAGGTCGGGAACAGCCAGTCGCTGGTGAAGGACACCACGCAAAATCGGGTCGGCGAATTCTTGAACGCATTGGCGAGCACGCCATCATGCTCCGCGGCCAGATCGAAATAGTCCATGGCGCGGGTGAGATAGAGATAGGAGTTCGCGTCGAAGCGCTCGACGAAAGACGAGCCCTGATACCGGAGATAGCTCTCCACCTCGAAATCGGCATCGAACGAGAAGGTCGGGTTGGTGCGATCCTGGAAACGCCGCCCGAATTTACGGTGTAGTGCCGCGTCCGACATGTAGGTGATATGCGCGCCCATACGCGCGACCGCGAGGCCGCGATGCGGACTGGTCCTCTCGACCAGATAGCGGCCATGATGCCATTCGGGATCGGCCATCACCGCCTGGCGTCCGACTTCATGGAAGGCGATATTCTGCGCCGAATGCCGCGTCGCGCAGGCAATCGGCAGCGCGCAGAACACGCGCTCCGGGAAACTCTGCGCCCATTGCAGCACCTGCATCCCGCCCATCGAGCCGCCCGCAACCGCGAACAGCGTATCGATGCCGAGATGGTCGATCAGCATCGCCTGGGCGCGCACCATGTCGCGGATGGTGATGACCGGGAATTCGAGCCCATAGGGCTTATCAGTGCCCGGATCGATCGAGGACGGACCGGATGAGCCCATGCAACCCGCGACCACGTTCGAGCAGATGATGAAATAGCGTTCGGTGTCGATCGGCTTGCCGGGACCGACCATGGTCTCCCACCAGCCGTTCTTTTTGGTCACCGGATGGACGCTGGCGACATGCTGGTCGCCGGTCAGCGCATGGCAGATCAGGATCGCGTTGCTGCGCTCCGCATTGAGCCTGCCATAGGTCTTGTAGGCGACCTGGAACGGGGACAGCGAAATGCCGGAATCGAGCTTCAGCGGGCGATCGGACCCGAAGCGCACGACCAGCGATTCCCGCGCGCTTTCCGCCTCTCGGGTGCGGGCACCTTGCGTGGATTTGAGATCGGCCTCGGCCATTACGCTCTAACCCGGCACACCATACCCGGCTCGTATCCTCGCATCGGCGGACCGGGCCACCCGGTCCTGAGCCGGTCGTTCTAGGTAGGCCTAACCGCCGTTAAGTCAATGTTTTCTTTGATTTCGCAGGCCTGCCCACCTAATCATGCAGCCCAACCGTTAACGAGCAAACCATGTCCGATCAGCCCCCAAAGACTGCCCCATCGCTGGCTGCATTGCGCGCGGAAATCGACCGGATCGATGAGGCCATGCATGCACTGCTGATCGAGCGCAGCGAGATCATCGAGAACCTGATCAAGGTGAAGGGGACGCAGGAATCCGGCTCCGCCTTCCGCCCGGCGCGCGAAGTGTCGATGATGCGCAAGCTGGTGGAACGGCATCGCGGCATTCTCCCGCTCGATACCGTCGAGAGCATCTGGCGCGTCATCATCGCGACCTTCACCCATGTGCAAGCCCCCTATTCCGTCCATGCGGACCTCACCGTCGGCGAGGCCGCGATGCGGGATTGCGCCCGCTTTCATTTCGGCTTCACGGTGCCGTTCATGCCGCATATGGGCGCCGGCCCGACGATCGCCGCGGTCGCCGCCTCAAAGGGCGACCTGGCTCTGGTCCCGGCCGTCTCCGTCACCGGTTCGGGGGCCTGGTGGACCGCGCTCGAGGCACAGGACGCACCGAAGATCATCGCCCGGCTGCCCTTCGTGGAGCGGCCCGATCACCCGGCCTCACTGCCCGCTTTTGCAATCTCGCACCCGGCGGCCGATGCGGTCATGGCCGAAGTCGAGGTCCATAGCGTCCGCGTCTCGGGCTGGGGCGCTGCGGCGGCACGCACCCTCGCACCGCTTGCCGACGTCATCGCCGAACCGGATGGCGGCTTCGATGGCGCCGCCCTGCTGATCTCGGTGCCGAAGGGCCAGACGCTCGCGGCAATCACTGATGCCCTCGTCAAGGCTGGCGCCTCGGTGCGCTCCACGGCCCTCGTCGGCAGCCACGCAACCCGCTATACGCTTGCCGATGCGCGGCCCGTGGCGGCCGCCCGCTGATAACGACCTCATCGCCCGCGAACGCGGACGATCCAGACGAAGACGAACTGGATGCCCGCCTGCGCCGGGCATGACAGGAAGAAGAGGATTGGAATGACCGCAGCCAAGCGTCCGCAGCCGCGTCCCGGCGTTCTCGACATCGCCGCCTATGTGCCCGGCAAGTCCTCCGCACCGGGCGTCGACAAGATCCATAAGCTGTCGTCGAACGAGAGCCCGCTCGGCGCGAGCGAGAAGGCGATCGCGGCGTATCAATCAATCGCGCACGAGCTGCAGGATTATCCGGACGGCGCCGCGACCGCTTTGCGCGAAGCCATCGGTCACGCCATGGGCCTCGATCCTAACCGCATCATCTGCGGCGCGGGCTCCGATGACCTCATCAATCTCCTGGCGCGCGGTTATCTCGCGGACGGCGACGAGGCGATCCACACCACCCACGGCTTCCTGATGTATCCGATCGCCACGCTTGGCGCCGGCGCAAAGCCCGTGGTCGCGGCGGAGACGAATTACACCGCCGATGTCGATGCCATTCTCAAGGCTGTGACGCCGAAGACCAAGATGGTCTTCCTCGCCAACCCGAACAACCCGACCGGAACCTACATTCCGTTCGACGAGGTGAAGCGGCTGCATTCAGGCCTGCCGCCGCATGTATTGCTCGTGCTCGACGCCGCATACGCGGAATACGTCAAGCGCAACGATTACGAGGCCGGCATCGAACTGGTCGCGACCTCCGAAAATGTGGTGATGCTGCGCACGTTCTCGAAGATCCATGGACTCGCGGCGTTGCGGCTCGGCTGGATCTATGGCCCCGCTGAGATCATCGACGCGCTCAACCGCATCCGCGGTCCGTTCAATGTGAACGCTCCCGCAATCGCCGCCGGCATCGCGTCAATCAACGACAGCGCGCATCTCGAGAAGGCGCGCGCCCATAACCAGCAATGGCTGCCCTGGCTGACCGCGGAATTCGAGAAGCTCGGCATCAAGGTGACGCCGAGCGTCGGCAATTTCATTCTGCTGCACTTCCCGGAAACGCCGGGGAAGACCGCGACCGAGGCCGACGAGGTTCTGACGTCGCGCGGGGTCATCATGCGCGCGGTGAGGGCGTACAAGCTGCCGAATTGCCTGCGCATGTCGATCGGCACCGAAGAGGCGAACCGGCTGACGGTGAAGACACTCGCCGAGTTCATGGGGAAGTGATGGTGGCGCTGCGCTCTCCTTTTCCCTTCCCGCGCAAAAGCTTGCCGCTCCCCTCCCCCCGCGAAGCGGGGGGAGGGGAGCCGACCGAGCGCCCGGCTTCCACCAA
>CAZIKZ010000288.1:0-5848 GCA_964539845.1 uncultured Hyphomicrobiales bacterium
GCACGCGCGGTCGCGGGCGATCAGCGTCTTGCCGGTACCGGGAGGACCGACGAGCAGCACACCGCGCGGGATACGTCCGCCGAGCCGCTGGAATTTCGATGGATCGCGCAGAAATTCGACGATCTCCTGCAGATCCTGTTTGGCCTCATCGACACCCGCGACATCTTCAAAGGTCACGCGGCCATGCGCCTCGGTCAGCAACTTTGCGCGCGACTTGCCGAAGCCCATCGCCTTGCCGGCGCCGCCCTGCATCTGACGCGAGAGAAAAATCCACACGCCGAACAGCGCGATGAAGGGAAGCCACGACACGAGCAATTGCACGAACCACGGCACCTGCTCCTGCGGCGAGCGGGCGGTGATGGTGACACCCTTGCCATAGAGGCGCTGAACCAGCGTCGGGTCGTTCGGCGCATAGGTGGTGAACGGCTTGAGATCGGTGAAGGTGCCGTGAATCTCCTGGCCCTGGATCACGACATCACGCACGCGGCCGGCATCGACCTCGGTGAGAAGCTGCGAGAAGGAAATATCCTGCGAGGCCTGGCGCTGGCTGGGTGACTGGAACAGGGTGAAAAGGGCAAGGACCAACAGGACAATGATCACCCAGAGGGCGAAATTCCGAAGATTTGCGTTCATCATGTGTCCTTGTTGAACCGCACCGGCCGGAGAGCGGCTTGTACTCGATGAGGGCGGGAAAAGGTTCGGTGACGCGTCCCCCGCCGGTCCAATGTATGTCTGCCATCGCCGCCTGCCAAGGGAACCAACCCCGGCTCTGTCGCGAATCGATCCATCCTGGACGTCACCATCCTAGCGCGTCCGTGCTTCGCCGCTTGGAGCAGCTTTCCGCTTGGTTAAGGCCGGAATACGGCGTCTGGCGGGCTTTCCGGCCGCCCGGCGGGGCGGCGCCCGCTCGATGACGAGTTCGTCCGGCCGCGCTGTGACCATCGCGCCGGCGAGGGTGCGACGAAAGGCGGATGCGCCCTGCACCTGGCTCAGAGCCTCGAACAGGGCTTCGAGCTTGCCCAGTTCAACCGGCCCCTCGTTTCCTGCGCGGCCGATGGCCTCACTCAGCAACCGCAGGGCGATTTCAGCCGGCAGTGCGAGAAAGCGCTGGCGGTGGAACATAATCCGGGCGCTCTCGTCCCCATTGCCGGTCCCAGGCGTCAGCGAGACTTGATCCGCGGCGGCCGCAGCCGCGTGCCGGAGTGCGGCCTCCGCACGCTGCAGACGCCGCGCAAGGACGCCGAGCCGTTCCGCCGTCAGCCCCTCTGCGGCCAGCGACGGCATGATCCCGCGCAGGCGCGGACGCGTGAAACGCGGATCGCGGTTGCTGGCATCGTCTGCGAAGGAGATGCTTGCCTTGCGCAGCGTTGCGACAAGGCGCGCCTTGGGAACCGACAGGAGCGGCCGCGCGAGCGACAGTCCGGCCTCCCCGGCATAGGCAGACCGTTCCGTCATCGCCTGCAAGCCGGAGGGTCCGCTGCCGCGCAGAAGCCGCAGCAAGACGGTCTCGGCCTGATCGTCGAGCGTATGCGCGGTCAGCACGTGGCGGATGCCGGCCTGCTTCGCCTCCGTCGCAATCAACGCATAGCGCGCGTTACGGGCGGCCTCCTGGATGCCGGTCTTCGGCTTTGCACCGGTCCAGCGCAGGATGCGATGCGCGATACCAAGCTCTTGCGCGAAGCGCTTCACGCTCTCCGCCTCGCGACGTGCTTCCGGGCGCAGTCCATGATCGACAGTCACCGCGCGCAATTCGGGGCCGCTCTTGCGCGATCCACGCCAGCGCGATGCCAGCCAGAGCAATGCCGTCGAATCCGGCCCGCCAGACACGGCAATGAGGATGGCAGGCTCATCGGCAAACGGCGCGAACAGCTTGCGCGCCTCGGCGATCGAAACCGGCTGCGTGTCAGCAGCCGACACGCTTCTGTTCCCGCTCGACGGTCTGCTTCACTGCAACCGACGCGCGCGGATATTTGCGTGCGACCTCAGCAAAGGACGCGCAGGCCATCTCCTTCTGGCGGATGGCGGCGAGCGACTGGCCAAGACGAAGCAGCGCATCGGGCGCGCGCGACGCGGTCTCGTATTTGGTCGTGACGACGAGATAGGACTCGGCCGCTTCCTGGTATTGCCTGCGCAGATAGAGACTCTCGCCCAGCCAGTAATTGGCGTCGGCCGCCAGCCGGTCGGACGGGAACCGCTGCAGAAAATCGCGGAAGGTCTGCTCGGCTGTCGCGTAGTCCTTTTGCCGCACATAGCCGACGCCGAGATCGAAATGGTCGCGCGCCGAATTCCCGGGCGGCTGCACCGCGGCGAGACCTGCTCCGCTTGACGGCCGCTGCGACGGGGGCGTCGCGATGCCGCGGCGCGACGGGTCAAGATCGAGCGGTGCGCCGGGATCGCGTCCGCCGTCGTCGATATCGGCAGGCGGCGCGGAGGGCTGACCGGCCGGCAACGCACCAAGCGGACGCGGCACACCCGGCGAATTCGGACTGGCATTCGGATCGAACGCGTCGCCGCGCCGCCCGCCAGGACCGGGCGCAGCAGCGACATTCGGATTGTCGCGATGCGCATAACGCGGGTCAGCCGCAGGCGCCCGCGGGTCCACACCATAGCGTGCATCCGGGTAACGCGGATCTGCGCCCTGATCGACCGGCGGCAGCTCGGCCTCGGAACGACGTCCCGGCATCGGCATTGGTTGCTGCATCGGCGGCTGTGCCTGCTGCATGGGCGGCTGCGCCTGCACCGGCGGTCGCTGCGGCTGCGCCGCGCGCGCCGGTTCGGACGCGCCGCCACCACGCACTTGCTGTTCGAGCTGCTGATTGCGGAACTGCAATTGCTCGATCTGGCCGGTGAGCTGGCGAACCTGGTTTTCCAGCGCCTCGAGCCGCATCACGAGATCGGACGCAGACATCTGCGCTGCCGCTGGGAGAGCGCCAGCGAACAGAACCGACAGGACGATGACGATCAGATGCGGCTTCGGACGCATGAAACAACTCTGCAAACACGGGAGATTTCACGGCGCAGCATAGCCGCTGGCGCGTCGAAATTATGACTGATTCGATTCACCAATCGTTAACCACCGCGCCTCAGTTCGCCGGTTTTGGCGCTGGCGCAGCCTTCGGCTTCTTGCGCGATTGCAGCCATTCCTCGAACCGCTGAATCACGACGAACAGCGACGGCACGAACAGCACCGCAAGGCAGGTCGACGCAATCATGCCCGTGAACACGGTGAGCCCGATCGACTTGCGCGCACTGGCGCCCGCGCCGGTCGCCATCACCAGCGGAACCATGCTGATGATGAAGGCGAACGAGGTCATCAGGATCGCGCGGAACCGCGCCTGTGCGGCGTCCACAGCCGCCTCAAGAATTGTCTTACCGTCGCGCAGACGATGCTCGCGCGCCACCTCGACGATCAGAATCGCATTCTTGGCCGCGAGCGCAATCAACAGCACCAGACCGATCTGGGTATAGAGATTGTTGTCGACCTTGAGACCGTTAAGCGCAAGCACCGGACCGACCAGTGCCAGCGGCACCGACACGATGATGGAGATCGGAGCGTACCAGCTCTCATATTGCCCCGCGAGCACGAGATAGACGAGCAACATCGCGAGCGCGAACACGATGTACATCTGATTGCCGACAGCCTTTTCCTGGAACGACATCGCCGTCCATTCGAAGGCAGCCCCCGGCGGCAGCGTGCGCTGGGCGATCTGCTCCATCAGCGAGATGGCTTCACCCGAAGAGAAACCGGACGCCGGCAGACCGATCACGGTCGATGCCGGATAGAGATTGTAGAGGGTGATAAGCGACGGACCGACCGCCGGCGTGATCTTCACCAGCGTGCCGACCGGCACCATGTCGCCCTTGGTGCTGCGTACCGACAGCTTGTCGATATCGCTCTGCTGCACGCGATACTGCGAATCCGCCTGGACATAGACCTGGAAGGTGCGGCCGAACTTGTTGAACTGTGCGACAAAGGTCGAACCGAGGTAACTCGAGATTGACTGGAATACCTGATCGACCGGAACGAACAGGGTTTGCGCCTTGACGCGGTCAACCTCGACAAGGAGTTGCGGCACATCGGCGCGGAACGATGTCTGCACGCGCTGCAGCCCGCTCTGCGACTGTGCGTTGCTCACCACCGCATTGGTGACGGCCTGCAGCTTCGAGAAGTCGAACGAGCCGTCGCGCAGCTGCACCATCATGGTGAAGCCGCCGGCATTGCCGATGCCCTGGATCGGGGGCGGCGGCAACACATTGACCTTCGCCTCCATGATCTGATCGTAGTCGCGCGAAAGCTTGGTGAACAACGGCAACAATTGCTCGTCCTTGCCGCGCTGGTCCCAGTCCTTGAGAATGATGTAGATCACACCGGAGCTGGCAAGCGTCGCGTTGTTGTCCAGCGCGGACACGCCCGCGATCGAGAGCGTGTTTTCAACACCGGGGGTCTTGCGTGCAATCTCGGCGGCGCGCTGCAAAGTGGCATTGGTGCGATCGAGCGAGGCTCCGTCCGGCAGTTGCACGGTCACGAGCAGATAGCCCTGATCCTCGATCGGCAGGAAGCCGGTCGGGATCCGCGACAGCCCGTAACCGGCCGCGCCGATGATCATCAGCGCGATAACACACACGACGCCGGCATGGCGCACCATGCCACCGATCAGGCGCACGTAGCCGCGCTCGCATGCAGCGTAGACACGGTTGAAGGCGCGGAACGCGATATTGCGCTGTTCCGGCGGAACTGTAGGACGCAGCCAGAGCGCGCATTGCGTTGGCTTCAGGGTCGCGGCGTTGATCGCGCTGAGCAGCGCGGTGGCGGCGATCACGAGCGCAAATTGCGCGTACATTTGTCCGGTCAGGCCGGGCAGGAACGCGGCCGGTATGAACACCGACATCAGCACTAGCGTGATGCCGATGATCGGCCCGAACAATTGGTCCATCGCCTTGATCGCGGCATCGTGGCCGTTCAGACCGCGCTCGATATTGTGCGCGGCCCCCTCCACCACCACGATCGCGTCGTCGACCACAATGCCGATCGCAAGCACGATCGCGAACAGCGTCGAAAGATTCACGGTGAAGCCGAGCGCCCACATGCCGGCAAAGGCGCCGATGATAGTGACCGGCACGGTGGTCGCGGGGACCAGCATCGCGCGCCAGTCCTGCAGGAAAATCAGGATCACGATCAGCACCAGCACCGCCGCCTCGATCAGCGTGCGGTAGACCTCGTTGATCGAAGCTTTGACGAACTTCGTGGTGTCGAACGGAATCTGGTACTGCATCCCAGGCGGGAAGGCCTTGGCCAGCTCCGCCATCTTCGCCGACACCAGTTGCTTGACCTCAAGCGCATTGGCCCCCGGCGTCTGGAAGATGCCGAGCGCCGCCGCCGGCTGCCCGTCCTGAGTAAAAATCTGACTGTAGGTCTGCGCGCCGAGTTCGACGCGCCCGATATCCTTGACGCGAATGAACTGGCCGCCGGCACCGCTGCCGGTCTTGACCACGACATTCTCGTATTGCTCGACCTGATTGAGCCGCCCCGTGATATCGATCGTGTACTGGAAATTCTGACCGGCCGGCACCGGCGGAAGGCCGACCTGACCTGCCGCAACTTCCTGGCTTTGCGAGCGCAGCGCGGCGATCACGTCCTGCGGCGTAAGATCGAGCGCATAGAGCTTGTTCGGATCGATCCAGATTCGCATCGAATACTGACCGGCGCCGAACACATTGACGTTTCCGACGCCCGACACCCGCGACAACTCATCGCGCAGATTGATGGTGCCGTAGTTGGCGAGATAGAGACTGTCGCGGCTGTTGTCCGGCGAGGTCAGCGTCACGAACATCAGGATCGCGGTGGACT
>CAZIKZ010000289.1:0-5829 GCA_964539845.1 uncultured Hyphomicrobiales bacterium
TGAGCGGCTCCTGCCGCTGGCCGCGGTTTCACATCGGAACAATGCCAGTTCCCAAGCGTTGGCCCGCAGAGTTTTCACAGCACGGTCGGGAGTTTACGAGATGGCAGTGTCGCAGAATGGCGCGGCGAAGTCGCGGCGCAAGACCGCAAGGCGCCGACCGCAGAGCGCGTCGCGGCACGGTGCAGCCCACGTGATGGGCGATGCGGTCGCCGGCGACATCGCTGCCATGCGAGCCGAAGTCGCCGACCTGATCGCCTCGCTGGACGACCGCATCGCGCGCCTCAACAAGCTGACGAAACAAGGCGCCTCTCATGCGGCCGAGAGCGCCAACGACATCGTACTCAAAGCTCTCTCCGGGCTGACCGGGCGTGCGACCGAACAGGCGCAAGCCGGCATGGCGTCGGCGACCGACGAAGTCGCGAAATTCGGTACGCAGGCGGTCAACCGCTTCGTCCGCGAAATTGACAAGCGGCCATTGCTCACGCTCGCCATCGCGGCCGGCATCGGTTTCTTCGCGGGGCTTGCCCGTCGGCCGGAGTAACGGCCGATGGCAATCGCGGATCTTGTCACCGAAAGTCTGAACGGTCCGGTCACAGCCATCCGGCGTTATGCAATTTCGCTCGCGGTGGCCATCGTGGCGGCCGCGGGCGCTCTCATTTATGCCGCGTCGGCTCTGCTGCTGGCACTGGAAGAAGCGCTCGGACCGATCGGAGCCAGGGCGACCGTCGCAGCCACGCTGCTTGCAATCGCAGTCGCCGGCTATTTCGCGCCGCGACTGTTGCAGTCATCTACACCACGAAAAGAGCCTGTGGCCGCATCGACCGATCTGGAGGGGCTGTCTCGCGATCAACGGATCGCAATGGTGCTCGAGGCGCTGATGCTTGGCTTCTCGATGGGCTCGCGCAAGCCGGCTGAAAGCGCTGACAGCGGCAAATAGCCATCCCCGAAATGAAAAAACGGCCGGAGACGATCCGGCCGTTTTTTTATGTGCGCATATCCCAGTTTAGCTGGCGCGCCGCTCGCGGCGCCGGGCGTTGCGTTCAAAGAACAGCGCCTGGCTGATAACGGCCGACACGGTGGCAGGCTGGAAGGGCTTCGCGATCAGGAACGCCGGCTCGGGACGTTCGCCGGTCAGGAACCGTTCGGGATAGGCCGTGATGAAGATCACCGGCACCTCGAACGAGCGCAGCAATTCGTTCACGGCGTCGAGGCCGGACGATCCGTCGGCGAGCTGGATATCGGCCAGGATCAGGCCGGGCCGCTTTGCCTTTGCGAGCGTCACCGCCTCTGAATGCGTCCGGGCGACACCGAGTACGCGATGACCGAGACTCTCGACCAGGCCTTCGAGGTCCATGGCAATAAAGGGTTCGTCCTCGATGATCATCACATCGGTCGCGATCTCGGCTGCAAGCTCGCGTCCGGATTCTTCGACCAGTTGCCGGAGAGCGGGGATATCCACGTCCAGGATGGATGCGGCATCGGCCTCGGAGAACCCCTCCAGCGCGACCAGGAGAAACGCCTGCCGCGGACGCGGTGTGATCTGGCTCAGCCGCTGCTCCGCCGGGAGCGCAGCGACCTCCGGTGCGCTCTTGGAATTCACGACCACCGAATTCCAGATCTTGCTGAAGAGCTTGTACAGCGCGACCCGGGGAGATGACGAATTATCCAGAACGGATGTGTCCTCGATGAGGGCCTCCAATGCGGCTGCCACATAGGCGTCGCCGGAGGACTGGCTGCCGGTCAGGGCGCGCGCGTAGCGGCGCAGAAACGGCAGATAAGGTGCGATTGCTTGTGAAGCGGACACGTAAATCCCTCCCAATGGGCCTGAGAACTCGCGGCTCCAACGTCTCTTATCAAAAAAAGTTCCCGATTGCGGAACCTTCTGGCCGATAACGCATTTTGAGATGGAGTGGGGACCGGCTCAGACAGCGGGCCGGAGAGGACGAAATGAGAACACCAAAACCAGGCATATCACCCTCCATGCAGCCGGACGCCATGAACCAGAAGAATGCCTCCGGTCTAAACCGGGAAATTCAGTCCAAGATCGGACAGCAGTTGCGAGCGATTTACGACGATGTCGTGCAGGAGGGCGTGCCAGACCGTTTCGCCGATCTCCTGAAGCAGCTGGATAAAGCCCCTGAAGAAGGGAAATCCGAATGAGTGTTGATCCGGCCTTGAGAGACCAGATCTTGGCGTCCATTCCGAGCCTTCGCGCGTTCGCCATTTCTTTGTCTGGCAACGTGGACCGGGCCGACGACCTTGTGCAGGAAACGATTCTGCGGGCCCTTGCCAATATCCAGTCGTTCCAGCCTGGCACCAATATGCCGGCGTGGTTGTTCACGATCCTGCGCAACCTGTTCCGATCGGAATACCGCAAGCGTCGTCGTGAAGTTGAGGACGCCGACGGCAGCCTCGCCGAAACGCTGAAGTCGCACCCGGACCAGATCGGTCGGGTGGAATTTCAGGAATTCCGTGCGGCGTTGTCGCAGTTGCCGGCGGAGCAACGCGAGGCCCTGATCCTCGTCGGCGCATCCGGCTTCTCGTACGAAGAAGCCGCCGATATCTGTGAATGCGCAGTCGGTACCATCAAGAGCCGCGTGAACCGTGCGCGCAGCCGCCTCGCGAAATTGCTGGAAGTCGATAACATCGACGAATTCGGGCCCGATCACGCGACCCGCGCAGTGCTGATGCGCCACGAAAGCTGATCGATGTTCGTCAGACCGACATGAAAACGCCGCGCAGCCGCGCGGCGTTTTTTGTTGGATCCTGGGCTGCCGGGAACGGCCCGCAAATCGGCGTCAGTAACGCACGCGTTTCATGTCTGGCAGACCGGACAATAGAAGGTCGAACGACCCGTTTGAACAAGACGGCGGACGGTACCGCTACACCCGCGCGTCGGGCACGGCTCGCCCTCGCGGCCATAGACCCGGAACGAATGCTGGAAATATCCGAGCTCACCATCGGTCTGGCGGTGATCGCGCAGCGATGAACCGCCGGCCTTGATCGCATCGTTCAGCACAGTGCGGATGGCATCGACCAGCGCAGTCGACCGATCATTCGGCGCACGCTTGCGATCGGCAATCGTCGAGGCCTTGCGCTTTGGCGAAAGATGCGACCGGTGCAGGGCCTCGCAGACGTAAATGTTGCCGAGGCCCGCGACCACGCGCTGGTCGAGCAACGCTGCTTTCAGGCTGGTCTTCTTGCCGGCACAGGCTGACGCGAGCATCGCGGCATCGAAGGCGTTGCCGAGCGGCTCTGGCCCAAGAGCGCGCAACAACGGCTCCTCGTCGAGCCGGTCGCGCGGCACAAGCTTCATGCAACCGAAGCGGCGCGGATCGTTGTATGTCGCGACCCCGCCATTCGACATATGAAAGACGATGTGGTCGTGGGCCGACGCCTTGGAACGCTCGTGGTGGAAATCTCCCGGCGCGTTCTCTTCGCCCGCCCTCGCCACCCGAAACGAGCCGGACATCCCGAGATGGACAAGCAGCACCTCGCCGGATGACAGATCGGCGAGAATGTATTTCGCGCGCCGGCCGAGTCCCGTGACAGTGTGGCCTTCGAGGCGCTTGACGAAATCCTTTGGCAGCGGCCAGCGCAGGTCGCCACGCCGCGCCTCGACCCTGTCGAAGCGGGCGCCCTCCATCACCGGCGCAAGTCCGCGACGGACGGTCTCGACTTCGGGAAGTTCGGGCATTGCGGGGTCAGTCTTTCTTCTCGGCGAGTTCGCCGAAACGGATGCGGTTGCCGAACGGATCGGTCACGGTCATCTCCGCTTCGGCCCAGTCGCGGCTTTCCACGCCCGGGCGCAGGTGGCGATAGCCTTTGCTGCTGATCTCGGCATGATAATCCCGCACGCCGCGCATACGCACATAGGCCGTCGACCCCGGACAGGCATCGCCGTGATGCTCGCTCAGGTGCAGCACAAGTGGCCCGCGCGACACCTGCATATAGACCGGCATATCGGGCTCGAACCGGTGCTCCCAGTCGAGGGAGAAGCCGAGGAAGTCCAGGTAGAATTCGCGCGCCTTTTCTACCGAGAAGATGCGGAAGACGGGAATTGCGGGGTTGAAGTTAATGGTCAAGGCAGGGTCCGGCAGGTCTCGTTAACGAGGGCTGAGCCGCTATGTAGCGCGGCACGGCGGGCTGGGCTATCGTCCCGGCGCCAGCGGGCAATCGGCCGATCGCGGCGCTACCCTATGACGTGCGAAATGACACAAAATACCGCAAAAGCGGAAGCCGATTTTGGCTTCCGGCGCGTGCCGCTCGACGAGAAGCAGGGCCTGGTGGACGATGTGTTCCACTCGGTTGCGCGCCGCTACGACCTGATGAACGACCTGATGTCGGGTGGCCTGCACCGGGCCTGGAAGAGCGCACTGGTTACCGCCGTCAACCCGCCGAAGACCGACCGCGACTTCCGCCTGCTCGACGTCGCCGGCGGCACCGGCGATATCGCCTTCCGCGTGATCGAGGCTGGCGGTGCCGGCACCCATGCCACGATCCTCGACATCAATGCCGAAATGCTGGCAGTCGGGCGCGAACGTGCCGGGAAGCGCGGCCTCGACTACGCCGTGACCTTCGTCGAAGGAAACGCCGAGGCGCTGCCGCTGCCGGACCGTTCATACGACGCCTACACGATCGCGTTCGGCATCCGTAACGTGCCGCGTATCGATGCGGCGCTGCGCGAGGCTTATCGCGTGCTGCGGCCGGGCGGACGTTTCCTGTGCCTTGAATTCTCGTCAGTCGATGTGCCCGCGCTCGACACGCTCTACGACTTCTTTTCGTTCAACGTGATCCCCGCCCTCGGCCGGGCGGTCGCGGGCGACTCGGAATCCTATCGCTATCTCGTCGAATCAATCCGCAAGTTTCCAAAGCCGCAGGCTTTTGCGACGATGATCCGGGAGGCTGGCTTCGCGCGCGTCTCCTCCACGCCGATGACCGGCGGCGTCGTTGCGCTGCATTCCGGCTGGCGACTGTGACGCAGGCCCGCGACACGCATCCATCCGCATGATCTCAGCCCTCACCAACTCGCTACGACTGGCGCGCGCCGGGTATGTGTTCGCGCGCGAGGGCGTATTCCGTCAGGTCGATCCGGCGCTGCTGCCGGTGCCGGCGCGGGCCGCACTCCGTTTCGCCGCGCTGATCGCGCGCCCCGGCAACGGAAGCCAGACCGGACGGCTCGCCAGCGCGCTCACGCGGCTCGGCCCAACCTATGTCAAGCTTGGCCAGTTCCTTGCGACGCGGCCGGATGTGGTCGGCGTCGCCGCAGCGCGTGAGCTGGAAAGCCTGCAGGATCGCATGCCGCCCTTCCCGCATGCGCAAGCGGTCGCAATCATAGAACAGGCCTTCGGCCAGCCGCTCGACAAGACCTTCGCTACTTTCGGGCCCTCGGTCGCAGCCGCTTCAATCGCGCAAGTGCATCGTGCCGAGGCCGAAACCGCGGACGGCCTGCACCCGGTCGCGGTCAAGGTGCTCCGCCCGGGGATCGCACGGCGTTTTGACATCGATCAGAACGCGTTCGCATTTGCTGCGCGCAAGGCGGAAGAAAGCTCGGCCGAAGCGCGCAGGCTCCGGCTGGTCGAGACGGTGGCGACGCTGCGCCGCTCGATCTCGCTCGAGATGGATCTCCGGCTGGAGGCCGCCGCGCTGTCGGAAATGGCGGAGAACACGAAGGACGATCCGGGCTTCCGCGTGCCGGCAATCGACTGGGACCGTACCACCAAGGACGTCCTGACGCTGGAATGGATCGACGGCACGCATCTGTCCAATCATGCCGCGCTCGAAGCGAAAGGCTTCGACCTGAAAGATCTGGCGCGCATCGTGATCCAG
>CAZIKZ010000290.1:0-5794 GCA_964539845.1 uncultured Hyphomicrobiales bacterium
ACAAGGTCGCGCCGCCGTTCAAGCAGGTCGAGTTCGACATCATGTATGGCGAGGGTGTTTCCAAGCTCGGAGAGCTGATCGACCTCGGCGTGAAGGCCGGGGTGGTGGAGAAATCCGGATCCTGGTTCTCCCATGACAGTCAGCGCATCGGTCAGGGCCGCGAAAACGCCAAGACCTTCCTGCGCGGCAATCCCGATGTCGCAGCCACGATCGAAGCTGCCGTGCGGCAGAATTCCGGGCTGATCGCCGAGAAGATTCTGGCCGGCGAGCAGGACCAGAGCGCCAGCGACGGTGACGACGCCGAGGAGTGAGATTTTCTCTCTTCGCTCAGTCCCGCGCGGACGGAGCGAAGAGGGCTGCCCCACGCCGGGTTCCTGCGTTCGCGGGGACGATCGGATCTGGGGCGCTGCCCTTCCCAGGGGTTGCCCCGTTGCAGGCTGCCCAAGCTACCCTTGTTGCAAGCTGTCCTGTTGCAAGCGCCGCCTCTGTTTGAATGACTTTTTAGCCGGAGTGCCTCCAACCGCGTTCGCCGCGCGGGCCGGGTGAGAGGGCCGCTTGCCTCGCGGTCCGCTCCCCGGCGTTTTTTGTGGGGCTCCCGACCGACCCCCTCGCATTTCCGGCCCATGGGCCGAGAGCGCAAGCGCAAAGCCCGCAAACTGTCTTAACCGCCCGGAAACTCCCGGTTTTCTGGACTTGGCGGGACCGCATCGCTACATATCCCCCCGAAACATCAATCCGATCCGGGCCTTCATCCCGGGGCAGAAGGGGCCGCGGGCATTCAGGCTGCCGCGGCGGCAAAGAATCTTCATGAGCGGCGTCAACGATATCCGGGCTGGCTTCATCGATTATTTCGCGCGCAACGGTCACGAGGCAGTCTCGTCCTCGCCTCTGGTGCCGCGCAACGATCCGACATTGATGTTCACCAATGCCGGGATGGTCCAGTTCAAGAATGTGTTCACCGGGCTGGAGAAGCGGCCCTATAGCCGCGCCGTAACGGCGCAGAAATGTGTGCGCGCCGGCGGCAAGCACAATGATCCCGACAATGTCGGCTATACCGCGCGCCACCACACCTTCTTCGAGATGCTCGGCAATTTCTCGTTCGGCGATTACTTCAAGGACCACGCGATCGAGCTGGCCTGGAATCTGATCACCAAGGACTTCGGGCTGCCAAAGGACAAGCTGACCGCGACCGTCTATATCGACGACGACGCCGCATTCGATCTGTGGAAGAAGATCGCGGGGCTCCCCGAGAGCCGCATCATCCGGATCGCCGGTTCCGACAATTTCTGGCAGATGGGCGATACCGGTCCCTGCGGACCGTGCTCGGAAATCTTCTTCGACCACGGCGACAAGATTGCAGGCGGTCCTCCGGGCTCACCCGACCAGGACGGCGACCGCTTCATCGAGATCTGGAATCTCGTGTTCATGCAATACGAGCAGATGCTGGACGGCACGCGCGTCGAATTGCCGAAGCCTTCGATCGACACCGGCATGGGGCTGGAGCGTATCGCCGCGGTGTTGCAGGGCACGCATGACAACTACAACATCGACCTGTTCCGCGCGATCATCCAGGCGATCGCCGAACTGACCAAGGTGTCGGCCGACGGCCCGCAAAAGGCCTCGCACCGGGTGATCGCGGACCATCTGCGCGCGTCGTCCTTCCTGATCGCGGACGGTGTGCTTCCCTCGAACGAGGGGCGCGGCTATGTGCTGCGTCGGATCATGCGGCGCGCGATGCGTCATGCCGAACTGCTCGGCGCGCGCGAGCCGCTGATGTGGCGGCTCGTCCCCGTGCTGGTCCGCGAGATGGGGCAGGCCTATCCGGAACTGCATCGCGCCGAGGCGCTGATCACCGAAACGCTGAAGCTCGAGGAGACGCGGTTCCGCAAAACGCTCGAGCGCGGGCTCGCCATTCTGGAAGACGAGTCGAAAGCGCTGAAGCAGGGCGATGCTCTCAAGGGTGAGACCGCCTTCACGCTGTACGACACCTACGGCTTCCCGCTCGATCTGACGCAGGACGCGCTGCGCCCGCGCGGCATCTCGGTCGATCTCGGCGGCTTCAACGCCGCGATGGAGCAGCAGAAGGCCAAGGCACGCGAATCCTGGAAGGGCTCCGGCGACGCCGCAGCGGAGACCGTGTTCTTCGGCTTGCGCGAGACCCATGGCGCGACGGAGTTTCTTGGCTACGAGACCGAGAGCGCCGAAGGCGTCGTCATCGCGCTGCTGCGCGACGGCAAGGAAACGGCCGAGTTGAAAAAAGGCGAAACCGGCACGGTGATCGTCAACCAGACGCCGTTCTACGCGGAATCGGGCGGTCAGGTCGGCGATATCGGAGTGATGACGGCGGACGGCGTGCGCTTTCGCGTCACCGACGCAGAGAAAAAAGCCGGCGATCTGTTCGTGCATGTCGGCGTCGTCGAGGAGGGCAGTCTGAAACCCGGCCTCGCGCTGCAGCTCGATGTCGATCATGCGCGCCGCTCCTCGATCCGCGCCAACCATTCCGCGACCCATCTGCTGCACGAGGCGCTGCGGCAGGTCCTCGGTGATCACGTTGCGCAGAAGGGTTCGTTGGTCGCGCCGGAGAGGCTGCGCTTTGACTTCTCGCATCCGAAGCCGATGACGGCCGAGGAGATTGAAAAGGTCGAAGACCTCGCCAACGATTTCGTTACCCAGAATTCCGACGTCACCACGCGCCTGATGGGGCTCGACGACGCGCGCTCGTCCGGCGCGCGCGCGCTGTTCGGCGAGAAATACGGTGATGAGGTCCGCGTCGTCGCAATGGGACAGAGCGGCGGTAACACCCTCGGCTGGTCGGTCGAGTTGTGCGGCGGCACCCACGTGAAGCGCACCGGCGATATCGGCATGATTTCGGTCGTGTCGGATTCCGGCGTCGCCGCAGGTGTGCGCCGGCTTGAAGCGTTGACTGGCAGAAACGCGCGCAAGGCCGCGAATGCCACGAAGCAGGCGGCGCAGTCGGTCGCGAGCGATCTTCTCCGCGTTTCGGTTGCGGATATGCCCGCGCGCATCACGCAGCTGCTCGACGAGCGCAAGAAGCTCGAGCGCGATCTCGCCGATGCCAAGAAGAAACTCGCGATGGGTGGCGGCTGCAAATCGAACGGCGACGATGGCATCAAGATCGTCGGCGACATCAAGCTGCTGGCGCGTGCCGTGACCGGCGTCGATATCAAGGATCTCAAGAGCCTGGCGGACGAAGGCAAGAAACAGGTCGGCTCGGGCGTCGTCGCGCTGGTCGCAACCAGCGAGGACGGCAAGGGCAGCATCGTGGTCGGGGTGACGTCCGATCTCGTTCCCCGCATCTCGGCCGTCGATCTCGTGCGCAAGGCCTCCGAGGTGCTGGGCGGCAAGGGTGGCGGCGGCAAGCCCGACATGGCGCAGGCCGGCGGGCCGGACGGCTCCAAGGCCGATGCCGCGCTGCAGGCGATTGAAGCTGCGCTCAGCGCGGCGTGATGCCAGATTCTTCGCTAATTCCCGCGTCTGCGGGAATCCGGCATAGGACGGTCTGAGTTCCTGCCTCCGCGGGGACGAGCGGAAGGCAGGACCGGCAACCGGGCCGGAAGGGGAAGCGCGTTGTGCTGCACGCCGAACACCTGAAAGGCATTCTGATCTTTCTCGTGGCCGCCGGCATTCTCGTGCCCCTCCTGCACCGTTTCCTCGGCACGGTGCTGGGCTTTCTTCTGATCGGGCTGGTTCTGGGGCCATTCGGCATCGGCTATCTCGACGATTTTTTTCCGCTCCTGCGCTACGTCACGCTGGAAGACCCGAAGGCGGCCGAGCCATTGGCCGAACTCGGCGTCGTGTTTCTCCTGTTCCTGCTCGGGATGGAATTGTCGCTCTCGCGGCTGTGGCAGCTGCGCCGCTATGTGCTGGGCGTGGGACTTGTGCAGGTCGGCGTTTGCATCGTGGTGATCGGCACCGCCATCCGCGTGAGCGGCATCACGCCGCCGGCGGGCCTGATCCTCGGCATGTGCTTTGCGCTGTCATCGACCGCGATCGTGATGCAGCTTCTGATCGACCAGCATCGCGCGGCAACGCCCGTCGGACGCGTGTCCCTGTCGGTATTGCTGTTCCAGGATCTGTGCGTCGTGCCGGTCCTGTTCACCATCGGCATTCTGGAAGCGCGCAACGCCGGCGACAAATCGCTGGTCGACCTGTTGCTGCCCTTCGGTCAGGCCTTCGCCGCTGTCGCCGTCATCATGGTGGTCGGCCGTTATATCGTGACCCCGCTGATCCGTTCGGCGGCGCGCACGGGCAGCCGTGAACTGATCATGGCGATCACGCTGACCATCGTGGTCGGCATTTCGGCGGCGACCGGCGCATCCGGGCTGTCGGTGGCGCTCGGAGCGTTCCTTGCGGGATTGCTGCTGTCGGACAGCGAATACCGGCACCAGATCGAAGTCGACCTCGACCCGTTCAAAGGTCTGCTGCTCGGCATTTTCTTCGTCACCGTCGGCATGGTCATCGACCTCAAGGTGGTCTGGAACCATATCGCATGGATTCTGCTGGCGCTGTTCGGTCTGATCGTGGTCAAGGCAAGTGTGCTCTATTTCGCCGCGCGGCTGTTTCGTGTGGCCAGACCGGTTGCAGCCGAGGTGGCGCTGCTGCTGGCGCAGGGCGGCGAATTCGCATTCATCGTGATCGGGCTCGCGAGCGGGAAGGGATTGCTCGACCGGGAGATCGCGACCTCCGCGATCGCGGTCGCGGGAATGAGCATGATGGTCACGCCGTTCCTGGCCAAGCTCGCGCGGGCGCTCGCCAATCGGCTGGAGCCGATGGAGCACGAAAACTATTCGGCGGACGCCGGGATGGCCGAGATGCGCGATCATGTGGTGATCGGTGGCTTCGGTCGGGTGGGACAGACCGTAGCGCGCGTGCTGGACAGCGAGAACGTGCCGTGGGTCGCGTTCGACACCAATGGCGCGCTCGTCACCCAACACCGCGAAAACAACCGCCCGGTCTATTTCGGTGACGCCAGCCGGCAGGAAATCCTGCACCATGCCGGCGTCAAGAAGGCCCGCGCGTTCATCGTGACGCTTGGCAGCGCGGAAGCGACCGAGCGCATGGTGACGGAAATCATCAAGCTGCGCCCGAAGGCCTGCGTGCTGGCGCGTGCCAAGGATAGCGAACACGCGGCGCGGTTGACAAAGCTCGGCGCGGCCGATGCGATCCCCGAAGCTGTCGAGGCGAGCCTGCAATTGGCGGGGCGTCTTCTGGAGAATCTCGATTTTCCGGAGGAGGTCGCGGATCGCCGGATCGCCGATATCCGTAATCTGGAGGTCGTCGCGGTTCAACGCGCGGCGAAAAGAGCTCGCAAAGCCGAGAAAACGGAGCGCACGCAGAAGGCGGATAACGCGCCGAACGCGGAGAGCGCGTAAATTTCCGTTCGTCCCACTTGCGTGTCTGGCTTACGCCATCGCCGACTTCAGGTTCTCGTCGATCTTGTCGAGGAAGCCGGTGGTCGAGAGCCACTTCTGCTCGGGGCCGACCAGCAGCGCGAGGTCTTTGGTCATGAAGCCCGACTCGACGGTATCGACACAGACCTTCTCCAGGGTGTTGGCGAATGTCGCCAGCGCCGGGTTGTTGTCGAGCTTGGCACGATGGGCGAGGCCACGGGTCCAGGCGAAGATCGACGCGATCGAGTTGGTCGAGGTTTCGTTGCCCTTCTGATGCTCGCGGTAATGGCGCGTCACGGTGCCGTGGGCTGCTTCCGCTTCCACCACCTTGCCGTCCGGCGTCATCAGCACCGAGGTCATCAGGCCGAGCGAGCCGAAGCCCT
>CAZIKZ010000291.1:0-5722 GCA_964539845.1 uncultured Hyphomicrobiales bacterium
CCAACGGCTATCAGCAGGTCGACAGCGGCACCAAGATGATCCATCTCGGCAAGAACACCACCAGCCGGATCATCTCCAAGGGCATCTCCGCGGGCCGTTCGCAGAACACGTATCGCGGGCTTGTGTCGGCGCATCGCAAGGCGTCCGGCGCGCGCAACTTCACCAACTGTGACTCGCTCCTCGTGGGCGACAAATGCGGCGCGCATACCGTGCCGTATCTGGAGGCGAAGAATTCGTCCGCGGTGTTCGAGCACGAGGCGACGACCTCGAAGATTTCCGAAGACATGCTGTTCTATTGCCGCCAGCGCGGGCTGTCGGCCGAGGAGGCAACCGCGCTCGTGGTCAACGGCTTCGTGAAAGACGTGCTGCAGCAGCTGCCGATGGAATTCGCGGTTGAAGCGCAGAAGCTGATCTCGATCTCGCTGGAAGGGAGTGTCGGATGAGTGCGGATGCTTTTCGTAACGCGGCGATGGCCTGCCTCGCGGGCGACAAGCCCGTCGGCGATCTGGTGGATTGCGTCTCGGAGCACTTCCCCGACGTCGAGGTGTTTCGCGAGAACGATGACCTCATCATCAAGGGTGGCGGCCGGTTTCTGGTCGTACGCCGCGATGGTCCTGAGGCCTTCCGCGTAACTGACAATGTCGCCGTTCCCTCGACCAATGCGGTCGATGCGGGCGGCGG
The DNA here is from genome assembly GCA_964539845.1 of uncultured Hyphomicrobiales bacterium. Taxonomy (GTDB): domain Bacteria; phylum Pseudomonadota; class Alphaproteobacteria; order Rhizobiales; family Xanthobacteraceae; genus Pseudorhodoplanes. Next base: position 682 of record CAZIKZ010000291.1, read on the forward strand.
TACCAAGCGAACACTGAACGAGCTGATCGACGATATCGTCACGCTCGACGACTGACTGGATAGACCGATGGCAATGTTGGAAGTCAAAAATCTGCACGTCGAAGTCGGCGGCAAACAAATCCTGAACGGCCTCGACCTGACGGTCGAGAAAGGCCAGGTGCACGCGATCATGGGCCCGAACGGCTCGGGCAAGTCGACGCTGTCCTACGTGCTGGCCGGCAAGGCGGGTTACGAGATCACCGAAGGCGAAGTGCTGTTCGATGGCGTGAGCATCGCCGGGATGGAGCCGGACGAGCGCGCGGCCAAAGGGCTGTTTCTCGCCTTCCAGTATCCGATCGAAATTCCCGGCGTCGCTACCATGACGTTCCTGCGGACCGCGGTGAATGCGCAGCGCAAGGCGCGCGGCGAGCCTGAACTCTCGACCCCCGATTTCATCAAGAAGGTGCGAGAGGCATCCGGCGAACTCGGCATCGGCCAGGAAATGCTGCGGCGCGCGGTCAATGTCGGGTTCTCCGGTGGCGAGAAGAAGCGCAACGAAATTCTGCAGATGGCGATGCTGGCGCCGCGCCTTGCCGTGCTCGACGAGACCGATTCCGGCCTCGACATCGACGCGCTGAAGATCGTTGCCGATGGCGTCAATGCGCTGCGATCGCCCGAGCGCGCCTTTGTCGTGATCACGCATTACCAGCGGCTGCTCGATTATATCGTGCCGGACGTCGTGCATGTGCTGTCGAAGGGCCGCATCGTGCGCACCGGCGGCAAGGAGCTTGCGCTTGAGCTCGAAGAAAACGGCTATGCGCAATATGTCGGAGAAGCCGCGTAGCTTTTTCCCTTGTCGTTCCGGCCAGGCCAACGGGTCCGCACCAGGCGCGCCCCGATGACAGCCGGAATTCGGACAGGGGTATTGAACTCAGAATGGATTCCGGCCTCGCGCCCTCTGCGCGCCCCGGAATGACGAGAGAGACATGGCCGAACTGAAAGTCATCAAGACCGCTGCCGAAGAGGGCCTCGCCGAGGCCTTCGCCGGCGCGCGTGCAACGTTGCCGGGCGCTGCGTCCGTGAAGTCGCTGCGCGAGAGTGCGTTCCGGACCTTCGAGTTGAAGGGGCTGCCGCACCGGCGTGTCGAAGAGTGGAAATATACCGACCTGCGTGCGCTGATGCGCGACGCCAAGCCGCTTGCGCCGCCGCCGGATGCGGCTGCGAAGCTGAAGGCGAAAGGCGCGGGCGTATTTGGAGCCGAAGCGAGGGCGCGGCGTATCGTGATCGTGGACGGCGTGTTCGCGTCCGATCTGTCGGATCTTGCGGCACTTGAGCCCGGCCTGTCGATCGGCTCGCTGGCGGATGCCCTGTCGAAGGGTGAGGCCGGCGTTGTCGAGCGCGTCAGCCGCCGCGCGCCGCTGGCAGATGACCCGGCCTTTGCGCTCAACACTGCGATGATGGGCGACGGCGCCGTGATCCGCGTAGCTGACGCGGCGAAGATCGCGCGTCCAATCCATCTTGTCTTTGTCACCACTGCGATCAAGCCGGTTTCGGTGTTCACGCGTTCGCTGGTCAGCGTCGGGAAGGGTGCTTCCGTCTCGATCATCGAGAGCCACGAGAGTGCCGACGGTGTCGACAATCAGGCCAATCATGCGCTGGATGTGTCGATCTCGGACGATGCCCGGCTTGATCATGTGAAGATCGGCCGCGAGGGCGACCGTGCGTTGCATGTCGCATCTCTTGTCGCGGAGCTTGGCACCAACGCGCATTTCAGCGGATTTACGTTCACTGCAGGCAGCGCCGTCACCCGCAACCAGACCACGATGCGTCTCAATGGCGGCCAGACCCACGCCGCCGTGCGCGGGGCGACGCTTCTGAAGGGCCGTCAGCACGCCGACAACACGCTGGTGATGGATCACGCCGTCGGCCATTGCGAGAGCCGCGAATTGTTCAAGGCGGTACTCGACGGCGAAAGCCGCTCGGTGTTCCAGGGCAAGATCATCGTGCAGCCGCACGCGCAGAAGACCGACGCCAAGATGGCGACGCATGCGCTGCTGCTGTCGGACGATGCCGAGGCCGACGCCAAGCCGGAGCTGGAAATCTTTGCCGACGACGTGGTCTGCGGTCACGGTGCAACCGCCGGCGCACTCGACGACGATCTTTTGTTTTACCTGAAGGCGCGCGGCATTCCGCAGAAGGAAGCCGAGGCCCTGATGGTGGAGGCCTTTATCGGCGAAGCGGTTGAGGCAGTCGAAAACGAAGCCGTGCGCGAGACGCTGATGGAGCTGTCGCGCGACTGGCTTAGGGCAAGGGCGTGACCACAAACTCCGCTCATTCCCGCGAAAGCGGGAATCTAGAGAGCTGGGTCCCCGCTTTCGCGGGGACGAACGGAGAGAGTTGAGATTGAGAATGCATCCGGCAGTGACCAACGGCACATACGACGTCGCCCGCATTCGCGAGGACTTTCCTGCGCTGTCGATGCAGGTCTATGGCAAGCCGCTGGTCTATCTCGACAACGCCGCGTCGGCGCAAAAGCCGAACGCCGTGCTCGACCGTATCCAGCATGCCTATACGCATGAATATGCCAACGTGCATCGCGGCCTGCATTATCTCGCCAACGCCGCGACCGATGGCTATGAGGGTGCGCGCGAGACCGTAGCGAAGTTTCTCAACGCCCCGCGCAAGGAAGAGGTGATCTTCACCCGCAATGCGACCGAGGCTATCAACCTGGTCGCCTACACCTTCGGCCGCGAGCGGCTGAAGGAGGGCGACGAGATCGTGCTCTCCATCATGGAGCATCATTCCAACATCGTGCCGTGGCATTTCCTGCGCGAGCGGCAGGGTGCGGTGATCAAATGGGCGCCGATCGACGACGACGGCAATTTCCTGATCGATGAGTTCGAGAAGCTTCTGACCCCGCGCACCAGGATGGTCGCGATCACGCACATGTCGAACGCGCTCGGCACCTACGTTCCGGTGAAGGACGTGGTGCGGATCGCTCATGCGCGCGGCATTCCGGTGCTGGTCGATGGCAGCCAGGCCGCCGTGCATATGCCGATCGACGTGCAGGATATCGGCTGCGACTTCTATGTCTTCACCGGCCACAAGGTTTATGGGCCGTCCGGCATCGGCGTGCTGTGGGCGAAGTATCAGCATCTGGAGGCCATGCCGCCCTTCAACGGCGGCGGCGAGATGATCCGCGATGTGTTCGAGGACCGCGTCACTTATGGCGACCCGCCGCACAAGTTCGAGGCGGGAACCCCGCCGATCGTGCAGGCGATCGGGCTTGGCGCCGCCATCGAATACATGAATTCGATCGGCAAGGACCGCATCAAGGCGCATGAGGACGATCTGCTCCGCTACGCGCATGACCGGCTGCGCGAGATCAATTCGCTCAAGATCATCGGGCAGGCGAAAGAGAAGGGCGCAGTGGTGTCGTTCGAAATGCGCGGCGCGCATCCGCACGACATCGCGACGATCATCGACCGGTCAGGGGTCGCTGTCCGCGCCGGAACCCATTGCACGATGCCGCTTCTTAACCGTATAGGCGTCACGGCCACCTGTCGGGCTTCGTTCGGGCTCTATAATACCAAGGACGAGGTCGACAGCCTTGCGAGCGCCCTGATCAAGGCGCAGGATTTCTTCTCATGACCGACGATATCAAGTCTGACGAGACCGAGCCCCTGACCGTACCGCCCGCGACGCAACAGCCCGCGCCGGCGCAGGAGTCGACTCTGCCACAGGAAGAGATCGCGCGCATGACCGACGACATCGTCGCAGCGCTGAAGACTGTTTATGACCCGGAAATCCCGGCTGACATTTACGAGCTGGGCCTGATCTACAAGGTCGACATCAAGGACGACCGTGCCGTCAATGTCGACATGACGCTGACCACGCCCAATTGCCCCGCTGCGGCGGAACTGCCGATAATGGTGGAGAATGCCGTGTCGAGCGTGCAGGGCGTCGGCCCGGTCAACGTGCAGATCGTTTGGGATCCGCCCTGGGACCCGAGCCGGATGTCCGATGAGGCGCGGCTCGTCCTGAATATGTGGTGATGGCAGGGGTGCCAAAGCTCGGCCGTGTGCTCGAGACGGCGCTTTATGTCGACGATCTCGAGCGCGCGACGCGGTTCTACGAAGACGTGCTCGGCCTGAAATCGCTGAACCAGGACTCCCGCTTCCGCGCCTATGACGTCGGCGGCACCAATGTGCTGCTGCTGTTCAAACGCGGTGCGACGCTTGAGACTGTGCATCTGCCGGGCGGCACCATCCCGCCGCATGACGGGCACGGGCCGTTGCACATTGCCTTTGCGATCACAGCCGGGGAACTTCCGGTCTGGGAGGCGCGGCTCTCCGGGCATGGGGTTGCGATCGAGGGGCGGACCGATTGGCCGCGGGGCGGCCACAGCATCTATTTCCGCGATCCCGACGGCCATCTGCTCGAACTGGTAACGCCGGGTGTCTGGGAGACCTATTGACCGCGCTGGAGCAAATCCAGTTTTCGGGACTTCACAGCGCGGATTTCGTTGTTAGATTAGGGACATACGAGTCCCGTACCGGACCTTGAATCCGGCGACAGGAGAATTTTTGATGGCGACAGTCCGTCCGAGGCCTCAGGTCATGCGGCTCACCGAAGCCGCCGCCGACCGCATCAAGGAATTGATGGGAAAGTCGGACCAGCCGATTGCCGGTCTGCGCGTCGGCGTGCGCAACGGCGGCTGCGCCGGCATGGCCTACACCATGGAATATGCGCAAGCGACCAACCCGACCGACGAAGTGGTCGAGGACAAGGGTGTGCGCATCCTGATCGATCCGAAAGCGGTGCTGTTCCTGCTCGGCACCGAGATGGACTACAAGATCGACAAGATGACCTCGCAGTTTGTGTTTAACAATCCGAACCAGACCTCGGCTTGCGGATGCGGCGAGTCGGTGCAACTCACCGCCGCAGAAGGCGAGAGCGCGGAAGCCGGCGCGCATTAGACTAGCGAATTCGTTGGTCGCCCTCATCCTGAGGAGGCGCGTAGCGCCGTCTCGAAGGACGAGGGTGGCCACATCCTTCGAGA
>CAZIKZ010000292.1:0-5711 GCA_964539845.1 uncultured Hyphomicrobiales bacterium
CCGGCGAGCCGATCCCGATCTTCGGGCTCGGCACCTGGATGATGGGCGAAAGCGAGAAGACGCGCGTCGACGAAGTTGCCGCCCTCAAACTTGGGCTCGATCTCGGCGCGACGCTGATCGATACCGCGGAGATGTATGGCGACGGCGAAGCCGAGAACATTGTCGGCGAGGCCATCGCGGGCGTCCGCGACGGCCTGTTTCTCGTCAGCAAGGTGCTGCCGGAAAATGCGTCGCGCAAGGATACGGTCGAGGCCTGTGAGCGCAGCCTGAAGCGGCTGCGCACCGACCGCATCGATCTTTATCTGCTGCACTGGCGCGGCTCGACCCCGCTGCAACATACGCTCGACGGTTTCGCCCAGCTTCAGCGCGAGGGCAAGATCCGCCACTGGGGCGTGAGCAATTTCGACACCAACGACATGGAAGAACTGGTCGGGCTGCAGGGCGGAGACACGTGCGCCACCAATCAGGTGCTCTACAATCTCAAGCGGCGGCGTATCGAATACGATCTCGTGCCGTTCTGCGCAGCGCGCAATATCCCGATCATGGCCTACTCGCCGATTGAGCAGGGCCGCCTCCTCGGCGCTGCCGCGTTGAAAGAGGTCGCCTCGCGGCATGGCGCGGCGACGACAGCGCAGGTGGCGCTCGCCTGGCTGCTCGGGAAACCGGCAACAATCGTCATTCCGAAAGCCACCAATCCCGCGCATGTTCGCGAAAACTTTGCGGCGCTCGATCTCAAGCTCACGGACAACGATATCGCGACCATCGATCGCGCCTTTCCGCCGCCGTACAAGAAATATGCATTGGAAATGCTGTAGCGCCGCCGCCTATACGCCGTCAGCGATTGGCGTATAACGAACGACAGAAGGCGGAGCGCACATGACTGACCTATCGAAGATTTCTATCGGCCTGAAAGGAAACGCGCAGATCCGCGTTGGCGAGGAGCAGACAGCACCGCGGGTCGGCTCCGGCCGCGTGCGCGTTCTCGCCACGCCCGTGATGATCAACATGATGGAGGCAGCCGCGCTCGACGCGATCGAGAACCTGCTGCCATCCGGTCATCAGAGCCTCGGCACCCATCTCGACGTCGGACATTACGCCGCGACACCGGTCGGCATGACGTTGCGCGCCACCGCCGAAGTCACAAGGATCGACGGCCGCAACGTCACGTTCCGCGTCGAAGCGTTCGACGACAAGGAGCGGATCGGCGACGGCACCCACACGCGCGTGGTGGTGAATGTCGAACGCTTCGACGCTCGCATCCAGAAGAAGCTCAAAGGTGAGTCATGAGCCCGCGCGTTGCCTTCATCGGCTTCGGCGAGGCCGGTCAGGCAATGGCCGCCGGGCTGCGTGAGGACGGTGTCGCGGACATTGCAGCCTGGGATATCCTGTTTCCGGAGACCGCCGGCGCGGACCTGATCAATGCGGCGAAGACAGCCAACGTACGGGCGGCATCATCCGCGGCCGACGCGGTGCGTGACGCGGACATCGTGATCGCCGCAGTCACCGCCGCATCGAGTTATGAGGCGGCACAATCCGTCGCCGGATATTTGCAAGGCAAGCCGCTCTATCTCGACGTCAACTCGGTATCTCCGGGCCGCAAGCAGGCCACCGCCACGCTCCTCGGCGACAATGCGCGTTATGTCGATGTCGCTATCGTTTCAGCGATATACCCGGCGCGACACAAGTCGCCGATGATGCTGGCCGGACCGCATGCAGCGGCGGCCGGCTCCGTGCTCGCCTCACTCGGCATGGAGACTCAGGTCGTCGGCGATGAGGTTGGTGCTGCAGCCGCGATCAAGATGATCCGCAGCGTCATGATCAAGGGGATCGAGGCACTAACGCTGGAATGCTTTCTCGCAGCGTCTCGCGCGGGCGTTGCCGACCAGGTCGCGGCTTCGCTTCGCAACAACTATCCGGGCATCGATTGGAACAAGATGTCGGAATACAACATCGAGCGCATGGCCAGCCACGGTATCCGGCGGGCCGCGGAAATGCGCGAGGTGGCCGATACGTTGCGCGAACTTGGCGTGCAACCACTGATGACGGCGGGCACGATCGAGCGGCAGCAGCAACTCGGAGAAATCGGCCGGCAGCCGCGGGTCAAGGATGCGGTCGCGAAAGGGCGAACCGAGATGCTTGCCGCGATCGACGGTGCCTCGCCGGAGCGGCGATAGCACCGTCGTCGCCTGTTCGCTCAGCGCGGCGGAATTTGCAGGAATTCCGCGAGTTGTTCCTTGGTGAGCGGCTTGTCGAGGAACTTGAGCTTCACCGCATCCGCCACCGCACCGTCAAGATCGGCCATCTTGTCGGTCTGCATCGCAGACTTCGGATGGAATTCGGCAAGCGCCTCCTTCAGGAGCCCCTCGTCGGCTTTGATCTTCTGCGCATACGTGGATAGCGCCTTGGGGTCGGCATACATCCAGTCGACCGCCTCGCGATATCCCTTCGCGAAGCGCAGGATGGCGTCCTTCTTGTTCTTCCAGGCATCCGCGTTGACGATGATGACACGCACCGTCTGCCCCCTCAGCGAAGGCACATCGCTGCCGCGCGCGATGATGCGGATTTGTCCTTCCTTGAGCTCCTTCACCCCGAACGGAGGCGCCGCCCAGCCAATGTCGATCTGCCCGCTCATCACGGAGGTCAAGGTACCTGGCTGACCGCCGGTCGCTGTCGGCTTCGCTTTCGCACCAAGCTCCTGACCGAAGGCAACCACAATGTTGTTCGAGGACGAACCGCTGGTCGAAAAGGCAATGGTGTGCTTGTCGGTCGTGTCCTTCAGACTCTTGATCGGCGAATCCGCCTTCACATACCAGTAGAGATCGCCGGTGCCGGTGAACGCCGGCAACAGGATCCGCACCGGCGCGCCCTTCGAGAAGGCGCGCATCACGCCCGCCACGCCGACGCCCGCGCCGAGATCGGCCGAGCCGGAAATCACCGCCTGGATGGTTTCGCCCGCGCCTTGCGTGCCGACCGCTTCGAGCTTGAGATTGTGCTTGGCGAAAAACCCGGCATCCTGACCGAGCGTCGGCGGCTGGTTCTCCCAGTTGTTGATCTGGCCGATGGCGATCTTGAGCTGGTCCTGCGCGAAGGCGGGGCCGGCGACAAGAACCGCCAAAACCACCGCGCCGATTGCGGCTCCCGTACGCTTCATCGTTTTCTCCCCTTTGTCTTGGCTTTTTTGGATGTCGTACGAGCAACGCTAGCACGCTTGGCACGCTTGCCAACGGGCTTTTTGCCGCTGCGCGGAAGCCCGCCGCCGGACTTTTCCAGCCGCGCCGACCAGTATTCCCATGTCCTGAAATTCGCGGTCGGCATGGCATTGATCTGCCCCGATTTCTCGATCTCGCCGGGACGCAGCCGCGTCACATTGCCGAGCATCTTCGCCATATATTGATACTCGGCGTTGCGGCAGGAATAGATCGCGCGGAAAACGAGTTCCTGCATCGAGCTGCCGACCACCGTCGCGCCATGGCCTTTCATCAGAACGAGCGGCGCCTGACCGAGCGCGCGCGCAAGCGAAGCGCCCTCCTCCGGCTTCACCAGCAACAGGTTGGTGTCGCCGAAGTCGTCATACTGGTCCCACATCGGCACCTTGTGTCCGATCACCGCGCCGAGATGCATGACCGGCTGAAGTTCTTCACCGGATATGCAGAACGGCATGACGGCCGCGGCGTGATGATGCACCACCGCCATCACGTCCGGACGCGCCTTGTAGATTTCGCCGTGGATCACCCGTTCGGCATAGAGCCGCTGATCGGTCCGCTTCACCGGGTTGGAATCAAGGTCGTATTCCAGGACGTCGCCGGGTTCGACAAGTTCCGGCGCGCGCGAACGCGACAGGAAGTAGCGGTTCGGGTTGGTCGGATGGCGCATGCTGGCATGGCCGAAAGCATCCAGTACGCCCTCATGAGCTAAGATGCGGTTGCCGAGCGCAGTGTCGATCTTGATCTGGTCGATACTTGAGGTCACAGCGGTGTTCCCTGTTTGCGAGGCTGCAGACCATGCACGCCGATGCCGCGGACGGCAATTGCCCCAAGCGAAAAGCAGGGATGATCCGTCCGTTTGACACCTTGCCCACCCCTTCCTAAACATGCCGCCGAGCCCGCCTGCGCGGTATCTGCCAGGCCGCCACACTTAAAGGAATCTGCTGTGCCGGACGTCGTCGAGTTTCGCCGCGAGGGTGCCATCGCGGTCATTACCGTCAACCATCCGCCTGTCAACGCGCTGAACAACGCGATGCGCAAGGGACTGGTCGACGCGTTGGCGCGCGTGAAAAACGACGGAGAGATCAAAGGCGTCGTCATCGCCGCGGCAGGCCGGACCTTCATCGCGGGCGCCGACATCACCGAGTTCAACCAGCCGCCGGTGAGTCCGACCACGATCGACGTGATTGAAACGATCGACGCCATGCCGAAGCCGGTCGTCGCCGCGCTGCACGGCACCCCGCTCGGCGGCGGGCTGGAGGTCGCGCTCGGCTGCCATTTCCGTGTCGCAGCCGCCGGAACAAGGCTCGGACTGCCGGAAATCAAGCTCGGCCTGATGCCGGGCGCCGGCGGCACCCAGCGACTGCCGCGCCTCATCGGCATGGACAAGGCCATGGCAATGATCCTGTCCGGCGACCCGATCGGGGCCGACGACGCCAAGTCTTCTGGCTTGGTCGACCAGATCGTCTCCGATGATCTGCTTTCTTCTGCCGTGGCCTTCGCCAATCGCGTGGTCGCAGAGAAGCGCCCGCTGACCCGCGCGCGTGACCGCGACGACAAGCTCACCGAGTTGCGCGCCAATCCGGCAAAATTCGACGAATTGGCCGCGCCCTATGTCAAACGCGCGCGCGGTCTGCATGCACCGACCAAAGCCCTGGAGGCGCTGCGCTGGACACTGGATGTCCCGGTGGCGGAAGCGCTGATCCGCGAACGCGACGCTTTCATCGAGTTGAAGAACGGCGCGCAGTCGAAGGCCCAGCGCCACATCTTTTTCGCCGAGCGCGAAGCCGCGAAGGTCGACGGCCTGCCGAAGGACGTGAAGCCCGTCGACGTGAAGCGCGCGGCGGTGATCGGCGCCGGCACCATGGGCGGCGGCATCGCGATGTGCTTCGCCAATGCCGGCATACCGGTCACGATAGTCGAAACGAATGGCGACGCCCTGAAGCGCGGACTCGATCTTGTCGCGAAGAACTACCAGGCCTCCGCCAAGCGCGGCGGCATGAGCGCGGAGGATGTCGAGACCCGCATCGGCCTGATGCACGGCACCACCGATATCGGCGACATCGCCAACGCGGACATGGTGATCGAGGCGGTGTTCGAGGACATCGGCGTCAAGCGCGAGGTGCTCGGCAAGCTCGATGCCAAAGGCAAGCCGGGCGCGGTGCTCGCCACCAACACGTCCTATCTCGATGTGAATGAGATCGCGCATTTCACCGACCGTCCGCAATCGGTGGTCGGCATGCACTTCTTCAGTCCGGCGAATGTCATGCGGCTCCTGGAAATCGTGCGCGGCGCCGATACCGATCCGCAAACGCTTGCGACCGCGATCGGCATTGCCCGCAAGATCGGCAAGGTGCCGGTCGTGGTCGGCGTCTGCCACGGCTTCGTCGGCAACCGCATTCTGCGGGTGCGCTCGACCGAAGCGGAACGTCTCCTTCTTGAAGGCGCATTGCCGCAGGATGTCGACGGTGCACTGACCGCGTTCGGCTTCCCGCTCGGGCCGTTCGG
>CAZIKZ010000293.1:0-5672 GCA_964539845.1 uncultured Hyphomicrobiales bacterium
TCCCGGCCGGCGGTACGACCGACATGCTGGCGCGGCTCATCACCCAGAAGATGGGCGAAGCGCTCGGGCAATCCTTCATCGTTGAAAATGTCGGCGGCGCCGGCGGCTCGCTTGGCGCGGAACAGATCGCCAAGGCCGCACCGGACGGCTATTCGCTGCTGTTCCACAATCTCACATTCTCTACCACCACCTCATCGCTGCAATATGCGGGACGTTCGCGGCACGACATCGAGAAGGATTTTGTGCCGATCTCGGTCGGCGCCTATGTGCCGATGCTGCTGCTCGCGCATCCGTCGGTGCAGGCCAAGGACCTGAAGGAGTTCGTCGCGATTGCGAAAGCGGCGAAGGATCCGATGTTCTACGGCTCGACCGGTCCCGGCAGTGTGATGAACTTCACCGGCGAGCTTCTGAAGCGCGATGCCGGGATCAAGCTCGATCACGTCCCGTTCCGGGGCGCGGCGCCGCTGGTGCAGGAACTGCTCTCCGGGCGCATACAGTTTGGCGGCGACCAGCTCTCGACCTCGCTTCAGCACGCAAAGTCGGGCTCGCTGCGTCCACTGGCGGTGCAGAGCGCCACGCGGTCGCCCGCGCTTCCGGACGTTCCCACGGTGCGCGAGCAGGGGTTCACCTTCCTGGAATTGCAGGGCTGGAACGGGTTCTTCGCGCCGGCCGGCACGCCGGAGGCGATCGTTCAGCGGCTGCACAAGGAAGTGGTAGCGGCCGTCAAGAATCCGGATGTACGCGCCAAGATGGAAATGGTCGGCGCCGAGCCGGGCGGCTCAAGCCAGGAAGAGATGCGCAAGATGCTGAAGGAGCAGGTCTCCAAGGTGAAACCTGTGATCGAGGACCTCAAGCTTATCGTCCAGTAGCGGGTAGGCTCGATGCGCCGGTGGCCGGTGGCTGAACGCCGCCGCCGGCGCTACCATTCGGCATGAGCACGCGCTGGTCCTGGATCGTCCCCCTTCTCACGCTTGCTGTTGCGCTTTCGCCACCGGGTGAGTGACGATCCGTGGGCTGTTTTCGTCCGAGCGCCTGTCGCAGAGTATTTCGTTTTATCTCGTGGTATTGGCGCTAGTGGTTGCCTGTGCCTTGATTTTGGTTGAATGGACCATACGAAGTCTGGTCTTACGGAGCCGCAGCAAGCGGACTGGAGAATAGCGTGGCGGACACCTCCTTCGACATCATCATCATCGGTTCGGGCCCCGGCGGCTATGTCACGGCGATCCGCGCGGCGCAGCTCGGCTTCAAGGTTGCCGTGGTCGAACGCCAGTTCCTTGGCGGCATCTGCAACAACTGGGGCTGCATCCCGACCAAGGCGCTGCTGCGGTCCGCCGAAATCTATCACTACATGCAGCACGCGAAGGATTACGGCCTGTCCGCGGAGAAGGTGAGCTTCGATGCGAAAGCGGTGATCCAGCGCTCGCGCAATGTCGTCAACCGGCTCAATACCGGCGTGGGCTTCCTGTTCAAGAAGAACAAGATCACGGTGATCTGGGGCGAGGCCGCAATCGACGCTCCCGGCAAGATCACGGTGAAGCCACACGACTCGCGCCTTGCGGTGAATATTCCGAAAGATGCGCTCGGGCCGGGCAGCTATCAGGCCAAACACATCATCGTCGCGACCGGCGCGCGCCCACGCGTGCTGCCGGGACTGGAGGCGGACGGCAAGCTGATCTGGACCTATTTCGAAGCACTGGCCGCGACGCAGTTTCCGAAGTCGCTTCTGGTGATCGGCTCAGGCGCGATCGGCATCGAATTCGCGTCGTTCTATCGCACCATGGGCGCGGAGGTGACCGTCGTCGAGGTGCTGCCGCAAATCCTTCCGGCCGAGGACGCCGAGATCGCCGGCGTGGCACGCAAGCAATTCGAGAAGCAGGGCATGACAATCATGTCCGGCGCCAAAGTCACGAAGCTCGACAAGAAGTCAGACAGCGTCGTGGCCACGATCGACGACGGCAAAGGCAAGACGCAGACCATCGAATTCGAGCGTGTGATTTCGGCGGTCGGCGTCGTCGGCAATATCGAAAATCTTGGGCTGGAGAAGCTCGGCGTGAAGACCGACCGCGGCACCATCGTGATCGACGGCATGTGCCGCACCAATGTTCAGGGCCTCTATGCCATCGGTGACGTCGCAGGCGCCCCGATGCTGGCGCACAAGGCCGAGCACGAGGGCGTCATCTGCGTCGAAGCCATCAAGGGACTGCACCCGCATGCGATGGACAAGTCGCTGATCCCTGGCTGCACCTATTGCTTCCCTCAGATCGCATCGGTCGGCCTGACCGAACAGGCAGCGAAGGACAAGAAACTGGACATCCGCGTCGGACGCTTTCCGTTTGTTGGCAACGGCAAGGCGGTTGCGCTCGGAGAGGATCAGGGCCTGGTCAAGGTGATCTTCGACAAGAAGACGGGACAGCTCCTGGGTGCACATCTTGTTGGGCCGGAGGTCACCGAACTCATCCAGGGCTTCGTGGTCGCGATGAATCTCGAGACCACGGAAGAGGAACTGTTCCACACCATCTTCCCGCATCCGACTTTGTCAGAGACGATGAAGGAAGCCGTGCTCGACGCTTATGGACGCGTGCTGAACATGTAGCGCGCGTTCTTCATCCCAGGGTATTGCGCTGCGTTGCCAGAGCTGTTCTGCGCGGTCGCTTGGTTTCGACGACGACGACGCGCTGCGTCGTCGTGACGATTGATGTGACGGGCGTGGTGACCCGTGTGCGAGCGGGAGCGATATTGAGCAGCGCTTCCCGAACCTGTTCTTGCGGCAAGCCAATCAGCGAGGACGCGACTTCGACTTGCTCGTCGAGATCGTCCGACAGGCCTTGGGCGGCGGCAATGGCCTCCTCGATGGTCGCCTCTTCGTGGCGAACGCGGCGAATGCCGTACTTCGTATTCCAGGCTGTTCCGTTGTTCTTGCTCATGAATCTGCCTTTAGCCAACACGACCCCGAGTTAATCACTCTTTTGCTGCGTTGCAATAGTTTAATTGTTGCGACGCAACATAGCGGCCATTCCGCGACGGTGTCGCTCACGTCGGGTCGCGATGCGATATCTCGATGACGCGCGCGCGCTTTGCGAGCTCTTCAACCAGTGCGTTCGCGGCGGCGCGGTTCGGTCCATCGAGATTGGCGTCCCATTCGTCAAGCAGATAGATCGGCGCTTCGGTATGGGCGACGATTTCCTGTAGCGAGCGGATCTGCCGCTCGCCCGATGAGAATCCGGGTTTGCGCTTGCGCCGCTTCGGCGTCTCCTCTTCTTCGCCCCCGCCGGGATCCGGCTCCTTGCTCGTGAACTGGAATGCGAGGCGGTCCGTGGTCGGCCAGTAATAGGCGCGGTTCCTGATCTCGCCTTTCAGTGCCGCGAGCAGCGTTGATTTGCCCGAACCATTACCGCCCCGCACGTTGATACGCCCGCTGGGCGAGGCGAGCAGAAGCCGCATCGCATCGTCGACCGAGCCAACGACCTGGATTTCGCCGCCTTCACGCAACACCAGCCGGTCGAACTTGATGCGCCTGTTGAAGTGCGGATCTGGTTCGGGCCGCATGTTCTCGGCGATGCCGCCGACACGTGTCCAGGCGGCCAGCACATCGTTGAAGTCGATCGCGAGCTGATGCACCTCGTTGGTCATGTCGATCTGACGCGGCAGCGTCGCAGCCATGCCGATCAGGAGCGCGGTATTGCCGGCATCGCGGAAGGCGATATAGGCGAGGGTCGTGAACACGATGGTGAGACCGAAGATCGCGCCCGCGGCGCTCAGGCCTTCGCGTGCGACGATCACACGGATGGCCGCCCGCAGACATCCGCGCGCACGGTCCTTGAACCCGGCAAACCAGAGATGAAGATTGTAGCGATTGCCGGAAAACACATTGTCCCACAGCGTGTAGCCGTGCGCGGTGACCCGGTTATTCCAGCGCTGACTGTCGAGATAGATTTCGGTGACGCGCTTGCGCACCAGATATTGCAGCAGGATGAGCGTGGTGAAGACCACGCCATAGGCGAGCGGCAGCAACCCGTCGATCTCCATGCCGAGCACGATCGCGTTGAAGATCAGCGCGAGCAGAATCTTGAGCTGGCCTTCGACCTCGTACATCAGGCGATAGATGGTGTGGAACGTCTGCCGGTCAGGAACGGCTCCACCTGCTCGCGAGCGTGACGGTCTCCCAGCAGGGTCGGATAGTGGCGGTTGTCCGGCGCAAATCTGGAGACGTAGAGGCCGAACGCCCTCATGCCCGCCCGCTCGGCATAAACCCAGCTGACCGCGCCGGCGGCGTAGGATGCGCATTGTACGATCAGGATCCAGATCAGGTCGTTGATGAGATGTTCGCCGCCATTGGCCACGTCGCGACCGGCCTTGATCACGAGCCAGGTGGTTGCGGCCGACAGCAACGCCTCGAATACCAGCAGAACCAGAGTGACGTACATCGGGCCGCACAGGAAAAAGCGGACGAACTGGAGCCGGGTGAAAGGCTCGCGCATCGCGGTTTCGCGGGTCATGGACAGGAGTTCCGGCGGCACATAGCTGCACGCTAGCCGCCTTGCGGTGAATGGTTGCAAAACGTAAGTAGGGCAGGTCTTAAGGTCCTGACGGCGCTCCCAGTTTTTGAGGCTCCCCGGTGACGGTCATCATCGACACCATCTCTCAGCCGCGGCCGCGGCACCCGGAAAAGGCGAATCGGCCCGACAACCCGATCCTCCGCAAGCCGGACTGGATCCGGGTCAAAGCGCCGGTTTCGAAGGGTTATGCTGCAACCCAGGCGATTGTGCGCGAGAACAAGCTCGTCACCGTCTGCGAGGAGGCCGGCTGCCCGAACATCGGCGAGTGCTGGGAAAAGAAGCACGCCACATTCATGATCATGGGCGACACCTGCACGCGCGCCTGTGCGTTCTGCAACGTCAAAACCGGACTACCCGGTGCGCTCGACCGGGATGAGCCGGAGCATGTGGGGCAGGCCGTCGCCAAACTCGGACTGTCGCATGTGGTGATTACCTCGGTTGACCGGGACGATCTGGCCGATGGCGGGGCCGACCATTTCGCGCAGACCATCGCCGCGATCCGCAGCGCCTGTCCGTCCACCACGATCGAAATCCTGACGCCGGATTTCCTGCGCAAGGACGGCGCGCTGGAGCAGGTGGTGGCCGCCAGGCCCGATGTGTTCAACCACAACCTCGAAACCGTCCCGTCGCGTTACCTGACGGTGCGGCCGGGCGCACGCTACTTCCATTCGATCCGGCTTCTCCAGCGCGTGAAAGAACTCGACGCGACGATGTTCACCAAGTCCGGCATCATGGTCGGGCTCGGCGAGGAGCGGAACGAGGTGCTGCAATTGATGGACGATCTGCGCAGCGCGGATGTCGACTTCCTGACCATCGGCCAGTATCTGCAGCCGTCGCGCAAGCATCATCCGGTCGTGCGGTTCGTGACGCCTGACGAATTCAAGTCCTATGAGACCATCGCCTATGCCAAGGGCTTTCTGATGGTATCGGCTTCGCCGCTCACGCGTTCGTCGCATCACGCGGGCGAGGACTTCGCGCGCCTGAAGGCTGCGCGCGCGGCCAGAGCCTGATCGCGGATGCCGGAGTTCTCGACCACGCGGCGCGTGCGCCACAACGCGTCCGACATGTTCGATCTGGTCGCCGATGTCGAACGCTATCCGGAATTTCTGCCGCTCT
>CAZIKZ010000294.1:0-2732 GCA_964539845.1 uncultured Hyphomicrobiales bacterium
CAGCTCCTTCTCGTTGTTGGAGGTGATGATCACGATCGGGCGCTGCTGCGCCTTGATGGTTTCGCCGGTCTCGTAGACGAAGAATTCCATCCGATCGAGTTCCTGCAGGAGATCGTTCGGGAATTCGATATCGGCCTTGTCGATCTCGTCGATAAGCAGAATGGAACGCTTCTCGCGAACGAACGCGTCCCACAGCTTGCCGCGCTTGATATAATTGCGGATATCCTTGACGCGCTCGTCGCCGAGCTGGCTGTCGCGCAGGCGCGAGACCGCGTCATATTCGTACAGGCCCTGCTGTGCCTTGGTGGTGGATTTCACATGCCATTCCAGGAGGTCGGTGCCCACGGCCTTGGCGATCTCCTGCGCCAGCACGGTCTTGCCGGTGCCGGGCTCGCCCTTGATCAGCAGCGGACGCTGCAGATTGATCGCCGCATTCACCGCGACCTTGAGATCATCGGTCGCGACATACTCTTTGGTGCCT
Source organism: uncultured Hyphomicrobiales bacterium (assembly GCA_964539845.1). Lineage (GTDB taxonomy): Bacteria > Pseudomonadota > Alphaproteobacteria > Rhizobiales > Xanthobacteraceae > Pseudorhodoplanes. The sequence continues at coordinate 482 of CAZIKZ010000294.1, forward strand.
TCGAAACGCATTGCAGTTCCTTGAATTGTCGTCTGGATCGACACTAGACACGCGTCATGGCGGCGGCAACCTTGCCGCGGATGCCGCGCGTTAAGTGATCGGCTTGCCTAATCCGCTCTACTGGCGTTTGGCTGCGAGCTTCCGGTATTCGTCGACCGGCAAGCCGCCGATACCCCAGTCTTCGAGCGCGACCTCGTCGATGACGACAAAGGTGGTCGCCGGGTTTTTGTTCAGGACGCGCTGCAGGAGGTCGGTCACGCCCTTGATCAGCTCGGCCTTTTGGGCGGCGGTTGCGCCTTCGCGCGTGATCTTGATGTTCACATACGGCATGGCATGTCCCGGCTTGATCTGGGATTACGGTCACAGGTCGAAGTGAAACACCTTGGAGATGATCTGCCAGCGGCCGTCAAGCCGGACCAGCGTGAGCAGATCGGTGAAATGTTTCGGTCCGATCGCGCATTCCGCCCGCACGAAGGCGGTGACCGGACCCGCGAATTCGATCGATACGATCTTGTCCGCGCGGGTCTCGCCGCGGCTGGCCGGCGATGGCCGGGCATCGACGATCGGGAAATACTGGTCCATCGTCAGATGCGTCAGATGGCCCTCGGTGGCACAGGCATAGTGCGCCTGCGGATGAAACACCCTGGCGAGACGGGCCGTATCGCTGTGATACAGCCCGTCAAAATAATCGGCGAATGCGGCGGAGACGTCCTGATAGCGCTGGTCCATGTCCCGTTCCTCGTGCCGTTCTTCCGCCGCTGGCATGCTCAATTCAGGCCTTCGGCGCGCAAGGCCGCCTGCACATTCGGCCGCTTTCCGACACGTTCGGAATGCGCGCGAAGATTCGGCCAGCGGTCGAGGCCGATGCCGGTCGGTTTGGTCCAGCCCGACACCACGAACAGATAGGCATCCGCCACGGTGAAGCTGTTGCCAAGCAGGTACGGACGTCCGTCGGCCAGCGCCGCTTCGACCTGATCGAGCTTGAGAGCGACGCGATCAACCGCCGCCTGCTTCTCGGCATCCTGCGTGCTGCCGCCGAAGAGCGGGCTGAAGGCCTTATGAAGTTCGGATGCGATGAAATTCAGTTGCTCCTGCAGCCGCGCGCGCTCGATCGTGCCGGGCGCGGGCACAAGCGTCGTGTCGGATTTGGCATCGGCCAGATATTGTACGATCGCCGCGCCTTCGGTCAGGACCTCGCCATCGCGCAGTTGCAGCGCCGGCACGTAGCCCTTCGCGTTGACCGACAGGAAGTCGCGGCCGCCTTCGGTGGTCTTTGTCGCATGGTCGACGCGCTCAAGTTCGAAATCGTAACCAAGCTCGCGCAGCACAATATGGGGCGACAGCGAACAGGCACCCGGCGAATAGTAAAGCTTCATCACTTGCTCTCCTTTGTTGGTCCTTCGACGCGCGGGGGAGAGTTAGCCAATGAGATTACCGTCGGAAACCCCATTACCTTTTGTTACGTTGATTTTGAGGTATCCGCGCGGTAACCGGAAAAATCTGCAACGAGGCATCGCGATGGCGCTGAAGATGCGAAAGAGCAGGGTGTCGCCCGGACCGCAGGGCTGTCCGCTGACCGAATGCATGGGACTTCTTGGCGGCGCCTGGACGCCCAATGTGATCTGGTGCCTGAGCGGCGGCGCGCGGCGTTTCAGTGAATTGCGCACCGATATTCCGGTGATCTCGGCCAAGGTCCTGAGCGCGCGCTTGCGCGACCTCGCCGGGAAGGGCGTGATCGAACGGCGCGTGATGCCGACATCGCCGCCATCGGTGGAATATCAGCTCACGCCGCTCGGCGAGGAGCTGGTCCCGGCCATCGTGACCATCGTGTCGATCGGTGAACGCCTGAAGACGAGAGCCAAACCGGCCCGTCAGAGTGGGGCGGTCCGGCGGCGGGCCTGAGTGCCGCTGGGCGGAAAATTTTGCCGATGCCCGGCAAAGGTGGCCGCGTTCACAGCGGCCACGTCTGCCTTATGTAATTGATTTAAAACAATATTTTTGCTGGCACGGTGCTTGCGACGGTTTTGGTCGCAAAGCTTGCGGCCGCATATCGAGACGGCCGCCTCGCCGTTCTGGAGGAAAACGTAATGGGTATCTTCGGCGCTCTCAACACAGCGGTATCCGGCATGCGCGCGCAGTCCTATGCGCTCGAAAACGTGTCCGGCAACATTGCCAACTCGCAGACGACCGCCTTCAAGCGGATCGATACCAGTTTCCAGGACCTGATCCCGGACAATATCCCCTCCCAGCA
>CAZIKZ010000294.1:2832-5649 GCA_964539845.1 uncultured Hyphomicrobiales bacterium
TATCCGATGACCAACAATCACGACACCGACCTCCCCGGGTCCGAGCTTCTCAACCCGGCGAACTTCTCGGCCAACCCGGTCTTCGGACCGCCGGCGCCGGCGCGCATTTTCGGATCGGGCGCAACGCTGACGGCTGACGCGGTCGCGGTCGGAACCGGAAGCATCGACCTTTCGACGCTGACGTCGGCAGGCGGCACGCTCGAACTCAATAATATATCGATCGCCATCGCTGCTGGCGATGACTCGACCGACGTGCTGGCCAAGATCAACGCCCAGACCGGCACCACCGGCATCACCGCATCGCTCAACGGATCGAACCGCCTGGTTCTGACCAGCGCCGATGCCGATACCCATATCGAAATCGGCGGTGCCTCGACTCTCTCGCTGCTCGGCGAATTGGGCCTGAGTGTCGGCAACACCAACGCCAACAATCTTCTGACGCAGAACGCCGTTGGCGCCGGTCAGACGATGACGGTCCAGGTCGGTGGCAACCCGGCTCTGACCATCACTTTCGGAAACGGACCGGGGCAGGTCTCGACGCTTGCGGAACTCTCGACAGCGCTTGCCGGCATCACCGGCGGCACGGGCAGCGTCAACACGAGCAACGGCAATGCCACGATCACTGCCGCCAACATGACCGATACGATCACAATCGGTGGCACGGCGACGCACTCGGTTTTCGGCATGCGGACGCTGTCGGGGTTGCCCTCGAACGGCACCGTGAACGGAAACGACGAGCGCGCATTCATCGATTCCTCACTGGGCGGTGGTGCGATCACTGCCTACGACGTCTCGGGTACGGCGGTGAACATTCAGCTTCGCTGGGCCAAGGTCGATTCCCAGCTCACCGGCGGCACCGATACCTGGAACATGTTCTATCAGGTCAATTCGAATGCGACCGGCACGCAGGCGGCCTGGGCAAATGCCGGCGTGAACTACACATTCGGTGCCAACGGCCAGATGAGCCCTCTGGTCTCGACGCTGCAACTGAACAACGTCACCGTGGATGGCATCAACCTCGGCAACCTCCAGGTCAACCACGGGTCGGGCGGCATCACCCAGTTCGCGGACCCGAACGGGAATGCCCAGGTGAACCTGATTCATCAGAACGGCTATGCGGCCGGGGAGTTGCAGACGATTTCGATCAGCGAAAAAGGTCGCATCGTCGGTTCCTATTCGAACGGACGCACGATCGATCTCGCGGAAATCACGCTCGCGAACTTCACCGGCGCGGATTTCCTGAAGCGCATTGACGGCGGTGCCTTTGCGGTCACCGATGAATCCGGCACGCCAACCTACGGCGCGAGCGGAACCATCATCGGCTCGGCGCTTGAAGGTTCGAACACCGACATTGCGGACGAATTCACCAAGCTGATCGTCACGCAGCAGGCCTATTCGGCGAACACCCGCGTCATCTCGACTGCGAACGATATGACGCAGGAACTGCTGAACATGCTGCGGTGAACATGGCGACGGGCATTAGGACGACGCGATGAGCCTGACGCAGGCACTCAACACCTCGACTTCCGGTCTGCGCACAGTGCAGGCCGGGCTTGCGCTGATCGCCTCGAACGTGGCGAATGCGGAAACGCCCGGCTATGTCCGCAAGACCCTGGAGCAGACCACGACGTCGGCTGGCGGTGCCGGTGTCAGTGTGCGCATCGGCGCGATCAATCGCGAACTCGACATCTATCTGCAGCGGCAATTGCGAACCGAGGCCGCCGGCGGCAGCTACGCCGATCTGCGCGCGCAGTTCTATTCGCGGCTGCAGAGCATCTACGGCCAGCCCGGTGCGAACGCGACGCTCGAAGTCGCGTTCAACGACTTCTCGTCGGCTCTGCAGACGCTCGGAACCTCGCCTGAATCGCCGGCAGCGCGCGCCGCGGTCATCGGTTCCGCGCAGGTGCTGGCACAGCAGCTCAACAGCATGACCAACGACATCCAGGCTCTGCGCAGCGATGCCGAGCTGGGGTTGAATGACGCGGTGTCGCGCGCCAACAATGCGATGGAGCGCATCGCCACCATCAATCGTCAGCTTGCGCTGAACACCACGCCCGACGCCGCTGCGGCCACGCTGTTGGACCAGCGCGACCGGTATATCGACGAACTCTCGCAGTTGATGGACATCCGGGTGATCGCGGGTGACCACAATCAGGTCACCGTCTTCACCAATTCCGGCATTCAGCTCGTCGGCACGGAAGCGTCGCGTCTTGCCTTCGATGCGAAGGGCACGGTGATGCCGGGCTCGCAATGGACGGCGGATCCGGCGACCCGTGGGGTCGGCACGATCACGCTGGTCACGCCGACCGGTGGCAAGGTCGATCTTCTGGCGAGCAACGCGATCCGCTCGGGCGAGATCGCGGCCTTTATCGAGATGCGCGACCATATCCTGCCCGAGGCGCAGGCGCAGCTCGACGCGATCGCGGCTGCGATGGCATCCAGCCTGTCGGATGCGACTGTTCCCGGCGCCGCCGTGGCGCCGGGCGCCTTTGCCGGATACGACATCGACACCGCCGCGCTTCTGCCCGGTAACAAGATCAATCTGACCTGGACGGACACCACCACCGGTCAGCAGCATCGCGTCACCATCGTGCGGGTCGATGACCCGGCCGCGCTGCCATTGTCGAACGATTTCACCGCTGAAGCGGGCGACACCGTGATCGGTGTCAATTTCTCGGGCGGCCTTGCGGGCGTTACCGCGGAACTCAACGCGCGCTTCAATGGCCGCGTGACGTTTTCCAACCCGTCGGGCAATACCCTTCGCATTCTCGACGACGGCGCGGCCAACAATTCGACCGTCGACGCGGTGAGCGCAAC
>CAZIKZ010000295.1:0-5647 GCA_964539845.1 uncultured Hyphomicrobiales bacterium
CCATCGATCCGGCGCGGCCATGGCGGAATTGGTAGACGCGCTAGCTTGAGGTGCTAGTGCCGCGAGGCGTGGAAGTTCGAGTCTTCTTGGCCGCACCAAACTCGCCGGTTCGAACGAAAAGGTGATCTAAAGTCGCCGCCTGTTGGAAACTCCAACTGGCGGCCCTTTTTGTTTGGATGGGAGGCGAGCTTGGCGGACGAACTCACCGACGGCGCGCTCCGTTACCATCGCCTTCCGCGACCGGGCAAGATCGAGGTCGTTCCGACCAAGCCACTGGCCACACAGCGAGACCTGTCGCTGGCCTACTCGCCCGGTGTCGCGGCTGCCTGTCACGAGATCGTCCGGGATCCGGCGACCGCGGCCGAACTCACCTCACGTGCAAACCTAGTGGCTGTCGTCACCAATGGAACCGCCGTGCTGGGGCTTGGCGCCATCGGTCCGCTCGCGGCCAAGCCCGTAATGGAGGGCAAGGGTGTCCTCTTCAAGAAATTCGCCGGTATCGATGTGTTCGACATCGAGATCGACGCGCCGGACGTCGAGCGGATGGTGAGTGTGGTGTCGGCGCTGGAGCCGACCTTCGGCGGCATCAATCTGGAGGACATTAAGGCGCCGGAATGCTTCGACGTCGAGGCCCAGCTCAAAGAGCGGATGAAAATTCCGGTTTTCCACGACGACCAGCACGGCACTGCCATCATCGTCGCGGCCGCGGTGCGCAACGCGCTCTATCTGTCCGGCAAGAAAATCGGAGACGTCAAGATCGTGGCATCCGGTGCAGGCGCCGCGGCGCTTGCGTGCCTTAATCTGCTCGTCGAGCTTGGTGCGAAACGCGAGAACATCTTCGTCTCCGATATAGAAGGCGTCGTCTACAAAGGCCGCAATACCCTGATGGACCGCTGGAAAGAGGTCTATGCGCAGGATACCGACGCGCGGAAGCTCGGCGATATCATCGGCGGGGCTGACATTTTCCTCGGTGTGTCGGCCGGCGGTGTGCTGAGCGCCGATATGGTCAAGCGTATGGCGGATCGCCCGCTGATCATGGCGCTCGCCAATCCGACCCCGGAAATCATGCCGGACGAGGCGAGGGCCGCGCGGCCCGATGCCATGATCTGCACCGGGCGTTCGGATTATCCGAACCAGGTCAACAACGTTCTCTGTTTTCCGTACATCTTCCGCGGTGCGCTCGATGTCGGCGCTACCACGATCAACGAGACGATGAAGCGTGCTGCGGTCGAAGCAATCGCGGCACTGGCGCGTGAGGCCCCGTCCGAGGTCGCCGCGCAGGCCTATGGCGGCGAAGCGCGCACTTTCGGGCCGGGCTCGCTCATTCCAAATCCATTCGATCCGCGGCTGATTCTGCGGATCGCGCCGGCAGTCGCGCAGGCCGCGATCGAGTCAGGGGCTGCGACGCGGCCGTTCGGTGACTTCGAGGCCTATCGGGAGCGGCTGAACCGCTTTGTGTTCCGTTCCGGTTTCATCATGAAGCCGGTTTTCACGCGCGCCAAAGAAAACCCGATGCGCGTCATTTACGCCGAGGGCGAGGATGAGCGCGTGCTGCGCGCGACGCAGGTCATCGTGGAAGAAAAGCTGGCGCAGCCGCTGCTGATCGGCCGTCCCAGTGTGATCGAGACGCGGCTCGAACGCTACGGTCTCTCGATCCGGCCGGGCCGCGATTTCACGTTGATCAATCCGGATGATGATCCGCGATACCGCGAATATGTGCAGGCTTATGTCGAGGCCGCGGGCCGGCGCGGCATCACGCCGGACGCGGCGCGCACCATCGTGCGCACCAATTCGACTGTGATCGCGGCTCTTGCGGTGCGTCTGAAGCTTGCCGACGCCATGATCTGCGGGCTCGAAGGCCGCTACATGGCGCATCTGAAAAACATTCGCGACGTGATCGGGCTTGCACCCGGCGTCAATGAATATGCCGCGCTGTCGCTCGTCATCACCAACAAGGGCGCCTATTTCCTGACCGATACGCAGGTGACGCCGGAGCCAAGTGTGGAGGCGATCGCGGACATGGCGGTGCTCGCCGCCGCGCATGTACGCCGCTTCGGGCTGCAGCCAAAGATCGCGCTGCTGTCTCATTCGGATTTCGGATCGTTCGACAGCGCGTCCGCCAGCAAGATGCGGGCTGCGATGCGGTTGCTGCAGGAGCGCAACCCGGAGCTCGAGGTCGAAGGCGAAATGAATGGCGACACTGCGATCAACCCGATGATCCGCGAGCGCGTGTTTCCGCATTCGCGGCTGAAGGGCGAGGCAAATGTGCTGATCATGCCGAACCTCGATGCCGCCAATATCGCCTACCAGATGACCAAGGTGCTGGCGGATGCGCTGGCGGTTGGGCCGATCCTGATCGGTGCGGCGATGCCGGCGCATATCCTGACGCCGTCCGTCACCGCGCGCGGTGTGATCAACATGACCGCGCTTGCGGTGGTCGAGGCGCAGGGCGCCAAATTGTCCTGAGACCTGACGCTTTGCGAGAGAATCTCAGCGAAGCCCGCATACCACGGATATTCGCGGCATTGTTCGCGTGGATCGGTGCGCAGTGTTGTTAAACGCGGATTGACGATGAGGTTTTTCGCGGCATTTTGTCCGGCTTGACCTCAGTGGCTTGAAGCGTGCGATGAAGCTGCCTAAGTCTTTGATGCTGCTTTATCAGCCCACTCTCTGCGGGATGTTAGGGCGGCATTTTTCATTCCGTGAGCCGGTTAGCGCCGGTCTCTCGGGCTTCGCTCTCTGGTTGAGGAGGACGGCGCATGAGCCGGAACACCCTCCTTCAATTGGGGACGGGCTTGGGGGAACCAAGTACCTCCCGAACGAAGGATAATCAGGTTGTCGCAAACGCGAACGCCATCGAACAGCATGACGATCGTTTCGTGCAACGAAACGGAGTCGTATGCGCAGGTACGCATCTCATCATCGATCTTTATGATGCCCAAAGGCTGGACGAGATCGACTATATCGAGACAGTGCTGCGCCGTTGCGTAATCGCGTCCGGAGCGACGCTGCTTCATATCCACCTGCATCATTTTCAGCCGAATGGCGGTGTGTCAGGCGTCGCCGTATTGGCGGAGAGCCACATCTCCATCCATTCTTGGCCGGAACGGCGCTATGCGGCGCTGGATGTTTTCATGTGTGGTGACGCCCGGCCGGAGGCATGCGTTCCGGTCCTTCGTGAGGCGTTCAGTCCGAAGCGCGTGGCCGTCAACGAAATATTTCGCGGGCAACGCGCATAATTGGCTCCGGCATGACCGGCCGCACTGGACGCGGGACGGTCGTGCCGGACTATCATCCGTCACCAGCATGGCGGTGTTCACCCTGTCACCGCACACGCGCGTCCGCACAAATGTGAGGAGTGTCATGACTGACCGATGGGTGTCAGAAACGCTGTTTGACGATCTCGGAATCCGCACGTCCTATCGCGCTGACAGAATTCTGCGAGACGTCAAGACAGCGCATCAGCATCTGCTGCTGTTCGAAAATCCGCTCTTTGGAAAGGTGCTGCTGCTCGACGGTGCGACCCAGGTCACGACCGCGGATGAGTTCGTCTATCATGAGATGATGTCCCATGTGCCGATCCTTGCCCATGGGCGGGCGCAGGACGTCTTGATCGTTGGCGGGGGCGATTGCGGCATTGCGGAGGAAGTGCTCAAGCACAAGAGCGTAGTGACGCTTGCCCTGGTGGAGATCGACGCGTCGGTGGTCGAATTCTCCAAGGAGCATTTCCCGGACTTCACAGAGCCTGTTCTATCCGACCCGCGTTTTGACCTGGTGATCGGTGACGGGATGGCCTTCGTTGCGCAGACGGAGAAAAAGTTCGACGTCGTGATCGTCGATTCCACTGATCCGCACGGACCGGGTGAGGTGCTGTTCTCCGATGAATTCTACCGCCATGTGCGGCGTTGCCTGAAGCCGGGCGGCGTCCTGGTCACGCAGAGTGGCGTGCCCTTCCTGCAGCCGGACGTCGTTCAATCATCGGTCAGGAATCTCGGCAAACTGTTCGCCGACAGCACCTGTTATATCGCTGCGATTCCGACCTATACCGGAGGTCATCTCGCGATGGGCTGGGCGACCGACGACAGGACGCTTCGCGCGGTATCCGTCGAGGAATTGACGCGCCGTTACGAACTGGCGGGTTCTTTTCAGACAAAATACTGGACGCCGGAGGTGCACCGGGCGGCGTTCGCACTCCCCCGGTTCATCGCCGACGGCATTGCGCGGGCGTGATCGTCGCGTCCGATGCGCGCGTGATTGCGTAATACGCGCATTTACATCGTCAGAACTGGTTCGTCAGAAAGGCCTCGAGCGTGACGGGATCGGCCTTGAGCAGAGGTTCGGCCGGCACGACGCCTTCGAACAGCGTCGCCTCGAAGAACCAGGCGCGCGTCGCCGGCAGCCCCCACAATTGCGATCGGCTCGTATTGCTGAGATCCCAGCGCAGCGGCGGAATGTCAGGATCGATCGCCTGATAGTGGGTGTTGAACAATTCAATCCGGTGTCCGTCCGGATCGCGGAAATAGACGAACAATGCGTTACCGATGCCGTGCCGTCCCGGGCCACGCTCCATGCGGCTCGCAAAGCCCATGCTTGCGGCAACGTCGCAGGCGTGGATGAGATCTCGCACTTCCGGCACCGTGTAGGCGAAGTGGTGAAGCCTCGGTCCGCGGCCGTTGCTGAACACGATGTCGTGCGGATTGCCCTTGCGGGCCAGCCACACGCCCCACAATTCGTCCGTGCCGTCGCGGGCAGTGTATTCCGTCAACCGGAATCCGAGCGGGGCATAGAAATCGAATACGCGCTGAATATCCGACGCGGCGACCTGCACGTGATCGAGATGCTGCGGACTTCCGCCGTGGAATTTGTCGAAGGACTGCATCAGCCGCGGAACGATATCCATTGTCGCGCAGAGTTCGATCGGCGATCCCGAACCGTCCGTGAAGCGCAGCGTCCGGCCCTGATGCGGCACGTCGATCCAGCTGCTCGCGACGCCGTGGCGGTCGAGCCAGTCCCTGGCCTTGTCGAGATCGGCGTCGGTGAGAACGCGGAAGCCGATGGCCTGACACACCGGATCGTTGCCGGATTTGCGAATGACCAGGCTGTGGTGGCAGGCCTCTTCCAGTCCGCGCAGATAGACCGCGTCCTTGTCGCTGTCGGTGACAACGAGGCCAAGCACGTCACTGTAGAAATGGCGGCTGGCGTCGAGGTCGCGGCTTGTTAGGACCACATGGCTGACGCGTGTGATGTTGAAGGGTGGATTCAGAACGGGCGCGGGGAGGGACATGCTGAAAAACTTTATGGTGAGGAGTCCTGCTCGTCCGCTCGGAACGAGGCAGGGCGCACCATATGGGCCGCGTCATTCCGATTCAATTGTCTCGATGCTTTGCATCGCGTTGCAGTCATGGCCACAAGTCCGATCAGCCCAACACGGCCGCCGACATGAAAAGTGGGACCGGTGCGCCGTGTCGTGACGGCACATGCGGATGGGCGTTCAATCATCGTCAGCGCCAGAACGATTTTCTTGTTTCGCGCGCGACGTCATGGCGGCTGATGCCAATGTCACGCAGCAGACGGTCGTCGAGGCGGCTGAGATCACGGCGCTGTTTCCGTCGATTGGCCCGGACGCGCCAGAAGGCGAGCATGCTCT
>CAZIKZ010000296.1:0-5639 GCA_964539845.1 uncultured Hyphomicrobiales bacterium
GTGGATTGCTTCGCGGAGCCTGTCATCGGGCCGCGCTGAACGTGGGCCCGTTGGCTCACAATGACGATGGTGGGAGGAAATTTCAATCAATGCCCCCTACGCTTCGAGCGACAAGCCCCCACCCCGTCCGCTTTCGCTTTGCTCAAGCGGCCGACCCTCCCCACAAGGGGGAGGGTGAAGGACGAGATGCCGCGGGGACGACAAGAAAGAAAGACGCCATGCACCGTATCGCCGCCACCCTCCTCCTGACCCTCGCAGCATTCCCCGCCTTCGCGCAGCGCGCACCCGATGCGCAAACGCCTGCGAAAAACGTCCCAGAAACGAAAGCCCCCACCAACGCCGCGGGCTATCCGGCGGTGCCGCTGCTCTCGACCTCGACCACGGTGCTCGGCGAAAAGCTGCGCTATCCCACGGGCGAGCCGCATGTGAATGCCTCGATCATCACGCTCGCGCCCGGCCAGCGCACCATCCCGCACAAGCACGGCGTGCCGCTGTTCGCCTATATCCTGGAGGGCGAATTGTCGGTCGATTACGGCGCGCACGGCATCCGCACCTACAAGAAGGGCGACAGCCTGATGGAAGCGATGGATGTCGTGCATCACGGCTTCAATGCAGGGACTGAGCCGGTGCGTCTGCTCGGTGTCTATATCGGCGCGAAGGGCGCGGCCGATGTCGAGCCGGTGAAGTGACGAGGGACCATACGCAGTCGTCCCCGCGAAAGCGCGGACCCATAACCACCGCCCTGGAATATGGGCCCCCGCTTTCGCGGGGGCGACACCGACATTGCCTCGCGGCCGATCCGCGCCGTTATCCCTTGCGCTTGCGGAAGGCTTCGATGACTTCGGGCACCGCGTCGTCATTCATCGGCGCCATGATATGCGCGCCGGCAACGCCGGGGATCTCGGAAATCTCGATGAGATAATCGGTGAGGATCGCCTTGCCTTCCGCGACCGGATCGGCGGCAGCCTCCATGCGATCGATCATGGCGTCCGGCACGATCGAGCCGAACAGCTTCTCCTTGATCCAGCGCGCCGACTTCGCGGAGCGGAACGGCACCACGCCGATGATCATGGAGAGGCCGGGAAGTACGCCCTCCTCCTTCAGGCGCTGCGTGTATCGGCGCAGCACACCGGCATCCATGCAGAACTGCGTCTGCGCAAAACGCGCACCGCCCTCGACCTTGGCTTTGAGGCCGGCCGGCTTCCAGTCCGCTGCGGGATCGATCGGCGCGTCGGCGGCGCCGAGGAAGAAGTCCGCCTTGCCGCCGATCTTTTTGCCCGACGGCAATTCGCCAGCGTCGCGCATCCGTGCCGCGGTCGCGAGCAGACCGCGCGCGTCGAGATCGAACACCGCCTTGGTCTCCGGCTGGTCGCCCTGCGTCGGGTCGTCGCCACGCAGCGCAAGCAGATTGCGCACGCCCATCGCGGACGCGCCCATCAGCGCGGCCTGCAGCCCAAGCCGGTTACGGTCGCGACAGGTGAGCTGAAGGATGGGCTCAATCCCATTCATCAACAGGATGGTGGCGGACGTGACCGAGTCCATATGCGCCCGGGCGCCCGCGCCATCGGTGACGTTCACCGCATCGGCGAGCCCGCGCAGCGGCAGCGCTTTCTCGAGCAGGTCGTTCTTGTCGCAGGAAACCGGTGGGGTGATTTCGGCAGTGAGGACGAATTTGCCGGATTTCAGCGTGTCTTCGAGACGCGCGACATGATCGGAGGACATTCAGGACCACACATTCATGGGGTTGCCTCGCAAGGAGGAGATCGTGCTTACAGGCCCCAATCGGACGGCGCCGTCAAGCATGGGCAGAAGCCGGCGCGGCAGCCATCGCATCGAGTTCGCGCATGATCCGGTTGCCCATCTCCGCGGTCGAGACCGGCGGATGACCGGGCAACGCGATGTCGGGTGTACGCGCGCCGCTCTCGATGGCGCGGGTCACGGCCGCTTCCAGGAACGCAGCCTCGTCGGGCCGCAGGAAGGTGTGACGCAGACACATCGCGAAGCTCAGGATGGCACCGCACGGATTGGCGATGCCCTTCCCCGCGATATCCGGCGCGCTGCCATGGATCGGTTCGTACAGCGCGCGGTGCCGCCCCTCTTCGCCGGCATACATGCCGTTCATCGACGCGGACGGCAGCATGCCGATCGAACCCGCCACTGCGGCACCGATATCGGAGAGGATATCGCCGAACAGGTTCTCCATCAGCAGCACATCGAACTGCGACGGCGCGCGCACGAGCTGCATCGCGGCATTGTCGACGAACAGATGCGACAGCGCGATGTCCCCGTACTCGGCATCATGCAGCCGCTGCACCACATCGCGCCACAGACGGCTGGTCTCGAGCACGTTGCTCTTGTCGACCGAGCAGACACGCCCGCCGCGGGTGCGGGCAAGCGCGAACGCCGCCCGCGCGATCCGTTCGATTTCCGGCTCGCTATAGGTCATCGTGTTGGTGCCGCGCCGCACGCCCTCCACGGTCTCGATCCCGCGCGGCGTACCGACATAGATCCCGCCGACCAGTTCGCGCACGATCATCATATCGGTGCCGCGCAGCACCTCCGGCTTGATCGGGGAGACCGCCGCCAGCGCCGGCATCGCCTGGACCGGGCGCAGATTGATGTAGAGGTTCAGTTCCACGCGCATGCGCAGAAGACCAGTTCCCTCCTGCGCGCCGGGGATGGTGTGGTACTCGGGGGATCCGATCGCTCCGAACAGAATGGCGTCGGCCGCCTCGATCTCGTCCCACGTCCTGTCAGGCAGGAACGAGCCGTGCGCGTGCCAGGCCGGAATGCCGAAATGCTCCTCGTGCAGATCGATCGCAAGGCCGCGATTGGCGGCAAACCATTCGACGACGCGGCGCGCCTGCACGAGAATCTCGGGACCGATCCCGTCGCCGGGAAGAACCAGAATGCGCTTGCGTGACATTGTGCTCCTTGCACTCACTCCGGTTACACCGCCTGCGCCGCAAAGGCCGGCATGACCTCGCGCGCATATAATTGCATCGACGACGCGGCCTGCTCGAAAGCCATCGTCCCGAACATCATTTGCGCCAGTACGTAGTTGATGCCGCTGTCGGCCCGCAGCTTTGCGATATAGTCGCGAACCGTTGACGGCGATCCCGCGACTCCGTGGCCGATCGCCTCGAGTTCGTCCCAGGTCTTCGGATAGACCGGGGTCAGCGGGAATGAAATGCCCGAGCGGGCCCACAACATCTCAATCGCCTCGCGCCAGACGGCATAGGCGGGACGCGCCATGTCCTTCGCGTCCTTGTCTGTTGGCGCGACTAGGATATGGCGCGTGATGCCCATCATTGGAATATCGGCGGCGTTGCGACCAAGCTCGGCCCAGTCCTTGCGGTAACGGTCGGTGATCGCCTTTGCGCGCGCCGCAGGACCGAGCGATACGACATTGACGGCGTTCGGTGCGGCCCAGCCGATCGCATCGGCATTCGGCGCTCCATACCAGATCGGCGGATGCGGCCGCTGCACCGGCTTGTTCTGAACGAGGTAGTCCTTGAACGAATAATACTTGCCCTCGAAATTCAACACGTCCTGTTCGCAGGCCTTCATGATCACCGCGAAGGCTTCGTGATACATCGCCGGTGCATGCGCAGGATCAATGCCATAGCGCTGATGCTCGACCAGCGCAGCCCCCCGGCCAACGCCGAACATGAGCCGGCCGTTGCTCATGTGATCGAGCATGCAGATTTCTTCGTACACACGCAGCGGATGATACATCGGCAGCACATAGACCAGCGGGCCGATGCGGAGCCGCCTGGTGCGCTGGATCGCGGCCGATACGAACACGCTCGGCGACGGCACCCAGCCAAGCGGCGTCGAATGGTGCTCCGCCATGTGAAAGCCGTAGAAGCCCTCGCGGTCCATCACCTCGAGCAGCTTCAGTCGCTTCTCCAGCATCTCACCGAGCGGAGAACCGTCACTGTCGAGATGGTCGAAGATTCCGAATGTCAGCACGGCAGCCCCCCTCACCCGCTCTGTTCTTGTTTCTTGGCTCCGCGCGAAGCGGGCGCTTGCAGACAAACCCAAAGGCCGCGCGAGTTCAAGCCGTGCCGACGCATGGCGCTATTCGCCCAACGCCGCCCGGCACGGGCCGTCGATACGACGCAAGCAGAAGTGGACTGCCCTCAAGGGCGTCCGTCACGGTCGCGTGAGCCCGCCCGAAATCCGGCTCCGCGTTGAACCGGGTGGTCCCCTGGACCGACCCATACATATCAGGGACGCGATACCCGCTCCCGACAGAGACACAGGGGACTTCACATGATCCGCAACACCATTCTCGGCCTGACCGCTGCTGCTGCTCTCGCCATCACCGCTCTCGCCCCGACCACCGCGTCCGCCCATTATTACGGCGGCTATGGTTACAAGTCGCACTACGCCCCGTCCTACTCATACGGCCACAGCTACGGCTACAAGTCCTACAACTACGGCTACAAGTCGTACGGCTACGGATACCGCTCCTACGGCTACTAAGATCTCGCCCGACCCAGGGCCTCGAAACAAAACCCGGTCTCTCGCGAGGCCGGGTTTTTGCTCGCCTGCTAACCGCTGATACGGGCCACGCGGCCTCAGCGTGGCTGCGTCATCACACTCGCGTGAGAAGGGTGAAAATCTCCCCGGCGATTGAACCAAACAACGCCCCGGCACGACCCATACACATCAGGGACGCGATGCCCGCTCCCGGCAAAGACACAGGGGACTTCACATGATCCGCAACACCATTCTCGGCCTGACCGCTGCTGCTGCTCTCGCCATCACCGCTCTCGCCCCGACCACCGCGTCCGCCCATTATTACGGCGGCTATGGTTACAAGTCGCACTACGCACCGTCCTACTCGTACGGCCACAGCTACGGCTACAAGTCCTACAACCACGGCTACAAGTCGTACGGCTACGGATACCGCTCCTACGGCTACTAAGATTTCGCCCGACCAAGGGCCTAAACGAAACCCGGTCTCTCGCGAGACCGGGTTTTTGTTTTGCGCGCGACCGGCTAAGACCGTTTCGGAGACGTCGCAGGCAGCACCGTCCGGATCCAACCGCAATCGCTTTCCAGCAAGGAGCACAGCATGTCGGACGAAGATCTGAAAGCGGAACTGGAGCGCCTGAAGAGCGAGAACGCCGCGCTGAAGAAGGCGCAGTCCGGAAGCACGCGCATCAAGGTCAGCGACAAGGGCGGTGTCTCGGTTTACGGGCTCGGCCGGTTCCCGGTTACGCTCTACAAGGAGCAATGGCTCAAATTGTTGAACATGACCGATGAGATTCGCTCGTTTATCGAGGCGAACGAGTCGCAGCTGAAAAGCAAAGAGTGAACGAGGCCTTTGCCGATGAATTGGGGCTCACTGGTTGAGCAGGCCATCGCGATCGGGCTGACACAACTCGCCGTGGTGGTCTTTGTCGTAGGCGTTGTGGTGGGAATTGCGATCGTCATCCTGCAGCGCCGGCGCAGGGGCTGACCCGTTCGGCATCGACACCGTACCGGCAATGCGATCATCTCGGGCCAGAGTTTTGTTCGAAAGAAACGACATCTTACGCGCGCACGTCCCGAAGAACGCACTTCGCGGCGGGTCGGACAGTTTCATGCTATGATGGTACAGCTGGGGGGACTTGAACCTCCGACCT
>CAZIKZ010000297.1:0-5599 GCA_964539845.1 uncultured Hyphomicrobiales bacterium
GCGTCGGTGACGCCGACCACGACATCGGTGTTCATGACATTGTGGATCAGCGGAACATGCTTGTCGCCGATGCCCTGGATGTTGTGCTCGCCGTAGCCGTTGCAGAGCATGGTGGGGCACTCGGCCGCTTCCACTGCGACGATCTTGCTACCGTGCAGCATCTTCAGCCGGTCACCGGCGCCGATTGTGCCTGCCGAACCGGTGGCCGAAACGAAGGCGGCAAGACGGGAGCGCGGCTGAGTGCCTTTCAGGTGCGTGAAGACGCGGTCGAACGCGCTGCCGGTGCAGTGATAGTGGATGAGATAGTTCGCGAACTCGGAAAACTGGTTGAGGATGACGTTCCGCTTATCGCGCGCGAGCTCGGCGCACTTGTCGTAGATTTCCTTGACGTTGCTTTCGGTGCCGGGGGTGCGGACGATGTCGGCCGGATCGGCAACCCAGTGCTGCAACCAGTCGAAGCGTTCGCGGCTCATGCCGGCCGGCAACACGGCGACACCGTGGCAGCCAAGGATGCGCGAAATCGCCACTCCGCCGCGGCAGTAATTGCCGGTGGAGGGCCATACCGCCCGGTCGTGCGACGGATCGAACTGCCCAGTCACCAGCCGCGGCACCAGGCAGGCATAGGCGGCGAGCACCTTGTGCGCTTCGATCATCGGGAAGCGGCGGCCGAGCAGAACAACAATCGGCGCCTCTACGCCGGTCAGTTCGGGCGGGAGCACCACATGACCGGGCACTTCAACCATGGATTTGCGGTCGGCGCCGTTGAACCAATGCACGCGCCACAGATTGGCGGCGTCCGGCGCATCGGCATCGACATTGGCCAGCGCCGCCGGCTGCGCGGACTTTACCGGATCGGCGAGTTCGCTCCAGGTCGGAAGTCTGCCGCCGACCTCGCGCAACCTCTCGATCGCCGTGCGGCGGCGAGAGCGATCCACGATTTCAGGCTTAAAGAAGAAGCTCATGTGTGAAAGTCCTGGCGCACAAGCCTTGGCACGAAAGCTTTGGCGCAAAAGTCCTGATGTTCCGTCCGATGCGCTGTCACGCCGAGCGGCGAGCGGCGAGCGGCGAGCGGGTGCGACAATAAAAGCATCCTATAATTAGGACAATAGGAGTTTCGGGCTGACAAAATAGATCCGGCATGATAGGTGACTTGCCTGTTTGCGGGAGAGAGCAGCGAGAGCTGCCGCCGAAGGGGAAATCGCCCGAAAGCTCTCAGGCAAAAGGACCGCAAGCAGGACGAACACTCTGGAAAGTCGGGGCATCGCCGCCCCGCGCCGAAGGTGTAAGTGCAGCCGATTGTTTGTCGGATGCGCGAAGCTCTCAGGCTTTAGACAGAGGGGCACGGAAGGCCGCGGCAGCGGCCCGCTGCGTGCTTTTCTGGAGAAGCCATGCCAGGCATTGAAACACGACACCTAGCTTTAGAGGATCTGCATCGGCAGGCCGGAGCGCGTTTCGGCGCCTTCGCCGGATGGTCCATGCCGCTGACCTATCCGGCCGGCGTGTTGAAGGAACATCAGCATACCCGCGAACATGCGGGTCTGTTCGACATCTCGCACATGAAGCTGTTCGCGCTTTCGGGCAAGGACGCCGTCAGCTTCTGCAATCGCGCCTTCCCGCTCGTCGCAGCCGCGCTGCCTGTATCGCAGTCCAAATATTCTCTCCTCCTCAACGACGCAGCCGGCATCCTCGATGACGTAATCCTCACGCGCTTGGGCGAAAGCCGTTTCATGCTCGTGGTCAATGCCGGCAATGCAGCGGCCGACGAAGCGCATCTAAGGCACCTCGCCGGGGGACTCGAAGTCAGGATCGAGCCGCTGGATCGCGTCTTTCTTGCCCTACAGGGACCGAAAGCCGAAGCCGTGCTGAACCAGGCGGGAATCGATACCGCATTGTCCTTCATGCAAGGGGTCGAGCCTCGCACTGGCTGGTTCATGAGCCGCTCCGGCTATACCGGCGAGGATGGCTTTGAGATCGCGCTGCCGGAAAGGGATGCGCGCGAACTGTTGAACAAGCTCCTGGCCGACGAACGCGTGATGTGGATCGGTCTCGCGGCCCGCGACAGCCTGCGCCTCGAGGCTGGCTTGTGCCTGCATGGCAACGACATCACGCTGGACATCAATCCAGTCGATGCGGCGCTGATGTGGGCGGTGCCGAAGAGCGTGCGCACCGATGGAAATTTTGTCGGCGCGGATGCGCTGCGCGGTCTGATTCTCCGCGGCGCCGTGGAAAAGCGCGTCGGCCTCAAACCCGAAGGCCGGCAGCCGGTGCGCGCCGGAGCCATGCTGTTCGATGCAGACGGCAATGCGGCCGGGCGCATTACCTCGGGCGGCTTCGGCCCGTCGGCCGGACATCCGGTCGCGATGGGCTATGTGCCCGCCGCTTTTGCCGTCAATGGCTCCCGTCTTTACGCGGACGTGCGCGGCACGAAATTGCCCGTCGCCGTTCACGCCCTGCCCTTCATCCCGCATCGCTACCGCAAAGGATAATCCTCGATGGCAACGACCTATTTCACCGCAGATCACGAGTGGCTGCGCGTCGAGGCCGATATCGCGACGGTCGGCATCACCAATTACGCGCAGGAGAATCTCGGCGATCTCGTTTTCGTCGAACTCCCCGAACCCGGCCGGAAGGTGACAAAAGGCGAAACAGCGGTCGTGGTGGAATCGGTGAAAGCCGCGTCCGACGTCTACGCCCCGGTGGACGGTGAAGTGACCGAGATCAACGAAGCGCTTTCCTCCAACCCGGCACAGGTCAATGCCACGCCGACCGGCGACGGCTGGCTGTGGAAGATGAAGCTGTCCGACAAGACGCAGCTCGAAGGCCTCATGGACGAGGCGGCCTACAACGCCCACATCGCCTGACAGGATAGCAAGATGACCAAGGCGCCCTACGCTTTCAGCGACCGTCATATCGGCCCGAGCGACGACGATGTGCGCGAAATGCTCGCCAGGATCGGCGTATCGTCCGTCGACATGCTGATCGAGCAGGCGGTTCCGAAATCGATCCGGCTGGATCGGCCGCTCGACCTGCCGGCGCCGGCCAGCGAGGCGGAGGCCCTCGCCGAGCTGTCGGCGATCATGTCGCGCAACACGGTGATGAAGAGCTTCATCGGCGCGGGCTATCACGGCGTGCAGGTGCCGCCGGTCATCCAGCGCAACCTGTTTGAAAACCCGGCCTGGTACACGGCCTATACGCCCTACCAGGCTGAAATCAGCCAGGGACGTCTGGAAATGCTGTTTCACTTTCAGACGCTTGTCGCCGAACTGACCGGCCTTCCTGTCGCCTCCGCTTCCTTGCTGGACGAAGCCACTGCCGTTGCCGAAGCCGTCGGCATCGCATTTCGTCACCACCGCAACAAGCGTGACAAGGTGGTGCTGGCCGGTGCGCTGCTCCCGCAAACCCTCGACGTGCTGCAGACGCGCGCCGAACCGCTCGGCATTCAGGTCGGCAGTGACACCATCGATGAGCAGACGGCGGCCCTGCTGGTTTCGTGGCCGGATGCGAACGGCGTCTACGGCGATCACAAGGCGACGATCGACAAAGCCCGCGCCGCCGGAGCGCTCGTCGTCTTCATCTCCGATCCGCTGTCGCTCACCGTCACGGACGCACCGGCCTTACTCGGCGCCGACATTGCCGTCGGATCGATGCAGCGTTTCGGCGTGCCGATGGGATTTGGCGGCCCGCACGCAGCCTATTGCGCCGTGTCGGAAAAACTCACGCGCCTGATGCCTGGCCGCCTGGTCGGCCAATCGGTCGATGCGCATGGCCATCCCGGCTACCGTCTCGCGCTCCAAACGCGCGAGCAGCACATCCGCCGCGACAAGGCGACCTCCAACATCTGCACCGCGCAAGCCTTGCTCGCCAACCTGGCGGCTGCCTACGCGATCTGGCACGGTCCCGCCGGCCTCAAGGCGATCGCAAGCCGCATCCACGCGCTCGCCAATGGCTTGGCCGAAGGACTGAGCGCCGCAGGCGTCAAGGTTCTCGGCTCCCGACGCTTCGATACCTTCACGGCAGAAGTAAAGGACAAAGCCAGAGCCATCGCCGCCGAGGCCGAAAAAGGCGGCCGGCTGCTTCGCGTCATCGATGCCGACCATGTCGGAATTGCCTTCGACGAGACCTCGACTGACGCCGACCTGGAAGCCATCGCCGCCCTGTTCGGGGCGAAGGCCAAACCCTCCACCGGAAGCAGCCTTCCCGGCAAACCGCGCGGCCGGGAATTCCTCACCCAGCCGGTGTTCCACGAGAACCGCTCCGAGACCGACATGATGCGCTTTCTGCGCCGGCTGGCGGACAAGGATCTGGCGCTCGACCGCACCATGATCCCGCTCGGCTCCTGCACCATGAAGCTGAACGCGGCAGCCGAGATGATGCCGGTGAGCTGGCCGAACATCGCCAATCTGCATCCGTTCGCACCCTTGGAATCTTCGCGCGGCATCCGCGCCATGACCGACCAGGTGGAAGAGTGGCTGGCCGAGATCACCGGTTTCGATGCGGTGACGCTGCAGCCCAATGCCGGCAGCCAAGGCGAATATGCCGGGCTGCTCGCCATTCGCCGCTATCACAATGCGCGCAACGACGGACATCGCAACATCTGTCTGATCCCCGCCTCCGCACATGGCACCAATCCGGCCAGTGCCGCGATGGCGGGCATGAATGTCGTGATCGTGCGCTGTACGGATGAAGGCAATATCGACATCGACGACCTGAAGGCGAAGGCGCAACAGCACAGCGCCAATCTCGCCGCGCTGATGTTCACCTATCCGTCCACGCACGGGGTGTTCGAAGAGGGCGCGAAAGACATTTGCGCCATCGTGCACGAGCATGGCGGGCAGGTTTATTTCGACGGCGCCAATCTCAATGCGCTGGTCGGCCTTGCCCGCCCGGGTGATATCGGCGCCGACGTATGCCACATGAACCTGCACAAGACGTTCTGCATTCCTCATGGCGGTGGAGGTCCGGGCGTCGGACCCATCGGCGTCAAGGCGCATCTGAAGCCGTATCTGCCCGGTCACGTCGCGGAAGGCTCCGCGCATGCGGTGTCGGCGGCACCTTTCGGCAGCGCGTCGATCCTGCCGATCACCTGGATGTATATCCGCATGATGGGTCCGGCCGGGCTGAAGAAAGCGACCGAAATCGCGATCCTCTCAGCCAATTATCTGGTGGCGCGATTGGGCAAGCATTATTCGGTTCTCTACAGGGGCCGCGGAGGACGCGTTGCACATGAATGCATCCTCGATACGCGGGTGCTAAAGGATCGCTCCGGCATTTCTGTCGAGGACATCGCCAAGCGGCTGATCGACTACGGTTTCCACGCCCCGACCATGTCATTCCCTGTGGCGGGTACGCTGATGGTGGAACCTACCGAGTCCGAACCCAAGCGCGAGGTCGACCGGCTGTGCGAGGCGCTGGTCGCCATCGCCGAGGAAGCCGCGAAAGTGGAAAGCGGCGCTTGGCCGAAGGACGACAACCCACTAGTCAACGCGCCGCATACGGCTACTGTAACACTGGCCAGCGAATGGACACATCCCTATTCGCGCATGGAAGCAGCCTTCCCAGCCTATGATGGAAACACCGCCGCAAAGTACTGGCCGCCGGT
>CAZIKZ010000298.1:0-5576 GCA_964539845.1 uncultured Hyphomicrobiales bacterium
GCCAGCGCCTTTTTGATCGCGACGAAATCCCGCCAGGCGAGCCGCTTCTCGATCGGCGTGCGCAACAGATAAGCGGGGTGGAAGGTCGGTATGGCGCGGATGTCGCGCGTCTCTGTCTTGTAGGTGAGCCAGCGCCCGCGTGCCCGGCGGATGCCGTCGGTGACACCGAGCAGGGTTGCCATCGACGGCTTGCCGAGACAGACCAGCACTTGCGGATCGACCAGTTCGATCTGGCGCTGGATGAAGGGCAGGCAAATCTGGGACTCGTGGATCGAGGGATCACGGTTCCCGGGCGGCCGCCACGGCACGATGTTGGCAATATAGACCTCGGACCGTGCGATCCCGATCGCAGCCAGCATCTTGTCGAGGAGCCGGCCGGACCTCCCCACGAACGGAACCCCGGTCTGGTCTTCCTCCGACCCCGGCGCCTCTCCGACGAACATCAGGCTCGCCTGTGGATTACCGTCTCCAAACACGAGTTGTTTCGCGGTGGTGCGAAGAGCGCACCCCTCGAACGCACTCATGATCTCGCGCAATGCCTCGAGCGATGGCGCCTGTTTCGCCGCCGCACGCGCTGCCGTGATCGCTTCCTCGGGCAAAGGCGGAGGAGGTGCCGCCGGCGCAGCCTTGGGCTCGGCCGGGCGTGGTTCCAGCCTGGGACGCGCGACCGCCTGGGTGGGAACCGCCTCGGCGGACAGTGTCGCAACCGCTGGATCGGCGAATCGGTTGGCCGGCGCGTCGTCCAGCGCAACATCCACGCCGGATTCGACGTAGAACGTCAGCAAATCGCGAACAGGTTGCGCCTCAGCGGGGGTCATTGCCGGACTTTAGCACGCAGATTTCCTCAGACTGATTGTCCGATTTGCCCAAACATGAAAAAACACGCCCTCGATCAGAGGAACTCTAATGTCTGAGCTGCCGCCCCGCGAAAGTATGGAATTTGACGTGGTCATCGTCGGCGCGGGTCCGGCGGGGCTTGCTGCCGCGATCCGGCTGAAACAGATCGCGCCGGATACCAGTGTGGTGGTTGTCGAGAAGGGCTCCGAGGTCGGCGCGCACATCCTCTCGGGCGCCGTGATCGACCCCTCGGGCCTCGACAGCCTGCTGCCCGACTGGCGCGAGGATCCCGACCGGCCGCTGAAGACCGAGGTCACCGACGACCGCTTCACCTGGATGACCCAAAGCGCCGCGATCAAGGTGCCGCTGTTCATGGCGCCGCCGCTGATGAGCAACCACGGCTGCTTCATCGGATCGCTCGGCCTGGTCACAAAATTTCTGGCGACCAAGGCGGAGGCGCTCGGGGTCGAAATCTATCCGGGCTTTGCCGCTGCGGAACTGATCTATGGCGAGAATGGCGAGGTGCGCGGGATCGCCACCGGTGACATGGGCATCGGCAAGGAAGGCGAACCGACCGATGCCTTCACCCGCGGGATGGAACTGCTCGGCAAATACACATTGTTCGCCGAAGGCGCGCGCGGATCGCTGAGCAAGATCCTGATCGCGAAATACGGACTCGCGAACGATCGCGAGCCGCCAAAATTCGGCATCGGTCTGAAGGAAATCTGGCAGGTCGATCCGGCCATGCACAAGCCGGGCCTCGCCCAGCATTCGTTCGGCTGGCCGCTCGACAACACGACCGGCGGCGGCTCGTTCCTCTATCACTACGACGACAACCTGATCGCGGTCGGCTTCGTCGTGCACCTGAATTACCAGAACCCGTATCTGTCGCCGTTCGAGGAATTCCAGCGCTTCAAGACTCATCCCGCCGTGCGCGACGTTTTCGAGGGCGCGAAGCGCCTCGCTTACGGCTCGCGCGCGATCACCGAAGGCGGCTACCAGTCGGTGCCAAAGCTCGCATTCCCTGGCGGCGCGCTGATCGGCTGCGCGGCCGGCTTCGTCAACGTTCCGCGCATCAAGGGTTCGCATAACGCGATCACGTCCGGGATGCTGGCGGCCGACCATGTGACGCAGGCCCTGTCTGCGGGGCGCGCCAACGACGAACTCTCCGGTTACGAAGACTCGTGGCGCACGTCACCGGTCGGCAAGGACCTCTGGCCGGTGCGCAACGTGAAACCGCTCTGGTCGAAATTCGGGACCATCGTCGGCGTCGCGCTGGGCGGACTCGACATGTGGACCAATACGCTCGGCTTCTCGCTGTTCGGCACGCAAAAGCACGGCAAGGCCGACTGGCAGACGCTGAAGCCGGCGCGCGACTGCACGCCGATCGCCTATCCCAAGCCGGACGGCAAAGTCACCTTCGACCGGCTGTCATCGGTCTTCCTGTCGAACACAAATCACGAAGAGAACCAGCCGCCCCACCTGAAAGTGGCGAACATGACGCTGCAGAAATCATCGGAACACGATGTTTATGCGGGCCCCTCGGCCCGTTATTGCCCGGCTGGCGTGTATGAATGGATCGGCGAAGGCGCTGACCTGACATTCGTGATCAACGCGCAGAATTGCGTTCACTGCAAAACCTGCGACATCAAGGATCCCAATCAGAACATCACCTGGGTTCCGCCGGAGGGTGCCGGAGGTCCGAACTATCCGAATATGTGACGCTGCGCGCGGCGGAATGTCACGATAAAGCCCCATTGCGGCCTACAGCGTCCCGAGTGGGGCGACTACGGCTGTCCTTGCGGCAAAAGCCCAAAAAGGCCATCCTCGATCTGAGCCGGCGGGACCGCTTCGCGGGGCCCACGATGGAGATTTTCGACGTGAACCTGTCGACCCTGATCAAGCCTGTGGCCGTTTCGGCCACTGCATTCGGTATCCTCATGTTGCCCGGCCTTCTGGCCGCGCAATCGCCAGCCAGGCCGGATGCCTCGCGAACGTCCGCATCGGGCAATTATCTGGCGGCGCGCCACGCGGTTCAGCAACGCGACTCGGCTTCCGCTTCGACCTATTACCGCGCGGCACTTCGCTCCGACCCGAAGAACCCGGATCTGCTTCAGCGCGCGTTCGCCGCCGCGTTAACCGAAGGCGACATGGACGAGACCTTCCGGCTCGCCGAGCGCATCGTCCAGATCAACAAGAACGACCGCGATGCTCGGCTGGTGCTCGGCATCCGCGCGATCAAGAACAAGCAATGGCAGACCGCGCGGCAGAATATCGCGCAATCCGTGCGCGGCCCGGTCACCGATCTCACCGCGGCATTGCTGACCGCGTGGACCCAATACGGCGCCAAGGATTCCAAGGCCGCGATCGAAACCATCGACCGGCTGCAGGGGCCGGACTGGTACAACATCTTCAAGGACGAGCATGCCGGCCTGATCCTCGACATTGCGAACCGCAAGAAGGAAGCGGCGAAGCGTTTCGAGAAGGTGCAGAAGCTCGACGGCACCAATCTGCGCGTCGTCGAAGCCTATGGCAGCTTCCTGTCGCGTCATGGCACCAAGGATGAAGCGCTCGAGGTGTTCGGCACCTTCGACAAGGCGCTGCCGCGCCATCCGCTTGTGACGCAGGCCATCAAGCAGGTCGATGCCGGCCAGAAGCTCCCGCCGATGGTTCAAAGCCCCGAAGCCGGCGCCGCCGAAGTCCTGTACGGCATCGGCGCCGTTGTCGGCCGCCGCGGCGGCGAGGAACTCGGCCTCGCCTATCTGCAGCTTGCGCTCTACCTCGAACCGCGCCACCCGCTCGCGCTGCTCTCGCTCGCCGATCTGTACGAGACGATGAAGAAGCCGCAGCTTGCGATCGAGGCCTACCGGCGCGTGCCGGCGGAATCGCCGCTGCACCGGAACTCGGAAATCCAGCTCGCCGCCAATCTCGACTCGCTCGAGAAGACGGAAGAGGCCAAGGAGCATCTCCGCAAACTGATCGAGGAAAATCCTTCCGACATGGAAGCGATCATGATGCTTGGTCATATCGAGCGGGCCCGCAAGCAATATGCGGATTGCGGCAAGACCTACACGCGCGTGATTGATCAGCTCGAGAAGCCGGGCCGCGGAAACTGGAACGTGTTCTATTCACGCGGCATTTGCCACGAGCGCAACAAGAACTGGCCGCTGGCCGAAGCTGATTTCAAGAAGTCGCTGGAGCTCTATCCGGACCGTGCCGACGTGCTGAATTATCTCGGCTATTCGTGGGTCGATCAGGGCGTCAATCTCGACGAAGGCATGAAGATGATCCGCCGCGCCGTCGAGCAGAAGCCGGATGACGGCTACATCGTCGACTCGCTGGGCTGGGCCTATTACCGGATCGGCAACTACGATGAGGCGGTGAAGCACCTCGAGCGCGCGGTCGAAATCCGGCCCGAAGATCCGACCATCAACGATCATCTCGGCGATGCCTACTGGAAGGTCGGTCGTCAGCTCGAAGCTCAATTCCAGTGGTCGCACGCCGCCTCGCTCAAGCCCGAGGCCGACGAACTGGTGAAGATCCAGAACAAGCTGAAGGACGGGATGCCCGACGACGGTCCGGGCGCCACCGCCGAGCAGAAGACCAAGTCCGGCAACGGCGGTTGATGCGCTCGTGACGGCAGGCTCGACGGAGCCTTTTGAATTCGCTCCGGCCAAGATCAATCTGACGCTTCGCATTCTGCGAAAGCGCCCCGATGGCTACCACGATCTCGAAAGTCTCGTGGTCTTCGCCGATATCGGGGACGCGTTGCGGCTCGTTCCCGGGCCGTCTCTTGGCATTGATGTGGATGGTCCGACCGGGACACAGGCAGGGCCAGCCGACAACAATCTGGTTCTCAAGGCGACGCGCGCGCTCCAGTCGC
Organism: uncultured Hyphomicrobiales bacterium; assembly: GCA_964539845.1. Classification (GTDB taxonomy): domain Bacteria; phylum Pseudomonadota; class Alphaproteobacteria; order Rhizobiales; family Xanthobacteraceae; genus Pseudorhodoplanes. The sequence continues at coordinate 4,721 of CAZIKZ010000298.1, forward strand.
AGATGTCCGAACTGCGGGCCGGACATTTCCATCTGACCAAGTCGACCCCCGTCGCAGCAGGGCTTGGCGGCGGGTCCTCGGACGCGGCAGCCGCCTTGCGGCTGGTCGCACGTCTCAACAATCTGCCGCCGCAGGATCATCGTATGGTGATCGCAGCGCGTGCGAGCGGCGCCGACGTGCCGGTCTGCCTCGATCCGCAGCCGCGGATCATGCGCGGCATCGGCGACGTGTTGTCCGCTCCGTTCCAGCTGCCGGCGCTGCATGCCGTGCTGGTCAATCCCGGCGTTCCGGTGCCGACCGGCGCGGTATTCGGCGCACTTGCCGCAGCGCGGAGCGGTGCCACGCCCTTCGCCGAAGACGACGCCGCCTCACGATGTGTCGAAGCGGGCAAACCCTCATTCAGCACGCTGATCGGCGCGCTGGAGGCATCGTCGAACGATCTCGAGGCCCCGGCGCTTTCGTTATTTCCGGCGGTCGGTGAAACACTCGCGGCGCTGCGGACCATCGCGTCATGCCGGTTCGCACGCATGAGCGGCTCGGGCGGCACCTGCTTCGGGCTGTTCGAAACGGCAGACGACGCGAGGGACGCGGCCGCGCGGCTTGCACGCGAGCATCCCGGCTGGTGGGTCTGTGCAACAATTCTCGGGTCGTCATTCCGGGACGCGCGTGCAACGCGCGGACCCGGAATCCAGTCTGAAGTCTCGTGATCGTGTGGATTCCGGGTTCGCCGCTTCGCGGCGCCCCGGAATGACAGCGTGTCTCAATAAGCCCGCGCGAGGCAGAACGCGACCGCCTCCTCCAGCGCCGATTTCATCGGCGACGGCGGGAACAGCGCAAGCGCATCGATCGCCATTGC
>CAZIKZ010000299.1:0-5555 GCA_964539845.1 uncultured Hyphomicrobiales bacterium
AACGGATCGGTACAATCCCCATTCCGCCGGATCGCCGAAGCCGTGACAGCTGCCAATCCAGGCACCGCGATTTGCGTCGCCGAGGGCATCTATCGCGAAGAGATCAAGCCCGGTGAGAAGCACCTCACCTTCGCCGGAGGCTTTCAGCGGGGCTTCGAGAAACGCGACTCCGCAACCTTCCTCACGCGCGCCGTCGGGAACGGCAGCGGCTCGTTCATCCGCTATGAGGACCCTGCCCCGAAGGGCGAAGCGCGAACTGCGATCGACGGTTTCGACATCAGCGGGTATTCGCAGGCGATCGTGCGCGAGCATTATGAATCGCAGCGCTTCGATGTGACCAACAATCACATCCACGACAATCGTTGCGCCGATAACAAGCTTGCCGGCGGCGGTCTCTCGCTGAACAACATTACAGGACGGATCACCGGCAATGTGTTCCGCAATAATACCTGCGGCCGCGGCGGAGCGATCTTCACCAATGACGACACCAAGGACAACACGGTCACGATCGAAGGCAACTGGGTCGACAACAATCATGGAGTCGAGCCGGAGACCTCGCATGGCGGCGCGGTCTATGTGTTCGGTACGACGCTGCGGATCACCGCCAACCTGTTCACGCGCAATTCGGTTACCAAATGGGGCGGCGGCCTGTTCGTCGGCGCAGATATTGGCAGCGGACAGAAGACCAATGCCGCGCTGAACTGGAATGTCTACAAGGGCAACACCGCAGGCATCGCAGGCGGCGGCATGTTCTGCGACGAAAGCGCGCTCTGCCGCAGCTTCCATGAAATCTACGACGGCAATTGCGGCGGCAATATCTATCTTGACAGCGGACCGGCGGCCGGCCCTACGGTCGCGCGGTTCGACCATCTGACCAGCATCAATGCGCGGGCTCCCGGATGCAAGGGGCCCGGAAACGGCGTGCGCATCGATGCCGGTTCGGGTGCGCCGGACAACTACTCTTTCATCAACGCGATCTTCTGGGGCAACAAGCCCAACGAGGACATCGCCGCAAACTGCGATGCAAATTGCAACAATGTCCGGATCAACATTTCCAATTCGATGGTGCAGACGCGCTACGGCGCCAACGGGCTGAAGATCAATTTCGGTGACGGGATCACGCCTCCTGTGGATCCGCTCTTCGCCGATCCGGACAACGGCGATTATCATCTCAAGTCAGTCGCCGGACGCTGGACGCCGAATGGATATGTTCGCGATGCAGTTTCGAGCCCGCTGCTCGGCAAGGGTGAAGGCCGCCCAACGGAAGCGCCGCCGCGCGCAGGCGATCGCAACGAACTCGGCGCGTATGGCAACAGCGTGGAATCGTCTCTGGTCAGATGACCGAGCCAACGTCGAAGCGCGGTTTGCGGCCCCGCTCAAAATTCGCTGGAAATACGCTGCATCTAAATACCATGAGTTTTCTGTGATTTTTACATCACATGGAGCCGGTTTCGGTCAGGCCCTCATTGCGCCGTTCCCGCCATCGTGAGCCTAATGTGTTTGCAATGTGACACGTCGCGAAGCGGGGGGACCTGCAATGAAGCGTCTCGCAGTCACTATAAGCACAACGGCTCTTGGCGCTGCAGCACTGAGCCTCGCAGCAGCCGGGTTCGGATTTTCATCGTCGCAAGCAGCTGACATTCCAAAGCCCGTCTACAAGGCTGCCCCCGCTCCGGTTCACCAGACCTATTGGACCGGCTGCTATGTCGGCGGCAACATCGGATATGGCTGGGCACCGACCAGTTGGAATTTACCGGGCGGCGCCGAACTTGCTTCGCACAAGCCCGACGGGGTGATCGGAGGCGGTCAGATCGGATGCGACTATGAGATGAATCGTCTCGTGGTCGGCGTGCAAGGCATGTTCAATGCGTCGGCGATGAAGGCCGACAGCAACAACCTGATCAATCCTGTCTTGCTGGACTCGGCCCGCATGCCGTGGATGGCAAGCCTGACAGGCCGCATCGGCATTACCGGAAGCCCGATCGTTTACTATGCAAAGGGCGGCGCTGCCTGGGTGCGAAGCGAATATCAGGAATGTTGTGTGGCTGTGGCGCCGCCGCCTATCATTGTTATTCCGGACGGCATCTCCAAATCCACCCGCATGGGCTGGACTGTCGGCGGTGGCGTCGAATACATCTTCGTTCAAAACTGGTCGGTGTTTGTCGAATACAACTACATTCGTCTGAACGACTCCGTCGATTTCACCGGCATCAACGGCTGGGGCAATTTCGCTTACGACATCAACCAGGATCTTCACTCGGTCCTGCTTGGGATCAACTACCGGTTCTGACCGATCCCGCGAACGCTAGGCCTTCAGCAAGTCGCGCAAGGCTGCGGCTACGATCTTCGTCGCGGCCTTCAGATCCGACAGCCTGATATGCTCGTTGGCCGAATGCGCGTTGGCCTCGAGGATCGAACGCGGACCTGCGCCATACAACACCGTCGGAATGCCGGCTGCGCTGTAGTGGCGGGCGTCGGTATAAAGCGGCACGCCCATTTCCTTGATCGCGGTCTTCAGTTCGCGTTTCGCGTGGCGCTGGATGGTCTCTACGATCTTCTTTGCACCGCGCCTCGGCCGCAATGGCTCGGCCAGGATCACCCGCTTGCATTCGACCTTGATGCCCTTGCCGGCGCCCGCACGCTTGACCAGCGCGATCAGTTCGCGTTCGACCTTGCTGCCCTTCTCTTCCGGGATCAGGCGGCGATCGACCCGCATCACGACTTTGTCCGGCACCACGTTGGTGGCAAAGCCACCAGAGATCAGCCCGACTGTGATTTTCGGCGAACCGATGCCCGGCGATTTCGACTTGGTGCGGTTCAGCCGCTTGCGCTCCTTGTAGATCGCAGCAAGGATTTTTGACGTGGCCTCCAGCGCATCGGCACCGCTTTCCGGCATCGCGGCATGAGCCTGCTTGCCCCGCACCGTGATCTCGAGATGCAGCACGCCGTTATGCGCGGTGACGACCGCGTAAGAAAAGCCGGCGGAAAACGCGATGTCGGGCTTGCTCAGCTTTTCCTTCAGCAGCCAGTCAGGCCCGGTATAGCCACCGGTTTCCTCGTCATAGGTCAGATGCAGTTCGACCGTGCCGTCGACACCTGCCGGATTATCCTTCAACGCGAGCAACGCGAAGGCATAGGTCGCGTAATCCGATTTCGACACCGCGGCGCCACGCCCATAGATCGCGCCGTTCACCTCTTCCGCGCCATAGGGATCATGTGTCCAGCCCTCTCCGGGCGGCACCACGTCGCCATGCGCGTTCAACGCGATCACGGGCCCCTTGCCGCTGCCGAAGGTCTGGCGAACGATCAGGTTGGTCGCCGACACCATGCCGTGCCGCTTCGCGACATCGTCCGGCACCTTGTGCCGCTCCACCTTGAAGCCGAGCCCTTCGAGCAGGCGAGCCGATTCCTCGGCATGGCGCGCGCAATCGCCCGGCGGATTATCGGAGGGAACGCGCACAAGCGCTTTCAGAAAATCCACTTCGCGCGGAAAGTTTGCCTCGATGAAATCGCTCATGCTGCGCCCTTTTCCGCCAGTGTCTCGATGAACCGCACCAGTGCCGCCACCGCAAGTCCCATGTCCGGCTCGCTGGCAAACTCCGCGGGGTTATGGCTGATGCCGCCCTTGCACCGCACGAACAGCATCGCCATCGGACATAGCTTTGCCATCACCTGCGCGTCGTGACCCGCGCCGGATGGCAGCCGGATGGACCGATATCCGAGCGATGAGATCGCGTCGGCCAACAGGTCCTGCATCGCGGGCGTGCACGCGGTCGTGTCGGTTTCGTGAAAGGGTTCGAAGGCAAATTCGAGCCTGCGCTTCATCCCGATCCGTTGCGCATCGGCCTTGATCTGTTCGATCGCAGCTTTGCGCTTGGCGTCGCTCGACGACCGGAATTCGAGCGAGAAGCCGACACGACCCGGGATCACGTTGGTTGCGCCCGGCGATGCCTCGATGCGGCCGACCGTCGCGACCATTGCGTCGTCAGCATTCTCGCGCGCGGTCTGCTCAATCAAAAGCATCAACTCAGCTGCGCCCACGAGTGCGTCGTGCCGCATGTGCATCGGCACGGTGCCGGCATGCCCGGCTTCGCCCAGAACCACCACACGCATGCGGCTCTGCCCGACGATGCCGGTGACCACGCCGAGCGGCAGCTTTTCGGCCTCCAGCACCGGACCTTGCTCGATATGCACCTCGACATAGCCGACGATATTCTCAGGCACATAGGCCGCAGCCGGAATATCATCGACGCTCCTGCCGTAATCCTTGATCGCGTCAGCGAGCGAAATGCCGCTGCGATCCGGAAAGGCGAGCGAGGCACGATCGAAGGCACCCGCGCAGGCAGAGGAACCGGCCAGCGTCGTGCGGAAGCGCGAACCCTCCTCGTCACCGAATGCGAGCACATCGATGCCGAACGGAAGATCTGCCTTGCGCGCAGCCAGCTCGCGCACGGCAAGGATACCGGCGATGACCCCGAGCGGTCCGTCATATTTTCCGGCGTCGATCACGGTGTCGATATGCGAACCGATCAGAAGGCGCTTCGTCAGGTCAGGGCGCCAATGCCCGCGCACCGTGCCGAGCGCGTCCTCGGTGACTGTCATCCCCGCTTCCCGCATCCAGGCGCCAATCAGGTCGGCAGCCTTGCGATGTTCGGGGGTCAGATAAAGACGGATCAGCCGCTGCGGTTCGGTCGAGATCGCGCCAAGCTCGGAAAGCATGGCTTCGGCGCGCGCGCCGATCGCAGCGATGTCGGCGGGAACGGTCATCGTCAATGAGCGCTGAGCCAGCGTCCCAATTGCGCGCGCTCGTCGTCCGTCATGTTGGTCTGGTTGCCGAGCGGCATCGCCTTGTTCCGGACGGTCTGGATCATGATGAGCTGATTGTAGCGTTTGAGATCCGCGAGAGTTTCAAGCGTAACATTCTTGGGCGGTTCCTTGAAGCTCTCATGCGTCGGTTTGCGCGCATGGCACGAGATGCAATGCTTCGACGTCAGCGCCAGGACCTCGCCGTCGGACACGGGCGGTCCGCTATCTACGGCCTGGCGCGGCGCTGTGACGAAGATCGCGCAGATCAGCGCGAAGGCCGCGACCGGGGCCGCCCAGCCGTATTTTTCCCAAGGCTCGCCGATATCGATCTGGTTCAGGATATGCCGGAACAGCGCGCCGGTGAGCAGGATCAGCGCCACCACCATCCAGGCCTGCGGATGCGCCGACAGGAATGGATAATGCGGCGACACCATCATCAGGAGCACCGGCAGAGTCAGGTAGTTGTTGTGCAGCGAACGTTGCTTGGCGATCTTGCCGTATTTGGCTTCCGGCTCATCGCCGGCGAGAAGCTGCGCGACCATCTTCCGCTGGCCCGGAATGATCACCATGAACACGTTGAATGCCATGATGGTGCCGATGAAGGCACCGACATGGATGAACGAGCCGCGTCCGGAGAACACCTTGGTGTAAAGCACGCTCGCCAGCATGATCAGCAGGAAAACCGAGACTGCGAGCGGCACCGTGCGGTCACCCCACAGCCTGCAGAGCCCGTCATAGAGAACCCAGCC
>CAZIKZ010000300.1:0-5532 GCA_964539845.1 uncultured Hyphomicrobiales bacterium
CAGGAATTCTCCGCCGACATGCGCTCGCGCGCTGTGGAGCGAATTGGCGACGTGCGGAATCTGCGCGCCCATCAATTCGTGGAGGATGCAGGCCCCCTCGCTCATCCCGTACGGCCGGAGCTCTACCACGAGATCAACAACTTCTACACGACAACGGTCTACGAGAAGGGCGCGGAAGTCGTGCGCATGCTGCGCGTGCTGCTCGGCCGCGAGGCCTTTCGCAAGGGCATGGATCTCTATTTTGACCGGCACGACGGCGAAGCCGCGACGGTCGAGCAATTCGTGCGCTGCTTTGCCGATGCTTCGGGCAGCGACCTGACGCAGTTCATGCGCTGGTACTCGCAGGCCGGAACACCGGACGTTATCGCGGACGGCAAATACGATTCCGTCGCGAAGACCTACACGCTGCAACTCTCGCAATCGCTCGCACCAACGCCCGGCCAGCCGGTCAAGCATCCGATGGTGATCCCGCTCAGGCTCGGACTTGTGAGCGCAGACGGCGCAGACATGCCGCTGAAAGCCGACGGCCAGCCGGCGGCCGACGTGATCACGCTGACGGAGCCATCGCAAAGCATCGTCTTCGAGAGTGTGGCCGAACGCCCGGTGCTGTCGATCAACCGGGAATTCTCGGCACCGGTCAAACTCACGGCCAATCTGTCGGCCGACGATCTGCGGCGACTCGCGGCCCATGACAGCGACCCGTTCAACCGCTGGCAGGCTGTGCAAACGCTGGCAACGCGGCTTCTCCTCAAGAATGTCGGCCGGTTGCGTGCGGAAAAGCCGGCAGAATCCGACGATGGACTGATCGCTGCGCTCGCCGCCGTCCTGGATGACACCCGGCTGGAGCCGGCCTTTGTCGCGTTGTCCTTGGCCATGCCGACAGAAGCCGATATCTCACGCGAGCTCGGCCGCGATGTCGACCCTGACGCCAATTTTGCCGCACGCATTCACTTGCGGTCGGCGATCGGCAACGCGCTTGGAACAGCGCTTGCCGCCACCTACGAGGGGCTCGCAAGCACGGCTCCCTATAGTCCCGATGCAGCGAGTGCCGGACGTCGCGCGCTGCGCAACACCGCTCTCGATCTGCTCGCCGCTACCGGTCAGCCCACCGCGATTGCGCGCGCCATGACGCAATACCGGCAGGCCGACAACATGACCGACCGGATGACCGCGCTGGCGACGCTGTCGCTGCATGACCGGCCGGAGCGCACAGAAGCCCTGCAGGATTTCGGCAAGCGTTATGAGACCGATCCACTCATCATCGACAAGTGGCTCGGCCTGCAGGCGATGATCCCCGAGGCCGGCACACTCGATCGCGTTCGGTCACTGACCACGCTTCCAGCATTCTCGATGAACAACCCGAACCGCGTGCGCGCGCTTATCGGGTCCTTCGCTCACGGCAACGCTACGCAGTTCAATCGCGCCGACGGCGCAGGCTACGAGTTCATCGCCGACGCTGTGCTCACGCTCGACACCAAGAACTCGCAAGTCGCGGCGCGCCTTGCCACCGCGTTCCGGTCATGGCGCGCACTTGAACGCGTGCGGCGCGGCAAAGCAGAAGCCGCGCTGCGCCGGATTGCGACCGCGTCCTCGCTATCGGCCGATGTAAACGACATCGTCAATCGCGCGCTGGCGCCAGCCTGAGTTGTTTCGATATCATCCGGACTCGTCTTGCGCGCGACCGGACGATATCTGCAAAAATGTTAGTAATTTTTTTACGTTCTTGACTCCCCGGACTCTCGACAAATCACCCTGCATCGATTCTTATGATTCTCGATTCGGGACGCGATGCGGCACATCCTCCCGGACATGGGTTGTGCAAGGGCGACAACAATCCGACACGGGGGCACATATATGGCGCGCGCCGAGGCAGCGCACGCGTCGGCGCGTTCCGATTCCATCAAGGGATTGGCGCAGTCGATAGCGAAGCCGGCTTACAGGCGGCTTCTGACCGCCGAGCCTGCTCTGCGGCGCGCGGTGCCCGCTCTCATCATTGCCTTCCTGTTCACGATCGCGATCGGTGCGTTCGTACAAGTGCTGGATCACCGCCGCAGCGCGCTGGCCGACGCAAGCAAGGACATTGAAACCATCGCCGAAGTTCTGGCGCAGCGGCTTGAGCGCCCGCTCAGGGGTGATCGCGCCAATGTCTGGCGGCGAGTGCAGACCGAACTCGACATGGCGCGCACGCCGCGCACCACCGCGGGCGGCCGCCAAATTCTCGTGACCAACCCCGAAGGCATGATCATCGCCGCCGCGCCGAATGTTGCCGGCCTCACCGGCCGCCGCCTCAGCGACGTGCTTGGAGATAGCCCCCTCACCATTCTCGGCGCCGACGCGGGCGTGATGGATGTCACGCTGGCGAACGGCAAGCGGGCGCTCGCTGCGGTCCGCGCCATGGAGGAGCCGCTCGGTCAGCTTGCGATCTATCAGGGACGCGGCGACACCCTCGCTGCCTGGCGCTCCGATACCGCCCTGACCGTCACGCTCTCGGCGACCACCGGCTTCGTGCTTCTCATCCTCGGCTTTGCCTTCCACTGGCAGGCGACGCGCGCACGCGAAGCGGACATGATCTATGACACCGTCCGCAGCCGTATCGATACCGCGCTCAATCGCGGCCGCTGCGGATTATGGGACTGGGACCTCGCGCGCGGACGCATTTTCTGGTCGCATTCGATGTTCGCGATTCTTGGTCTCGAGACGCGCGACGAACTGATCACCTTCGGCGAGATCAACAAATACGTCCATCCGGATGACATCGATCTCTACGATCTCGCGACCCAGGTGGCGGAATCCCGCCTCAACGCGATCGATCACGATTTCCGCATGCTGCATGCCAATGGACGCTGGGTCTGGCTCCGCGTGCGTTGCGAAGTGGTGCGTCAGCCGGGCGAACCCGGCCTGCATCTGATCGGGATCGCAGTCGACGTCACCGAGCAGAAGACGCTGGTCGAGCGCACCACCGCTGCCGACATGCGCCTGCGCGATGCAATCGAAACCATCCCGGAAGCCTTCGTGCTGTGGGATTCCGATAACCGGCTGGTGCTGTGCAACTCGAATTTTCAGGACCTGCACAAGCTGCCAGACCAACTGATCGCACCGGGCACGACATACGAAAGCGTGCTAGCCGCAGGCCGTGACAATCTGCAACTCGGCAATGTGTCGATGGTCGGACCAGACCTGCCCGGCGCGCGATCGTTCGAGGCGCAACTCGATGACGGTCACTGGCTGTTCAGCGAACGGCGCACCAAGGACGGCGGCTATGTCTCGGTCGGCACCAACATCACGAGACTGAAGCAGCAGGAACGCAAACTGAAAAGCAGCGAGACTCGCCTTCTGGCGACGGTCGAGGATTTGCGGCAATCCAAACAGCAGCTTCAGGATATTGCCGAGAAATACGCGGTCGAAAAGAACCGCGCCGAGGACGCCAATCAGGCCAAGTCAAAGTTCCTCGCCAACATGAGCCACGAACTGCGTACGCCGCTCAATGCCATCATTGGCTTCTCCGAGATCATGGAGAAAGGGATGTTCGGCAAGCTCGGGGCCGACAAGTATTACGAATATTGCCGCGACATCCATCAGAGCGGGCAATACCTGCTCGACGTGGTCAACGACGTGCTCGACATGTCGAAGATCGAGGCCGGCCGCATGAAACTCGAGCCGGAGCATGTGGTGCTGGACGATATCCTGTCGGACTCGCTGCGTGTCGTGTCCACCCGCGCCGAGGAAAAGGGGTTGACGCTGTCATCGCGCATCGCTCCCGATATCGCCGTGCGCGCCGACCGCCGTGCATTGAAGCAGATCGCCCTCAATCTCCTGTCGAATGCCGTGAAGTTCACCGGTCAAGGCGGCCGCGTCGCCGTGCGCGGACGCCGCGTCGGGGGCTGTGTCTCGATCTCGATCAGCGACACCGGCATCGGCATCGCGAAAGACGCGCTGCAACGCCTCGGCCGTCCGTTCGAGCAGGTTGAAAGCCAGTTGACGAAAGTCCATCACGGCTCGGGGCTTGGTCTGGCGATCGCGACGTCACTGGTCGCGCTCAATGGCGGTACGATGCACATCCGCTCGAAGCCGGGCCACGGCACCACGGTGATCGTGCGACTGCCCGTGTCAGGACCGCAGCCCGAAGCGACAACCGAGCCGGTGCAGCACTGTCTGCCCCTGTGATTACAGTTCGGTCTTATCGGCTTGAGGCGGGGTGAGACTTATTCGCCCGGCCCGAGGAGCATCTCGAAGCGCTTGCGAACGCGCGCCTGTGTCTCGGTCACGAAAGCGTCGAGCGTTGCGAAGTCCGGCACATCCGCTGCGCGGGCCAGAAGCCGCAGCAGCCCGGGGTCGGTTTTCTTCGGGTCGAAAGGCCCCGAGAGGCACAGCCGCAGGATCTGGCTGAGATTTTGATAGAGCTGCACCGCCGGACGCAGCACTTCGGAATCTTCCGCCGACAACAATCCAAGCCGCGCCGCACGCTCCAGCACGCGGGCGGTCGACGGGTCGAGAAGCTCCGGATGATCGGCGGCATGCACGAGTTGCAGATATTGCGCGATGAACTCAAGATCGACGAGCCCGCCCGCGGCATATTTCAGATCCCAGCGATCAGCCTCGCCCTTCTCGGTCGCGATCGCCATGCGCATTTCATAGGCATCGCCCGCGATCGTGCCTGCATCGCGCGGCTGGGCCAGCACGGATCGGATCAGCGCGTCGACCGTCTCGCGGAAAGCCGGTGAAGCCGACACGACGCGCGCGCGGGTGAGCGCCATGTGTTCCCATGTCCAGGCTTCGGTCATCTGGTAGTCGCGAAAAGAGTCGAGCTTGGTTGCGACCGGCCCCGACCGGCCGGACGGACGCAGCCGCATGTCGACATGATAGAGCGCGCCGTAATTGGTCTGCGATGTCAGCGCCGACACCAGCCGCTTGGTCAGACGCGCGAAATATTGCGCGCCATAAAGCGGACGTTCGCCATCCGATTCAGGGGTATCGCCGTCAAAATTATAAACGAGGATGAGATCGAGATCGGAACTTGCGGTCATCTCGCGCCCGCCGAGCTTGCCAAGTGCGAGTAACGCCGTCGTCTGCCCGGGGATGCGGCCGTGAGTCTGCGCAAACAGGTCCTCGACCTGCCGGTGCAACGCGCGGATGATCACGTCGGCAAGCCGCGCAAACGCCTCGCCCGCCTGCTCCGCCGAGACCGTGCCGGACAGGATGCGCACACCGATCAGGAACATATGTTCGTGGCCGAACAGCCGTAACCGGTCGAGCCGGTCTTCGTAGGAGACCGATTGATCGAGCGAGCGCGACAGTTCGCTTCCAAGCGTTTCAGCATTCGGAAGCGCGCCGAAGAAGGCCGGATCGATCAACGCATCCATGACCTGCGGCTGATGCGAGAGGATATCGGCCAGCCGCGGCGCGGTGCCGAGCATCAACGCAACCAGCGCCAGCAAATCCGGGTTCTGCAGGAGAAGGGAAATCAACCGCGCGCCACCCACGCCGTGCAGGCCGGACAGGAATTTGTCGAAGGCAAGGACGGCCTGCTCCCGG
>CAZIKZ010000301.1:0-5503 GCA_964539845.1 uncultured Hyphomicrobiales bacterium
AGCGCGAACGCATAATGCTGCTGGTCGAACACCACGTCGAGCAACTGCACACTGGACCTGAAGTCCTGGTTGATGGTCCAGGCGAGCAGCGGCCGGTCGTAAACGAACGCGTCCAGCTTGCCATCGCGGATTGCCTGCAACCCCGCTTTGGCATTCGGATAACTCTCAAAGCTGATGCGCAAGCGATCGAGCGTATCCTCGGTCGACGAGCCGGTCACAGCCCCGACGCGGACCTTGGACAAATCGGTAACGCCGTGAACGTTGCCCTGTAATTGCCGGACGGTCAGCGCCGAAGTAATACCCGCCGTGAATACCGCGATGGCGATGATCGAGCCGACCATCCAGAGCATCGCAATGAAGCGCCCGGGCATGGTGCGCGGACCCTGATGTCCGATCCCACGCTGCGTCATGGCGACCGTGGTCCACCACACGCTCGAACTCAGCCCCTTGGCAACAGTGCCGCCGAATTCCTCGTTGTGACGGCGCTCGAGAAGCCACACGACCAGTCCGACCAGCAAGGCCAGCCCAATCAGCGCCAGCACCGACTGCAGAAAACCGAACGAGGTCAGCGCACGTACGACCGGGGTCCAGCTGGCCGTACCACCGGTGGACACCGCAATGCCGAGGCCAGTCCCGTAAAAAGCCGAGGTGAAATCGAGGGCCTCTTCACGGCCGGACGTCACCGTCAAAGCCGCCACCGCGATGTCGACCTTGCCCGCGACAACCGCATCGACCAGCGACTGCACCGTTTCCTCTTCGTGAAAGCGGTATTTAATATTCTGCTTCTCGGCGATCCGGCGCCAGAGGTCGATGCTGATACCGCTCCATTCGCCTGCCGGCGACTTCATCGAGAACGGCGCTGCCTCCTTTGTCCCAACGATAATCTCGCGCTGCTTGAGTTTTTCGAGATCGGGCCAGAGTTTTGCAGACTGCGCGAAAGCAGGAACCGCCGCGATCAAAAATGCCGCGACCGCGACGACGTGCCAGCCAAGCCGGCAATACTGCTCCCATCTTTTCATGCTTATCCGCACGTCTGTCGGTCCCGCCCCTCGGGCAGGTTCCATATCATAAAACGTGGGCGGGAGTGGATCGAACCAAGCGCAGATCAGGGTTAACCCTATTGCGCCGCCTCGCGCACATATGTCGCGGCCTTGGTCCGCATGGTGACCAGCTCTTCCGCGGCCGTAGGGTGGACAGCCATCACCCGATCGAAGTCTGCCTTGGTGGCGTTCATCTTGATCGCGATGCCCACCAGCTGGATCATTTCGCCGGCATCGGCGCCCACGATGTGACAACCCAGTACGCGGTCGGTCTCGCCATCCACCACAAGCTTGAAGAAGCAGCGGGTATCGCGCGCTGCGAGCGTCATTTTCAGCGCACGGAAGCTCGATTTGTAAATATCGACGCGCGCGAAGTCCTGACGCGCCTGCATTTCCGTCAGGCCGATCGCACCGACTTCCGGCTCGGAAAACACCGCCGTCGGAATATCCGCGTGGTCTACCACGATGTCCCCGCCGGCGAACAGGTTGTCCGCAACGGCGTGCCCCTCGCGGATCGCGACCGGCGTGAGATTGATGCGATCGGTCACGTCGCCAACGGCGTAGATATGAGGCGCCGAAGTGCGCGAGAATTTATCGACTTTTATCGCGCCCATCTCGTTCAGCTGCACACCGGCACGGTCGAGGCCGAGGCCCGCCACATTGGGACGCCGGCCGGTTGCGAACATCACCTGATCGACGGTTACGGTCTCATGGTCCGATAGCGACACACACAGACCATGATCGACCTTTTCGACCGCTTCGACGAGCTTGCGGGTCAGGATCTTGATCCCGCGCTTCTCCATCTCGCCGCGGAGATGCTCGCGCACGTCATCATCAAATCCGCGTAGAATATTATCGCCGCGATAGACCAGCGTCACTTCGGAGCCCAGTCCGCGGAAAATGCCGGCGAACTCCACCGCGATATAGCCGCCGCCCTGGATCAGAATGCGTTTTGGAAGTTCCTTCAGGTCGAAAGCCTCGTTCGACGAGATGACATGTTCGAGACCCGCGATCTTTGCGCCATGCGATGGCCAGCCGCCCGTCGCAATCAGGATATGCTTCGCGCGAACGATCTCTCCGGTCGCGACCAGCCGCACACGATGCGCATCTTCGATCACCGCCCGGCTGCGTACGATATTGACCTTCGATCGCTCAAGGTTGGCGATATAGGCCCGTTCCAGCCGATCGATCTCGAGATCCTTGTTGGCGATCAGCGTTTTCCAATTGAAGACCGGCTTCTGCAATGTCCAGCCATAACCGGCGGCATCTTCGAAATCGTCCGCAAAGCGGGAAGCATAGACGAGGAGCTTCTTCGGCACGCACCCGCGGATAACGCAGGTGCCGCCGACACGATACTCCTCGGCAACGGTGACGCGCGCGCCATGGTTGGCGGCAATGCGCGCAGCACGCACACCGCCGGAGCCGGCGCCAATAACGAACAGATCGACGTCGAAATCAGTCATTGGACAATGCAGGCCAGTGTCAGAGCGAATGGCCCCGCTTCTTCATTTCGGCGCGGAAGCGCTGCAGTGTTTCATCGTTCAGCTTGATCGCCCAATCCTGAGCTGCCGACATGGAGCGATCGACGAAAGCCGGCTCTTCGGTCAGGATTTTCTTTCCGAGCGGCGATTTGTAGAACGCAAGCGTGTCCTTCATTTCCTGTTCCGTGAAGCGCGTGGCGTAAATGCGGGCAATATCCGTTCGCAGTGCTTCCAGACGCGGCCCGAATTCCTTGCGCAGATCGGTGGCGATGTCGTTGAGATCCTTGAACAGATTCGGATTCATCTGCAGGAAGGTCGCCTTCGACTTCTCGACAACACCCGGGACCACCGCCTCGAAGATGGCCATCGATCCCTTGATCTCGAGGATTTCATTCGCCAGCGACATGGCGCTTTTCGACGGCTGCTGCGCCAGCGATGGCGTCGCCGGCATTGCGGCAAGCAGGAATGCCGCGAATCCGGCCGCAGCCAAACGAACCAGCGATTGAACGCTCATTGAAAACACTCCCGTTGTTCTGACAGACATCTGATCCACTCTACCGTTCGATGACACGAATTCCGGCAGCGCCCGCGACGATCGCGGTTCCGGCCAGGCCCAAAAACAAGCCGTGTTCCACAACTCCGGGAATGGCAGCAAGCGCTTGGGCAAGTTTATTGGGCTCGGAAATGCGGCCAAGGGCCGCGTCGACGATGCGGTGCCCCCCATCCGTGACAAAAGCATGGCCATCCGCACCCATCCGCAGTCTAACCTCGCCCTGCAGCGACAACCGTTCCAGCGCCTGACCAATAGCCAGTTTGGTCGTTGCCATGCCGAACGGCATGATCTCGATCGGCAACGGAAACGCGCCCAGTGTCTGCACGACCTTGGACTCGTCGGCGATGACGATCATGTTGGCCGATGCGGCTGCGACGATCTTTTCCCGCAGAAGGGCTCCGCCTCCGCCTTTGATGAGGGCGAGGCCGGGCCCAATCTCGTCGGCGCCATCGACCGTAAGATCGAGACGGGGCGTCTCATCGAGCGTTGTCAACGGCACGCCGACGCGCCGCGCATCGACCGCGGTTGCCTCCGAGGTCGGAACACCGATGACGTCCAGGCCGGCGCGGGTCCGTTCTCCGAGAAGTTCGACGAAATGACGTGCCGTCGACCCGGTGCCGAGACCAAGCCGCATGCCAGGGCGCACGAAATCGAGCGCTCGGGCGGCAGCCTCCCGTTTCAAGACGTCGGAGGTCATGGCTTGGATTTGTTGTCCCTGACGAAAACCGGCGGATTGTCTAACCCCGTTCGGTCCCGGAACCTAGTCCCCGCCGCACGATCCTCCGCAAGACTTGATTTCGACCGCGCCGCGCCCTAGCCCGGGGGTATGCCTGACCCGAAACAGCTACCAATCGTGATTTTCGACCTAGACGGAACGCTGATCGATACCGCGCCCGACCTGATTCACACCCTCAACGCGATTCTGGCGACCGAAAATATCCCCGCCATTCCGTTCGAGACCGCACGGCCGATGATCGGCGGCGGGGTGCGCCCCCTGCTGGAGCTAGCGCTGGCCGAGCGCGGGCAACACCCCGGCGACGCCGCAGTCGACGCGATGTTCGCGCGCTACCTCCAGCGATACGAGGATCACATCGCCGATCACTCCCGCCCCTATCCTGGGCTGGAACGCGCCCTCGATCGGCTTGACGCCGGGGGCTTCACACTCGCGGTCTGCACGAACAAATACGAAGCGCTCTCGCTCCGCCTGCTCGACGCGCTCGGACTGACGTCGCGATTTTCTGCCATCTGCGGGCAGGACACGTTCCCGATGAAGAAGCCGGATCCCGAAACGCTGCGCCTCACCATCGCGCGCGCCGGCGGGGATGCCGCGCGCGCTGTCATGGTGGGCGATTCCGAGACCGACGTTAACGTCGCGCGCGCTGCCGGAATTCCCGTCATCGGGGTCGATTTCGGATACACACGCATCCCGATGGCCGAGCTACGGCCCGATCGTTTGATCGGTCATTTCGACGCGCTATCGACCGCCGTAGACGATCTTCTGGCGAACCCAACGTCGCAGGCGCGGTGACGGTATAAATTAACCATACACCAATCAAACAGCCGCAAATTTGACGCTGTTTGCGGGTTTTTCATCGGCACTCGCGACATGATGGCGTGACGCGGGGAACCTCTTTTGCATCGGTTGCACGGGGGGCGCTCGGCTCGTAAGGTCCCCCGCCGCGAGGGTCGTGGCGCTGACGTGGGCCCCAGCGATGGACAAGACCCATGGTTAAACATCTGTCGATTGTAGCGTGCGGACTAGCGCTCGCCGCCTGTTCGAGTTCGGGCGATCTGATGCGCACCGCGACGCCGACCGTGCCGCTGCAATTTGAATCCGAACCACCCGGCGCCGAGGTGAAGACATCCGGCGGCCAGACTTGCCGCACGCCATGTGCACTTGCCATCCCCGCCGCCGATTTCCAGGTGACCTACAGCCTGAACGGATATCAGCCGCAGACCATTCCAGTGAAACTGCTGCCGCCGGACGACATGCGCGGCACCGAGGAAATGGGACTGACGGGGTCCACGCCGCGATTCGATCCAAGCCCGGTCATGGCCGAGCTGGTCAAAGGCGGGCCGCGCCGCGCTCCGGCCAAGAAGCCGCGCGTCGCGAAGAAGCCGCCCGCGGAGTCCGTGGCCGAGCCGCAGACCCAGCGGGCACAGCAACCGTCGAGTGGCGGTTTCGCTCCTCCGCCGTCGACCAGTGGCTTCAATCCCCCACCTCAGAATAGCGGCGGCAGCTTCGGACAACCCCAGTCATCGGCGCCTGCCGGCGCCTGGCCGGCCCCGCAGCAGACGCGCTGATCGCGCTTCGCTTGACACATATCCGACCCAGCACGTAAGTGCGGGCCTTCGGGCGCGTAGCTCAGCGGGAGAGCACTCCCTTCACACGGGAGGGGTCACAGGTTCAATCCCTGTCGCGCCCACCA
>CAZIKZ010000302.1:0-5501 GCA_964539845.1 uncultured Hyphomicrobiales bacterium
ACGAGCGCATCATCACCTGCGAAGACGCTGCGGAATTGCAACTGCAGCAGCCGCATGTGGTGCGGCTGGAAACGCGGCCGCCGAACCTCGAAGGCGAGGGTCAGGTGAACATGCGCGACCTCGTCAAGAACTGTCTGCGTATGCGCCCGGAGCGGATCATCGTCGGCGAAGTGCGTGGACCCGAGGCCTTCGATCTGCTGCAGGCGATGAACACGGGTCACGACGGCTCGATGGGTACCTTGCACGCCAACTCCCCGCGTGAGGCGCTCTCGCGTATCGAATCCATGATCACGATGGGTGGGTTCTCACTGCCGTCGAAGACCATCCGCGAAATGATCTGTTCGTCGGTGGATGTCGTGATCCAGGCCGCGCGTCTGCGCGACGGCTCGCGCCGCATCACGCACGTCACGGAAGTGCTGGGCATGGAAGGCGACGTTATCATCACTCAGGATCTCTTTGTCTATGAGATGGTCGGGGAAGACGCGAGCGGAAATCTGATAGGCCGGCACCGCTCCACCGGGATTGGCCGTCCGCGCTTCTGGGACCGCGCTCGCTATTACAATGAGGAAAAGCGGCTTGCCGCGGCGCTCGACGCCAGTGCGCGCGCCGAGGACGAGGCAATGGCCTGATCATGGTCGTTCTCGATAACCACCCTCTGATGATGGCGATCCTGGCGACCATCGCGGTCGGCGGCTTAGCCTGGGTGTTTCTGTATCCGCTGCTCTCTGGCGAGCGCAAAGTAGAGCGGCGTGTTGCCACCGCCGCCCAGACGCAGCCAACGCAACGCGTCGTTCGTGGCAGCCAGAAATCGCGCCGCGAGCAGGTCGAGGATTCGATCAAGGATCTTGAACTTCGCCAGCGCAAGAATGCCAGGCCGACGCTCGCCCAGCGTATCGAGCAGGCCGGCCTGAAATGGACGACACGTCAGTATGTTTTGATTTCGGCGGGGCTGGCTCTCGGAGCTTTCGTCCTGATTTTAGGAAGCGGGCTCGGACTCCTGCCCGCGCTGGGCTTTGGCTTTGCAGCGGGGCTCGGCCTGCCGTTCTGGACGCTATCGTTCCTCAAGAAGCGCCGCGAAAACCGGTTTCTGGCCGTTTTCCCGGATGCCGTGGATGTCATCGTGCGCGGCATCAAGTCAGGTTTGCCGCTGCTGGACAGCATGAAGATGATCGCAAGCGAGGGGCAGGAACCGGTCAAGAGCGAATTCAAGGCGATCATCGACACCCAGACGATCGGCATGCCGCTCGGCGAAGCTTGCGCCAAGCTGTATGAGCGCATGCCGCTGCCGGAAGCGAACTTCTTCGGGATCGTGATCGCGATCCAGCAGAAAGCGGGCGGCAATCTGTCCGAAGCGCTTGGCAACCTGTCGAAGGTCTTGCGCGAGCGCAAGAAGATGAAAGCCAAGATCCAGGCCATGTCGATGGAGGCGAAGGCCTCCGCTGCCATTATCGGCTCGCTGCCTCCGGCGGTCATGGGCCTCGTGTGGCTCACGAGCCCGACCTACATCGAACTTCTGTGGACCCACCCGACCGGCCAATTGATGCTGCTGGCCAGCGCGACGTGGATGTCCATGGGCGTGATGGTGATGAAGAAGATGATCAACTTCGACTTCTGAGCGCACCATGACCCAGATCATCATCGGCATTTTGCATGACACCCGGTTGCTCGCGATGATCCTCGCCGGCGTTGCCGCCGTCGCGACTGTGCTGACGCTTGCGATGCCGCTGCTCGCCACCGACGCGCTGCCGCGGCGCATGAAGTCGGTTGCCCTCGAGCGTGAAAAGATCCGTCAGCGCGAGCGTGAACGGATGGCGCGTGGTGAAAAAGTCACGCTGCGCCAGACGCCAAAGCAGTTCATGCAGCGGGCGGTCGAAAATTTCCAGCTCAACAAATGGGTTGGACAGGAGGAGGCGCGCGAGAAACTGGTGCAGGCCGGATATCGCGGTCAGGCGCCCTATGTCACCTATCTGTTCTTCCGGATGGTAACGCCGATCGTGGCGTTAGTGCTCGCGCCGCTTTACGTGTTTGTCATTCTCCAGATCGACAAGCCGTTTACGGTCAAGATCGGCATATGCCTTTTTGCGATCTATCTTGGCATGCAACTGCCGCTTCTGTTCCTGAAGAACAAGATTCAAAAGCGGCAATTGTCGATTCGCCGTGCATTTCCGGATGCGCTCGATCTGCTTCTGATCTGCGTTGAATCGGGCATGTCCATCGAGGCGGCGTTCAAGAAAGTGTCGAACGAGATCGGGTCGCAGTCGATTGCGCTCGCCGAGGAACTGACACTGACGACGGCTGAATTGTCTTATCTTCCGGACCGGCGCCAGGCCTACGACAATCTCGGCAAGCGTACCGATCTCGAAGGGGTCAAATCGGTCTGCGTCGCGTTGCAGCAGGCCGAACGCTACGGTACGCCACTCGCGCAGACCCTGCGCGTGCTTGCTCAGGAAAATCGCGACATGCGTATGTCGGAAGCCGAGAAGAAAGCCGCGGCGCTGCCGCCCAAGCTGACTGTGCCGATGATCCTGTTCTTCCTGCCGGTTCTGTTTATCGTGATTCTCGGCCCGGCCGCGATCCGCGTGATGGCGCTGCAATAGTTGCGGGCCGGGCAAAGAAAGCTCACGAGGTGATGCGCGGGCTTAACCCGCGCATCCATCGCGCAAAAAGATGGATTGCCGGGTCAAGCCCGGCAATGACCTAAGTTTGCCGGTTACGAATTATTCGCCGCCTGCCGCAGCATCCGCTGCGCCGGTTTGCCCTTGTTGTTCTTCTCGGCTGCGATCATGTTTCGCAGATATTCGAGATTGGCAGCGGCTTCTTCCGGCGAGAGGTCGGCGCTGGCAATGTCCTGTGCTTCCTGGAAGCGGCCTTGCAGGCCCACCACCAGTGCCAGATTTTGCCGCACGCGCGGCTCGGGGTTGTTCTGTGCGTTGGCGCGCCGCAGGGTATCCTCAGCTTCGCGGAGATTCTTGGACAGAGCGTAGGAGAGTCCAAGGTTTGACATGACCGACGGTTCGTCGGGGACGATCCGCAGCGCGCTGATGTAATGGCGCCGGGCTTCCTGGTGGCGGCCCATCTGGTCCAGGACCACGCCCTGCACGGACAGGATACGCCAGTCGGGCTGATCCGGGGTGTGTGCGCGGCTCAGCACGTCGAGGGCTTGTGTGAATTGCCCGGTATCGGCGAGTGCGCGGCCGTAGGCGCCGAGCACGGCGCTGTTGTTGGGATTGTTAAGCGAGGCTTGCTCCAGGACCGCGACAGCCTGCGTGCGCTGGCCCGTCGCGCGCAGCGCGTGCGCATAGCGAATTCCGGCCTCGGGGTCTTTCTGATTCTTCTGGTATCGTTCGCCCCACACCTGCGCCTCACGTCTCGGGTCTGCCTGTGCGACGGAACCGGTGGTCGTGCCAAGCTGGGCCGACTGACAGCCACCAAGCATCAGGGCGGCGAGTACCGCTGCGCTGGCCAGAAGGCGATTTTTCGACTTGCTACAGAACATTGCGCGCCTCAATCGGCGGCGGGGGCGGCCCGCACCTCATGTTCAATAAAGCGTTAACCCTAACGGTCGGTTAAAGCGGCCTCTTGGCGAAGCGGTAGCGGAGCCGATAAGAAGCGCGGATGCACCCTGCATTTGCCGAATCGGGCCGCGAGGCGGCCATTCCCATCTGGTTTGTCACAAAGACGAGCTGGCCCGGTATCCGCGACGGGCTGAGCCCGCTCGCACGCGCCTTTGCGGAAGCCTCGGGTTTTCAGCCCGGATCGGGCGCGCATCTCGTAGTCCCGGGGCCCGAGGGTGGTCTTTCCGCCGTGCTGTTCGGCCTTGAAGACAGCGCGGCCGGCGCCAATCCGATGCTGCCGGGCAATCTGCCGGGATTGCTCCCCGCAGGCACGTACCGATTTGCCAATGCGGCGCATGACACGCGGCTTGCGGCGCTGGCCTTTTTGCTCGGCGGCTATCGGTTCGAGCGCTATCGCAAGCGCAACGGCAAATCCGTGACGCTCGTGCCGCCGGACGGCGTCGACGCGGCCGACCTGTCGCGCATCGCCGAGGGGATCACGCTCGCCCGCGACCTGATCAACACGCCTGCGAACGATATGGGGCCGGCTGAGCTGCACGAGGCGACCCGGCTTCTTGCCGAGCGTCATGATGCGTGGATCGAGGCGGTTACTGACGACGAACTTCTCCTGAAGAATTTCCCGCTCATCCATGCCGTCGGACGCGCGGCCGCACGGCCGCCGCGGTTGATCGACTTGCATTGGGGCGATCGCAACCATCCCAAGGTGACGTTGGTCGGGAAGGGCGTCTGTTTCGATGCCGGCGGCCTCGATCTCAAGCCGTCCAGCGCGATGCTCATCATGAAGAAGGACATGGGTGGCGCCGCGACCGTGCTTGCGCTTGCGCACATGATCATGGATCGAAAGCTGCCGGTGAATCTGCGCGTCCTCATTCCGGCGGTCGAGAATTCGGTGTCTGGTTCGTCATTCCGGCCGCTCGATATCTATCCTTCGCGCAAAGGCCTCACCGTTGAAGTCGGCAATACCGATGCGGAGGGGCGGCTCGTTCTCGCCGACGCTCTCGCTCTCGCGGACGAGGCCTCGCCCGATCTTCTGATCGATCTCGGAACGCTGACTGGCGCTGCGCGTGTGGCGCTTGGCCCGGAGGTCGTGCCGTTCTACACCGACGATGACATACTCGCGTCATCGATGATGAATCACGGGACGCAACAGCGTGACCCGCTGTGGCGGATGCCTTTGTGGGCACCTTACGAGGCCATGCTCGACTCTAAGGTGGCCGATACCAGCAATGTCGGGACCGGAGCCTTTGCCGGGTCGATCACCTGCGCGCTGTTCCTGAAAAAATTCGTATCGAATGCGAAGTCCTGGCTACATTTCGACATTTATGGCTGGAATCCGTCGAGCAAGCCGGGCCGTCCGGAAGGTGGCGAATGCCAGGCTGCGCGTGCGCTCTATGCGCTGCTTTGTGAACGTTATGGCTGACGGCCTGTGAATTTCGATCCCCGTATCACGCCGGCGCGGCCCGACCTCGCTGCAAAGCATCTCGAAGGACAGGTTGAAGCCGCGCGCTTTGTCGAGGCCACAATCTGCGAGGTGTTCGATCCGCACGCGCCCGTTCGGCGCGCTCCTTTGCCCGATGCGCCGCTCGAAACCGAGGCGCTGAGA
This sequence comes from uncultured Hyphomicrobiales bacterium, assembly GCA_964539845.1. Lineage (GTDB taxonomy): Bacteria > Pseudomonadota > Alphaproteobacteria > Rhizobiales > Xanthobacteraceae > Pseudorhodoplanes. Next base: position 5,179 of record CAZIKZ010000302.1, read on the forward strand.
GGCGAGCGCGTTTCGGTTTATGAGACGACTGAAGAAGGCTGGTGCTGGGGCCAGCTCGCCTCCGACGGCTATGTCGGATGGATTCCGGCGAGCGCACTGACCACGCAATGTGCAGAGCCGACAATGAAAGTGCGGGCGCTGAGCACGCTGACGTTTCCGGCGCCCAACATCAAGATGCCGCCGCTTGAAGCGCTTCCCTTCGGGGCGATGGTCGCGGTCGATCGGATCGAAGAGCCATTCGCGGTGACGGCGCGTGGCGGATTCATTCCGGTGCAGCATGTCGTTGCCCTCGACAAGTTTGAAGGCGACTATGTTTCGGTGGC
>CAZIKZ010000303.1:0-5501 GCA_964539845.1 uncultured Hyphomicrobiales bacterium
GGTATGATTGCGGGTGGTCCGATGCGTGCGGTGTGCGAATCGCTCGGCATCCAGGACGTGGTGGCGAAGTCGCTCGGCTCGTCCAATCCCTACAACATGGTACGCGCAACGTTCGACGCGCTGAAGAACCAGGACTCGCCGCGTTCGGTCGCTGCGCGTCGCTCGATGAAAGTCTCGACCCTGCAGGCGCGTCGTCGCGAAGAGGGTGTTGAGGCCACGGCCGAGTAATCGGCTTAGGATCCGGAAGGCAACGCGTCATGGCAGCGAAGAAGACAATCAAGGTCGAACAGACCGGCAGCCCGATCCGCCGCGACGGCAGTCAGCGCGCAACGCTGATCGGCCTCGGGCTGAACAAGATCGGGCGCACGAAAGACGTGCCGGATACTCCGTCCACCCGCGGTATGATCGCGAAGGTGGCGCATCTCGTCCGTGTGGTCGAGGAAGGAAAGTAAGCGATGAAGCTCAATCAGCTGGCCGGCCGGCCCGGCGCATCACAGGCCCGCACCCGCGTTGGACGCGGTATCGGATCGGGCAAGGGCAAGACCGGCGGTCGCGGTGGCAAGGGCCAGACCGCGCGTAGCGGCGTTCGCATCAAGGGCTTCGAAGGCGGTCAGATGCCGATCCATCGGCGCCTGCCGAAGCGCGGCTTCCGCAACACTGCGTTCCAGATCGACCTCAACGAGATCAATCTCGGTCGTGTGCAGGCTGCGATCGATTCCGGCGCGCTTGATGCCAAGAACCCGGTCGATGTGGATACGCTGGTCAAGGCCGGCATCCTCAGCCGTGCCCGTGCCGGCGTGAAGCTGCTCGGCGGCGGCGAGATCAAGGCAAAGCTCGAGTTTTCCGTGTGGCGCGCCTCCAAGTCTGCGATTGCCGCGGTCGAGAAGGCGGGTGGTTCGGTGAAGATCCTGGCGCCTTCCAAGGACGAGCCGAAGGAGCCGCGCGGCAAGAATGCGCGGTTCGCGGCCGGGCTTGCCAAGCCGAAGGTGGTTGAGGCTGCGCCTGTGCCTGCCGGCAAGAAAAAGGCCGACGCGGATGCCCCGAAGGCCGAAAAGCCGGCCAAGCCTGCGGGCAAAAAGCCTGCTTAACCCTATATGACGCCGGGACGTCATTGGGGCTAAGGCGGGGCAGGAGCGAGCATGGTCTCAGCAGCGGAACAACTTGCGGCCAATATCAACTTCTCCGCGCTTGGCAAAGCCGAGGAGCTGAAAAAGCGAATCTGGTTCACGCTCGGCGCGCTGCTTGTCTACCGCCTCGGAACTTACATTCCGCTGCCGGGTATCGATCCGGCGCAATGGGAGCAGATTTTCCGCACCCAGGCCGGCGGTATTCTGGGCATGTTCAACATGTTCGCCGGCGGCGGCATTCAGCGCATGGCGATCTTTGCGCTGAACATCATGCCGTATATCTCGGCGTCCATCATCATTCAGCTGATGACGACGGTGTCGCCGACGCTCGAGGCCCTCAAGAAAGAGGGTGAGTCCGGCCGCAAGACCATCAATCAGTATACGCGCTATCTGACCGTGTTCCTCGCTGCCATACAGGCCTACGGCATCGCCATCGGGCTCGAGGGCGCTGGCGGCAGCGTCATCAGCGATCCGGGCTGGTTCTTCCGAATCTCGACGGTCATTACGCTGACCGGCGGCACCATGTTCCTGATGTGGCTTGGTGAGCAGATCACCTCGCGCGGCATCGGCAACGGCATCTCGCTGATCATCATGGCGGGCATCGTTGCAGAACTGCCCTCTGCGATCGCGGGCACGCTCGAACTCGGCCGTCAGGGTGCGTTGTCGACCGGGCTGATCCTGCTCGTCATCATCATGGCGTTCGTAGTCACCGCTTTCATCGTGTTCATGGAGCGTGCGCAGCGCCGCCTGCTGATTCAGTATCCGAAGCGTCAGGTCGGCAATCGAATGTTCGAGGGGCAGACCTCGCATCTGCCGCTCAAGCTCAACACGTCGGGTGTGATTCCGCCGATCTTTGCTTCGTCGCTGCTGCTGTTGCCGACCACAATCGCCAATTTTAACGCGGGGCAGGGATCGGGCTGGCTCACCACCATCACGACCCAGCTTAGCCACGGGCGGCCGCTGTTTCTGATCCTCTATGTTTCGCTGATCGTGTTCTTTGCGTTCTTCTATACGGCGATCGTGTTCAATCCGAACGAGACCGCCGAGAATCTGAAGAAGCATGGCGGCTTCATCCCGGGCATCCGTCCGGGCGAGCGTACGGCGGAGTACATCGATTATGTGCTCACGCGAATTACGGTGATTGGCGCGATCTACCTGTCGATCGTCTGTATCATTCCGGAAATTCTAATCTCATACGCCGCGGTACCATTCTATTTCGGCGGAACGTCGCTTCTGATCGTGGTCAGTGTGACCATGGATACGGTCGCGCAGGTGCAAGGGCACTTGCTTGCGCATCAATATGAAGGCCTGATCAAGAAATCGAAGTTGCGGGGGCGACGAAGATGAGGCTGATCCTGCTCGGACCGCCGGGGGCGGGCAAGGGCACTCAGGCGCAGCGTCTCGTGGACAAGCATGGCATCGTGCAGCTTTCCACCGGCGATATGCTGCGCGCTGCGGTCAAGGCCGGCACGCCGGTCGGATTGCGGGCGAAAGACATCATGGCGCGCGGTGAACTCGTGCCTGATGAGGTTGTGGTCGGGATTATCGAAGAACGAATTGATGAGCCGGACGCCAAAAAGGGTTTCATCCTCGACGGCTTTCCGCGCACGGTCGCACAGGCCGAGGCGCTTGAGAAGCTCTTGGCCAGGAAGCGCCTGAAGCTCGACGGCGTGATCGAACTCGAGGTCGATGACGAGATTCTGCTGCAGCGAATCGAGAGGCGGGTTGCCGAAATGCAGGCCCGCGGCGAACCGGTTCGGGCCGACGACAATGCCGAATCGCTGAAAAAGCGGCTGGACGCGTACCATGCCCAGACCGCCCCGCTGTCGCACTATTACCGCCGGAAGGCCCTGCACAAGGCCACCGATGGCATGGCTGCGATCGATGAGGTGACCGAGGCGATCGGGACGCTTCTGGCTGCGCCGGCCCGTAAAAAGAAGGCTCCGGCACGCAAGCGCGTGACCCGGGGTGCGCCTGCCCGCCGTGCGGCCGGGCGCAAGCCCCCGTCGCGGGGCACCGCCGCCAGGGGGGCTCCGAAACGGGCTTCCAGGACGGCTGCTAAGACTGCCTCGAAGGCAGCTTCCAAGGCCTCCAGGGCCGGTTCCAAGACCGGTTCCAAGGCGGCCTCGAAAACAGGTTCAAAGAGCGTTTCCAAGGCCAAAAAAGCGGTCAAGGTACGTTCCAAGAAGGCGAGTACCAAGAGTAAGGCCGCCAAGGCGGCCAAATCCGCTGGAGGCCGCCACAAAGCGGTCAAAAGCAGAACTTCAAGCCGGAACCGGGCCGCAAAAGCCCGCTCCGGCCGCGGCCGGAGGTTGACGAAACGTCGTTGAATCCGTACATACCGCGCCATTCAGTGGGAGAACGTATGCGCGATGCCAGGCCCCGGGAGAGACGGGGGCAAGGTGTCGTGCTAGTCCTTTGCGGTTCCCTCCGAAAGACACGGACAGAGCAGGAAGGCTGATCGGCGGCCGTCAAGGCCGCCGGCACATGGAGCGAGATCGTGGCCCGTATTGCAGGCGTCAATATTCCGACTAACAAGCGCGTGGTTATCGCGCTTCAATACATTCATGGGATTGGTTCGAATGCGGCCAATCACATCATGGACGAACTGCATATTCCGTTTGAGCGGCGAGTGTCGCAGCTCACCGACGCGGAGGTCCTGCAGATCCGCGAAATGATCGACCGTGAATACACGGTCGAAGGCGACCTCCGCCGTGAGACCGCGATGAACATCAAGCGTCTCATGGATCTTGGCTGCTACCGCGGCCTGCGTCACCGCAAGGGCCTGCCGGTGCGCGGTCAGCGTACGCATACCAACGCCCGTACCCGCAAGGGACCGGCGAAGGCCATTGCAGGCAAGAAGAAGTAATTTCGGATCTGTCGCTCTGAGTCGCGACGACGTCTCGCGATACTCTGAGCGCTGCGAAAGGAACGAGAATGGCAAAAGAAGTTACGCGCGTCCGCCGCCGGGAGCGCAAAAATATTGTGTCCGGCGTCGCGCATGTGAACGCCAGCTTCAACAACACCATGATCACCATAACCGACGCGCAAGGCAACACCATTGCTTGGTCGACGGCTGGGACCATGGGGTTCAAGGGCTCGCGTAAGTCTACTCCGTACGCTGCGCAGGTTGCCAGCGAAGACGCCGCAAAAAAGGCGGCCGAGCACGGAATGCGTACGCTTGAAGTCGAAGTGTCGGGACCGGGTTCGGGCCGCGAGAGCGCGCTGCGTGCGCTGCAGGCCGCGGGCTTCACGATCACCTCGATCCGCGATGTGACGCCGATCCCACATAACGGTTGTCGGCCGAGGAAGCGGCGGAGGGTATGAGCGATATTCTGACCAGGCGGCAGGACGACGCGTCCGCCGCTGACACGTCTCACGGGGCCGGCGCTTTCGGAACGCCCCGGGATCCGCAGGGCAAGGCCGAGCCGACCAAGGCGATGGGTGCAAACGTGACGATCCAGAAGAACTGGCAGGAACTGATCAGGCCGAACAAGCTGCAGGTGTCGGCGGGTGCCGATCCGCGGCGTGAGGCGACGCTTGTGGCCGAACCGCTTGAGCGCGGCTTCGGGCTTACTCTCGGTAACGCGCTGCGGCGGATTCTGTTGTCCTCGCTGCAGGGCGCGGCGGTGCAATCCGTGCATATCGACGGCGTGCTGCATGAATTCTCGTCGATCCCGGGTGTGCGCGAGGACGTGACCGACATCGTCCTCAACATCAAGGACATTGCCATCAAGATGCAGGGCGAAGGCCCGAAGCGCATGGTGGTGAAGAAGAGTGGCCCCGGCGTCGTGACCGCCGGCGATATCTCGACCGTGGGCGACATCGTGATCCTCAATCCGGATCTCGTGCTCTGCACCCTCGACGAGGGCGCTGAAATCCGCATGGAGTTCACTGTCAATACCGGCAAGGGCTATGTCGCTTCCGAGCGCAATCGTCCGGAAGATGCGCCGATCGGTCTGATCCCGGTCGACAGCCTGTATTCGCCGGTCAAGAAGGTCTCCTACAAGGTCGAGAATACCCGCGAAGGGCAGATCCTCGACTATGACAAGCTCACGCTTGTTATCGAGACCAACGGCGCTGTGTCGCCGGAGGATTCGCTGGCCTATGCCGCGCGTATCCTTCAGGACCAGCTCAACGTGTTCGTCAATTTCGAAGAGCCGCGCAAGGAAGTGGTTGCGGAGTCGATCCCCGACCTCGCGTTCAACCCGGCTTTCCTCAAGAAGGTGGACGAGCTTGAGCTGTCGGTGCGTTCGGCCAATTGTCTGAAGAACGACAACATCGTCTATATCGGCGACCTCGTTCAGAAGACCGAAGCCGAGATGCTCCGCACGCCGAATTTCGGACGCAAGTCGCTCAACGAAATCAAGGAAG
>CAZIKZ010000304.1:0-5479 GCA_964539845.1 uncultured Hyphomicrobiales bacterium
CAACCTGAACCGCCTCGCCTGTCGCCCGATCTGAACGCGAGCCTGGGTGTGTGTCCCTGATCACAACTCCGCCGACCAGCACTCAAACGTCCGTCTCAAAAAAACGGCGTTTTGCAGAGGTCTCGCTTTCGCGGGGACGAGCGGGGTTACTGTTCGAAATTCTCCACAAACTCGTCCCGCCGGTAGCCCTGCAGATAGAGCAGCGCGGTCAGGTCGCCGTAATCGATGCGCGCATGGGCGGCCGCGGCGACCGCGGGCTTGGCGTGATAGGCGACGCCCAGTCCGGCGCGCTCGATCATGGCGAGATCGTTCGCGCCATCGCCCACCGCCATGGTGCCCGCGAGGGGCAATTGCAGATAGCGCGCGACTTCAAGAAGCGTATCGAGCTTGGCTTCGCGGCCGAGGATCGGCTCCTCGACAAAGCCGGTCAGCTTTCCGTTTTCGGTCAGCAGCGTATTGGCATGGTTCTCGTCAAAGCCGATCATCTCGGCAATGGTCTGCGTGAAAAGCGAAAACCCTCCCGACACCAGCACGGCATGTGCGCCGTGCGCGCGCATGGTGCCGACCAGCGCGCGGGCGCCGGACATCAACGTGATGCGATTGGCGATCACGTCATCGACGACGGACACCGGCAGGCCCTTCAGCAATGCGACGCGCTCGCGCAAGGCCGGCTCGAACGCGATTTCGCCGCGCATCGCGCGCTCGGTAATTGCCGACACATGGGCCTTCAGTCTGACCAGATCCGCCAGTTCGTCGATGCATTCCTGGCCGATCATGGTGGAATCCATGTCGGCGACCAGGAGCGTCTTGCGGCGATGGGCGAGCGGCTGCACAGCACTGTCGACCGGCGCCGTGCCGAGCGCTGCGCGCAGGTGCAGGGCGAGTTGCCGCGGGTCGGCCGGGTTTTCCGGCATAAAGGCGATATCGGCTGCCACGCCGCTCTCGAGCCATTGTATATCGGTGGCCCGCGGGAGCGCTGCGCGCGCGCGTGCGATCAGGTCATCCGTGAGGCGCGTTTCGGGGGCGGCAATGAGGGTTGCGACGTGAGTCATCGGTGGGCGCTGCGATGAAGAAGGTCGTGCTTATCGCAGGGCCGACCGCGAGCGGCAAGTCGGCGCTCGCGCTTGCGCTGGCTGAGCGTCTCGGCGGCGTGGTCATCAATGCCGATTCCATGCAGGTTTATCGCGATCTGCGCGTGCTCACCGCGCGGCCGAGCATGGCCGAGGAGGCGCGCGTGCCCCACCTTCTGTTCGGGCATGTCGATGCCGCCGTGAACGCCTCGGCTGGGCGCTATGTCGCCGATGTCTCGCGCGTACTCGCGGAATTGCCGGCCGGGCAGCCGGCGATTTTCGCCGGCGGCACCGGGCTTTATTTCAAATCGCTGATGAGCGGGCTTGCCGCGATCCCGCCGATCGATCCGGCGATCCGCGAGGGGCTGCGCGAGCGGCTTGCGCGTGACGGTGTGGAGGCGCTGCATGCCGAACTCGCCGTGCGCGATCCAGGTGCGGCGGCGCGCATCATGGTGCGGGATCGCTCCCGTATCCTGCGGGCACTGGAAGTGCTGGATGCGACCGGGCGGCCGGTCGCGGACTGGCATCGCGACGGGTTGCCGCCGGTGATCGACGCGAATGGCGCGATCAGGATGTTCCTTCATCCCGAACGCGAAGACCTGAAGCGGCGGATCGAGGCGCGGTTCACGGGCATGTTGCGTGAGGGTGCGCTCGACGAGGTGCGCGCGCTCGCGGATCGTGATCTGCCGGAGACATTGCCTGCAATGAAGGCACATGGCGTACCGTGGCTGCGACGTTATCTCGGGGGCGAGATCTCGCTCGATGAGGCAGCGTCCGGTTCGATCATGGATACGCGCCGCTACGCCAAGCGGCAGGTCACCTGGTTCCGCAACCAGATGCCGGGCTGGACCTGGGTCGCGCCCGGGGAGGGGATGGCGACGGCAGAAACTTTGATGCAGACTTGAACCGACGAGCCTGAGAAGGCGACCAATCCGACAGTCCCACATGCCTGCCGCGTGCGCGGAGGGGTTACATGGTTCGGTTCCTTGCCGCATGCGCGGTCGCTTTGGCGTGTCTGTCTCCGGCATCGGCGCAGGACAAGCGCGTCGCGCTCGTGATCGGGAATGCGACTTACGCACATGGCGCGACGATCAAGACGGCGCTCGATGATGCCGCCGATATCGGGGCCGCGCTCGGCCGTATGGGATTCGCGGTGACGCGTGTGAATGACGCGACACGCGCTGCGATGGAACGCGCGCTTGCAGACTTTCGCGTCAAGGCAAACACGGCCGATGTCGCGATCGTGTTCTATGGCGGGCAGGCTATTCAGGCCGATGGCGTGAACTGGTTGATCCCGGTCGACGGGAGGTTCGATACGCTCGCAGGCACAATCGGGTCCGCGGTCAGCCTCGATGGTGTGATCGACGCGATGGCGGGAACCGGCCAGTTCGGCATCGTGCTGCTGGATGCGGCCCGCAACAATCCGTTCCCGGCACCGAAGCGGAGCGCACCGCGACAGACCGTATCGAAACAGAACACGTCGAAAGCCGTTTTGCCAGCGGCCGGTGGCGCTCCGAAAGAAGTGCTGATGGCATTCGCCACCGGTACCGGCCGTACACCTGTCGACACCGGCGCGCGCAACTCAGCCTTCACCGCGGCGCTGCTGAAATACATCGAGACGCCGCAACTCGAACTGGGAAAGCTGATGTCTCTGGTGCGCGACGCCGTTTTCAGGGAGACCGGCAAAAAGCAGATTCCGTCCACTTACGCGACGCTGACAAGCGATCGCTATCTGATGCCGCGCTGAATGACGAAACATATGGAGAGAACGCCATGATGAATCGATTTCTGCAATTCGTCGGCGGCGCTGCGCTCGCCGCCGGGCTCCTGAGTGCACAGACGGCCTTCGCGCAGGACAAGAAGGTCGCGCTTGTGATCGGTAATTCCGATTACAAGAACGTGTTCTCGCTGAAGAATCCGGTCAACGATGCCACCGACATCGGCGAAGCGCTGAAGCGGATCGGCTTCGATGTCACCGGTCTCAGCAACGCGCCGGTCGCGGACATGCGGCGCGCGCTGAAGCAATTCGGCGACAAGGCCAAGCTCTCCGACGTCGCGGTCGTGTTCTATTCGGGGCACGCGCTGCAATCGGACGGTGTCGCATGGCTGCTTGCGACCGACGGGCAGGCGCGATCGCTGGCCGACGTCACCAGGGGCTCGATCAGCCTGCCGGAGGTTCTCGAACAACTCGACGGCGTCGAGAAGGTCGGCATGGTGTTTCTCGATGCGGCTCGCAACGATCCGTTCAACGAGGTGGCGAAACGGCAATTGCCGTCCGGCCTCAAGAAACAGGTCGAGGAGCCGAAGAATGTGCTGGTCAGTTTCGCGACCGGCACCGGCCGCAAGGTCGCCGACGGGGAAGGGCGCAACAGCCCGTTCACCGCGGCGCTGCTCAAGCATGTCGAGGAGCCGGGGATCGAACTTGTCGCGTTGATGAAGCGCGTACGCGAGGATGTCGTGCGCTCGACCGGGGGCGAGCAGGTGCCGTCCTTCTACATCTCGGCGGCGGACGAGGCCTATCTGGTGGCAGCGCTGCCCAAGGTCGAACCCAAGGTCGAACTCAAGCCTGAACCCGTGCCTGCGCGGCCCGAGCCTGCGCCCGCCGCGCCGCAAGCCGTTGCACCCGCGCCACCGGCTGAACCTGCGCCGGCGCCGCAGGCGGCGGTGCCGGCTCCGCAGCCGGCCGCGCCTGAGACCCCGGTCGCATCTGTGCCGGCGCCGGCTGCGCCCGAAGCACCCGTCGCTCCTGCTCCCGTAGCTCCCGCGGAAAAGACCGCGGAAGCACCGGCTGCCTCAGCGCCCGAGTCCGCACCAATTTCGGCACCTGTTGTGGAAACGGAAAAGCCCGCCGTCGAGCCCAGCGCAACCAGTTCGGATGCGACGGACTCAACGGAGAAGAAGCATCCGAACGATTGATGGTGAGCCTTTGATCCCTCCCCGCATACGGGGAGGGTGGCCGGCATAGCCTGCCGGGGAGGCGCGCGGTCAGCCGAGCGCGTGTGGCGGATCGTGCGTCGGTGTCGCGATGCCGACTATGACACGCTCACTTCAGCGTTTTCAGCCACTCGTCGATCTGGCGGTCGGCGCTCTCGCGGTCGATGCCGTAGCGCGCCTGGATGAAGCCGTTCAGTGACTCGCGGCGGCCCTGTGCTTCGCGGATCTCGTTGTTGGTGAGCTTGCCCCAGCGCTGTTTGACCGAGCCCTTCATGCGCTTCCAGTTCCCGGACACCTTGTTCCAGGTCGCGCTGCGCAGGGTTTCCTTCGCGGGTGCGGGCTGGGCGGTCTGTGCCAGCACGCCCGGAGCCAGGCTTGGGGTCGAGACCAGGACGGCCGCGAGCGCGACTGCCAGAATTCGTGATTTCACCATGAGACGCCTCTCGCCGTAGGTTCCGGCCTCAATACAGCGTCCGGACGCGGCTGTCTTGCGCCGGCCGCTTGACCGTCCGGACTTTAGACCTTATACCCTCGCGCAACGTTCGAACCGAGCAAGGCTATGTCGCGCAATTTTATTTCGTCCTCTCTGGTAATCGTAGGAAGGCGCATCGCCGGGGGTGGCTGAAGCCATCCGCGCCGCGCGATGCGCCGAACCGAAGGGCCGCGAGGCCCTTTTTTCGTGGCGGCACCCAGGACGACGTAAAATTCAGGTGGAGTAGAGATCATGAGCAAGGAAATGACCGGCGCCGAAATGGTGATCGAGGCGCTCGCCGATCAGGGTGTGCAGCACATCTTCGGCTATCCGGGCGGAGCGGTGCTGCCGATCTATGACGCGATTTTCCAGCAGGAGCGGGTCAAGCACGTCCTGGTGCGTCACGAGCAGGGCGCGGTCCACATGGCCGAAGGCTATGCACGGTCGACCGGCAAGGTCGGTTGCGTGCTCGTGACCTCAGGCCCCGGCGCGACCAATGCCGTGACCGGTCTCGCCGACGCGCTGATGGATTCCATCCCGATCGTTTGCATCACCGGCCAGGTGCCGACGCATCTGATCGGCAACGACGCGTTCCAGGAATGCGATACGGTCGGCATCACGCGGCCCTGCACCAAGCATAATTATCTGGTGAAGCGGATCGAGGATCTGCCGCGCATCCTGCACGAGGCGTTCTATGTCGCCGCCGCCGGCCGTCCGGGCCCGGTGGTGGTCGACATTCCGAAGGACATTCAGTTCGCCAAGGGGACCTATTCCGGCCCGCAGAACATCAAGCACAAGACCTATACGCCGAAAATGAAGGGCGACCTCGACCGCATCAAGGAAGCGGTCGATCTGATGTCCAGGGCCAAGCGTCCGCTATTCTATACCGGCGGCGGCATCATCAATTCCGGCAAGGAGGCGAGCCACCTGCTGCGCGAGCTGGTGAAGCTCACCGGCTTCCCGATCACGTCGACGCTGATGGGGCTTGGCGCGTTTCCGGCGG
>CAZIKZ010000305.1:0-5455 GCA_964539845.1 uncultured Hyphomicrobiales bacterium
GACGGGATTGAATCACAGACCAAGCGTTTTGCAGAGGCCTCGCGAAAGCGGGGACGACCGCTGTGGTGTGTGTGATGGCGTACCACGTCTACATTCTCGCGAGCAGGCGATACGGTACGCTCTATATCGGCATCACCAACAATCTTCAGCGCCGACTCGAACAGCATCGCCTTGGTTTGGGCTCGCAATTTGTCCGCGAATACAAGGTGCATCGCCTTGTCCACGTCGAAACCTTCGACGATCCTGAGACGGCGATCCAGCGCGAGAAGCGGCTCAAGAAATGGAATCGCGACTGGAAGATCAGGCTGATCGAGGAACACAATCCTGACTGGGCGGATCGCACCAATCTGCTCACTTAAATCTGACAGTCATCAATTTGGTCGGTCGTCCCCGCCTGCGCGGGGACGACCATGGTGCAAGACTGCTATCCGAAGCTTGCAAACTTGCACCTGAAAACTGTGAAACTTGCACCCGGCAAGTTGCAAACTTGCTACCAAGGGACATAAGCAGCTATGGGTCCCGGCCTTCGCGGGGACGACCAGCGTGCAATCCCGAACACCGATCTCCTCCTACCTCATCGGCCCCTTCACCCGTGACGGTGTCACCGTCGCGCTGATCACGGCGCTGCTCGATCAGGCGCTGAAGCTTTGGCTCCTCTACAGCTTCGAGCTCGGCAAGCTCGGCCGGGTGGTGATCCTGCCGTTCTTCGACCTCGTTCTGGTCTGGAACCGGGGCATCAGCTACGGCTGGCTGTCGCAGGACACGGCGCTCGGGGTCTGGATGCTGCTCGGCTTCAAGGCCGTGGTGGTGCTGGTGCTGTGGGGCTGGCTGGCCAGGGCCGAGAACCGTCTGACGGCCCTTTCGCTCGGCCTGATCATTGGCGGAGCCATCGGAAATGCGATCGACCGGGTGGCCCATGGCGCGGTGGTCGATTTCGCGCTTTTGCACATAACGACCGAATCCTTCGCGTTTAACTGGTATGTCTTCAACCTCGCCGATGTGGCGATCGTTGCTGGGGTGGCGGGTTTGCTGTATGAAACCTTCCTGGGCGGCCGCGCCGCAAAAGCGCCCTGATTTCTTACGATTTTGGGTCGGGGATGACGGGGGATATCCGACCGTGCGGGGACACGTCTTGCAAACATCGCTCTCGATTTTCGAGTTTCGCCTGGTGGGTCTGCGCCGGGGTCTGATGGCTTGCCTGACCGCTGTGGTACTTGCCACCGCCGTATCCGTGCCTCTCTCCGTTTCCGTTCCGTCCGTCGCGCTCGCCGCCGACGACGATGAGGACGACGAAAGCTTCGAGAGCAAGTTCTTCAAGAAGCTGTTCGGAATCAACGACCGGGATTCCATCAATTATCGCGAGCGCCCACCCTTGGTGGTGCCGCCAAATCTGGGGCGGCTGCCGCAGCCCGAGGGCAATACCGCCGCGACAACGCCGTCGTGGCCCAAGGATCCGGAAGCGGTCGAGCGCAAGAAGCGCGCTGCCGTGAAGCGAAATACGCCACGGCGCAGCTCGGAAGAGGATGATCGGCCGCTGACGCCCGCCGAACTCGAGGTGGGGCGCAAGGCCGGTGCGGGGCGGGTCGCCAATCCGACCGGTCCGCAGGATGCCGAGTCCGCCGGGCAGCGCCCGGTGGCCCCGAGCGAACTCGGCTACAAGGGCGGGCTGCTCGGCGGCCTGTTCAAGGACAACTCCAAGCCGGAGTCCGCGACCTTTTCTCAGGAGCCGACCCGCAGCGAGCTGACCCAGCCACCGGTCGGCTACCAGACGCCGTCGGCCGCCCATCCTTACGGGCTCTCGCCCCGGCAGGAAAAGGGCAAGCCGCTCGACTACCTGAACAAGCGGGGTACCGGGGACTAACGTGGTGGATCGGACATCCGCTCCAGCGCCGGCATGCGCGCGTCAGGCGGGTTTTCGATCGAGCCACACCGGGATCATCGCTTTGTGAGTATCCCCCGGGCCTGAAATCCGCTCACGTGCAAATTGCCGGTTGAAGCGGGCTTCGGTACCGGGACGCCAGCGTGTCCGAAAATTAATGATCTCTGCGGTCTGAAAGGCTTTGTAATTTCGCATTGCCAGCCCAGATTGACCTGAGGTCTTCCGGCGTGCCCCGGGCGCATGCGGATGACGTGGATATTGTGAGAGCATTCATGATCTGCCGACGAACGGTTCTTGCTTCATGTGCGGCTGCGGCCGCATTTCTTTTATCCGGTGTTGCACCAAACTACGCTGCGTCGTCAGGGCCGGACGTCTCGCATTTCAAACTTGCCAACGGCATGGAAGTGGTCGTCATTCCCGATCGCCGTACGCCTGTCGTCACGCACATGGTTTGGTATCGCGTCGGTTCGGCCGACGAGCCGCCGGGCAAATCGGGCATCGCGCATTTTCTTGAGCATCTGATGTTCAAGGGCACCGAAAAAAATCCCGCAGGTCGCTTTTCGAAAGTGCTCGCGACCATGGGCGGCCAGGAAAACGCATTCACCTCCAGCGACTATACCGGCTACTTCCAGCGCGTGACTCGCGACCGTCTCAAGATGGTGATGGAGTTCGAAGCCGATCGCATGACCGGGCTCACGCTCACCGATGACGCGGTGCTGCCGGAGCGCAACGTTGTGCTCGAAGAGCAGAACAGCCGCGTGGCGAATTCTCCGGCCGCCAAGCTCGGCGAGGAAGTGCAGGCCGCGCTGTTTCTCAATCATCCGTATGGCCGGCCGGTGATCGGCTGGCGCCATGAGATCGAGAAGCTCGATCGCAAGGATGCGATCGATTTCTATAATCGCTGGTACACGCCCAACAATGCGATCCTCGTGGTGGCTGGTGATGTGACCGCCGACGAGGTGAAGGCGCTCGCCGAAGAAACCTACGGCAAGATCGCGCCGCGCGCCGAGATTGGTCCGCGCGTGCGTCCGCAGGAGCCGGAACAGCGCTCGATCCGGACCGTATCGTTCGCCGATCCGCGCGTGACGCAGCCAAGCCTGCAACGCAGCTATCTCGTGCCGTCTGCGGCCAACGCGAAGCCCGAAGAATCCGAAGCGCTGGAAGTGCTGTCGCAAATTCTCGGCTCGGGTACCAACAGCCGCTTCTATTCGAAGCTCGTGATCGAGAAGCCGATGGCGACCTCGATCGGCGCCTGGTACCAGGGCTCTGCGCTCGACCACACGCGCTTTGGCATTTACGGCACGCCGCGCAGCGAAGTGACGCTGAAGGATCTCGAAGAGGCGATGGACTCCGTCATCGCCGAAATCGCCGAGGGTGGCGTCACCAACGATGAACTGGAACGCGCCAAGATCAAGCTCGTGGCCGATGTGGTCTACGCGCAGGATAGCCAGGCGACGATGGCGCGCTGGTATGGCGGCGCGCTGACCACGGGCCTTACCGTCGAGCATCTCAAGACATGGCCGGATCGGGTGCAGAAGGTGACTGCGGATCAGGTTCGCGACGCTGCCAAAACCTGGCTCGATAAGCGCCGCTCGGTCACCGGTTATCTTGTCAAAGAACATCCCAAGCCGCAGGAGCGCCGTTCATGATCCTCAACCGCCTTTCATACGGCTTCGCCGCGGCGGCTGCGGGCGCGTTGCTCCTGCTTGCGCCTTCGGCACAGGCGATGACCAAGATCGAAAGGGTCGTGAGCCCGGGCGGGATCGAAGCCTGGCTCGTGCGCGAGCCGTCGGTTCCGCTGATCGCCATGGAATTTGCGTTCAAGGGCGGCGCCAATCAGGACCCCGCCGGTAAGCCCGGCGTCGCCTACATGACCGCCGCGTCGCTCGACGAGGGTGCGGGTGAAATGGACGCCAAGGCGTTCCAGGCGCGTGCCGAACGCAACGCGGTTGAACTGTCCTTCCGGGCCAGCCGCGACGAGGTTCGTGGATCGCTCAAGGTTCTCAGCAATCGTCAGAATGAAGGCTTCGAGCTGCTGCGGCTTGCGCTGACGAATCCGCGCTTCGATCAGGAGCCGGTCGAGCGGATCCGTGCTCAGATGCTGACCGCGCTCAAGCGTGAAACCACGAGCCCGAACGAGATCGGATCGCGGCTGTGGTGGCGCACCGCATTCCCGAACCATCCTTACAGCCTGCCGACCAACGGCACGCTCGAAGCGGTTCCGACGATCGTTCGCGACGACCTGATCGGTTATGCGGGCCGGGTGCTGGCGCGCGACACGCTGAAGGTTGGCGTGGTCGGCGATATCGATGCGAAGACGCTTGGCACATTGCTCGATCAGGTCTTCGGTTCGCTGCCCGCGAAGGCACAGCTTCTGGCGGTGCCGCAGGTGCGGCCCGACTTCACCGGCAAGCGGCTCGAGGTCCAGCTCGACGTGCCGCAAACCGTTGTCGCTTTCGGCGGCTCCGGCATTGCGCGCAAGGATCCGGACTTCATCCCGGCCTTCATCGTCAATCACATTCTGGGCGGCGGCTCGTTCACGTCGCGGCTCTATAGCGAAGTGCGCGAGAAGCGCGGCCTGGCTTATTCGGTCTATTCCTATCTCCTGCCGCTCCATGCCACGGCGCTGTTCATGGGCGGCACGCAGACCCGCTCCGACAAGGCCAACGAGGCGGTCGGCCTGATCGAGGAGGAGATCAAGCGGCTTGCGCAGAACGGTCCGACCCTGGATGAACTCGAGAAATCGAAGTCCTATCTCAGGGGCTCTTACGCGCTGAACTTCGACACCTCGACCAAGATTGCCGGCCAGCTGGTGCAGCTCCAGGTCGACGATCTCGGCATCGATTACTGGGAGCGCCGCAACGGCCTGATCGAAGCCGTCACGCTCGAAGACGTGAAGCGCGTGGCCAATCGCCTGCTCAATGGTGGCGTGCTGTTCACCGTGGTCG
The DNA here is from genome assembly GCA_964539845.1 of uncultured Hyphomicrobiales bacterium. Lineage (GTDB taxonomy): Bacteria > Pseudomonadota > Alphaproteobacteria > Rhizobiales > Xanthobacteraceae > Pseudorhodoplanes. The sequence continues at coordinate 4,828 of CAZIKZ010000305.1, forward strand.
GGCGCACACAGCCCGCGGCGGCCGCAAAACAGGGCGGCTGATTACGACGATACGGCGCGCTCGGCCCGCACATGGCCGAGCGCAGTCCTGTTTGCCTCATAAGCCCGGTCATACTCGATCACACGCGCAACGTCCGCTCGCGCCGCCTCGCCGTAGATCATGCCGATCAGATAAAGCGTCGCATCGATCGCGAGCGATACGCCACCACCGGTGACGACTGCGCCATCGTCCACAATCGCGGCAGCCTGTCCGCGCGCAGACGGCGCGAGTGACGCAAGCTCCGCCAGCGGCGAGATCGTTTCGCTGCCGACCGCGGATCGCCGTGTGGTCGCCATGCGGCCGTCGAGTATGCCCGCGGCGCCGAGGATCATCGCGCCGGTACAGACTGATGTGATTTGCGGCGCAGGCGCTTGCCGCAGGAAATCCAGCATTGCGGGATTTGCGGTCTCGCGCCGCCAGCCCGGACCACCGCATACGATCACGACGTCGCAGCGCGGCGCGGCCGTAAATCCGGTCTGTGCGAGGATCGTCAGCCCGCCGGCAAGCGCGACCGGCCCCGCTTTTTCCGCAATTGTCACGCTCTCGATCGCTGGCAGCACACGGCGTGCCATCGAGATGACGCCGGTCG
>CAZIKZ010000306.1:0-410 GCA_964539845.1 uncultured Hyphomicrobiales bacterium
TGCTGAAAATCCCGCCGGCCAAGGATTTCGGGGGCGGCACGGATATTCCGAAGAACATCACGCAGGAGATCTGGCGCCAGCGCATGAACAACGTCGACTGCGTCGGCTGTCATCAGCTTGGCCAGGAGGCGACCCGAACAATTCCTGCTCAGTTCGGACATTTCGAGACCGGCGAGGAAGCCTGGATGCGCCGCATCGCGGCCGGGCAGTCGGGCGAGATGATGACCAACCGCATTGCCGGCCAACTCGGCGGCGTGCCGTACAAGTATTTCGGCGATTGGACCGATCGGGTTGCGAAGGGCGAACTGCCGAAGAACAAGCCTCAGCGTCCGCAGGGCGAAGAGCGCAATCTTGTGGTGACGACCTGTCCCAGGTCGTGTTCTACGAGAAGCCGATGACCGTGTACGAGC
>CAZIKZ010000306.1:420-5400 GCA_964539845.1 uncultured Hyphomicrobiales bacterium
TGACGACCTGGGACTGGTCGCAGCCGAACAAATATCTTCACGACCTGATCTCGTCGGACCGGCGCAAGCCGACGGTGAATTCCTACGGCAAGCTCTATGGCTCGCCGGAATATTCCACCGACATGATGCCGATCCTCGATCCGAAGACGCACACTGTCACTTATTTCAAGATGCCGGTGGCCGATCCGAAGATGCCGGTCTCGCTCGGGCCGGGCCATGCCGGCGCGATCGAGCCGACCACGCCGTCCGCCTATTGGGGCGAGGAGGTGCTGTGGGATACGCGCGCGAACAACCACAATTCGATGTTCGACGACAAGGGCCGTCTCTGGCTTGCGGCGAACGCGCGCGGCATGGCCAATCCGGATTTCTGCAAGCAGGGCTCGGATCATCCGTCCGCCAAGGTGTTTCCGTTGACGCAGAGCGCGCGTCAGGTGGCGGTGCTCGATCCGAAGACGATGCAGTATTCCTTCATCGACACATGTTTCGGAACCCATCACCCGCAATTCGGCTACGACGTGGACAACACGTTGTGGCTCTCCGGTAGCGGACAGGTCGCGGGCTGGATCAACACCAGGATCTGGGACGAGACGGGGGACGCCCAGAAGGCGCAGGGCTGGTTCCCGTACATCCTCGATACCAGCGGCAACGGCAAACTCGATGAATGGACCGAGCCCGGCAAGCCGGAACCCGGCAAGGATATCCGTTTCAATCCGGGATCGGGCGGGTACGCCGTGATGCCGCATCCGACCGACGGGTCGATCTGGTACACCTCCGGTGTGTTCGGCGGCCGCGCCGGGTTCCTGCGCTTCGATCCCGCAACCAAGCTGAGCGAGTTCTATGCCGTCCCGAAGGAGGCCATCGGCCTGCGCGGCGGCGACATCGGCAAAGACGGCGTGCTGTACGGCTCAGGCTCGGCCGGTCATCTGGTCGCCTTCGACCGGCGCAAGTGCAAGGCGCCGCTGAACGGTCCCAACGCCACCGGGGATCATTGTCCGGAAGGCTTCACCCTGCACCGCTATCCGGGGCCGGGCTTCGATGGCTTCGAGCAATACAGCGCGGAGGCGAGCTACTACACCTGGGTCGACCAGCACAACGCGGTGGGTCTTGGGGAGAACGTGCCGATCTCGACCGCCAACCTGCAGGACGGCTTTGTCGCGCTGAAGGACGGCAAGATGATCCTGATGCGCGTGCCTTACCCGATGGGCTATTACGCCAAGGGTCTGGACGCGCGCATTGACGATCCGAATGCTGGCTGGAAGGGACGCGGCCTGTGGAGCGCGAGCGGTGACCGGACGCCGTGGCTGAACGAACTCGGCAAGGGCGCGCGTCCACTCGCGGTGCAGATCCAGGTCCGGCCCGATCCGCTGGCGAAATAAGCACGAGATGCAGGGCGGTGCTGCGTGCCGCCCCGGACATACTGTCCGTGGCAATGTCAGGAGGGCGAGATGGCGTTCAGCCGGCTTCTGGTCGCGACCGCGATTGCGGCGTTCGCCTTGCTCCCCACGGACGGCACGGCGCAGCAGCCGGCCGTCACGATCGATGCCGACGACATCGGCGGCGTGGTCACAGGGCCGCGCGGCCCGGAAGCGGGCGTATGGGTGATTGCCGAGACCACCGATCTTCCCACGCGCTACATCAAGAGCGTGGTGACGGACGATAGCGGCCGCTATCTGATTCCCGATCTGCCGAAAGCGAATTACGAGATCTTTGCGCGCGGTTACGGACTCGCCGACACGGCGCGTGCGCGCAGCGAACCGGGGCGCATCGTAAATTTCACGGCGAAAGCCGCAAGCCCCAGGGAGGCCGCGGAAAACTATCCGGCCATCTATTGGTACGCCATGCTGAAGGCGCCGGCCAAACACGAATTCCCGCTCGGCAACATGAAGACCCAGGCCGAGTGGCTGAATGTCGTGAAGACCAACGGCTGCTATGCGTGTCACGCGCTCGGCAACAAGGCGACCCGCACGATCCCGCAGGTCTTCGCCGACATGAAAACGGACGAGGCCTGGATGCGGCGCATCTTGTCCGGCCAGGCCATGACTAACATGGCGACTGTGATGAGCAGACTCGAACCGGTGCGCGCCATCGCGGAATTCGCGAACTGGACCGACCGCATCGCCGCCGGCGAATTGCCGACGGCCGTGCCGCCCCGTCCGCAAGGACGCGAGCGCAACGTCGTCATCACGCAGTGGGACTTTTCCGATCCGAAACATTACCTGCATGACGTCGCGTCGACCGACAAGCGCAAGCCGACCGTCAATGCCAACGGTCCCGTTTATGGCGCGGTGGAGAACTCGACCGATCTCATTCCCGTTCTTGATCCGGTCAATCATCGTGCCTCGACATTCAGGATGCCGGTGCGCGATCCGAAAACGCCATCGTCGAAGGACGATCTGCTGTCGCCGTCGCCCTATTGGGGCGACGAGGTGATCTGGGACAGTCAGACGTCGACGCACAACCCGATGTACGATGAACGCGGCCGCGTCTGGTACACGTCACGCGTGGGTGCCGCGCCCAATCCGGACTTTTGCAGGAAGGGCTCAGACCACCCGTCGGCGAAAGTATTTCCGCTCAACACATCGACCCGTCACCTGGCGATGGTGGATCCGACATCGGGCAGGACAACGCTGATCCGCACCTGCTTCCAGACTCACCATCTGGTCTTCGCGGAAGACGCCAACAACACGCTGTGGCTGAGCCAGGGCGGTCCGGGCAGCGGTGTCGTGGGCTGGCTCGACCGCAAGGTGTTCGACGAAACCGGCGACGAAGCGAAAGCGCAAGGCTGGACGCCGATCGTCATCGACACCAATGGCAACGGCAAACGCGATGCCTGGGTTGAGCCGGACGAGCCGGTTGATCCCGCGAAGGACAAGCGCGTCACGGCCGCGCTTTACGGCATTGGCATCAATCCGAACGACGGCACCGTCTGGGGCTCGGTGCTCACCTATCCGGGCTATGTCATCCGCATCGATCCCGGCAGCAACCCCTCCGAGACGGCGCTTGCGGAAATCTACGAGCCGCCGTTGCCGGGCTACGGGCCGCGCGGCTTCGATATCGACCGCAACGGCATCGCCTGGGTGCCGCTCTCGTCCGGCCATATGGGGAAGTTCGACCGGAGCAAGTGCAAGGTGCTGCGCGGACCGGGAACCGAAACCGGCCGGCATTGCCCTGAAGGCTGGACTCTTTATCCATTCCCCGGTCCGCAGATGAAGGATGTGGCCGAGAGCGGCAGCGCCGAGGCGAGCTACTATACCTGGGTGGATCAGTTCGACACCTTCGGACTTGGCGCCAACGTCCCCTGGGCCACCGGCAACGCCAACGAGTCGCTGATGGCGATGGTCGATGACAGCTGGCTCAACTTCGTGGTCCCGTATCCGCTCGGCTTCTACGCCAAGTGGATGGACGGCCGCATCGACGATCCGAACGGCGGATGGAAGGGGCGGGGCGTATGGGCGACCTACGGCACGCGCACACCGTTCCATCTTGAGACTGGAAAGGGCACGAAACCGAAGGTGGTGAAGTTCCAGCTCCGGCCCGATCCGCTGGCGAGGTAGGGGAGGCGATCCATGGGCCTGATGCCGGAATTCGTGCTCGACTATATCTCGGTCAACACCTACTGGACGATCCTGTTCACCGTCCATGCGCTGCTCGCCGTCGCGCTTCTCGGCGCGCTGACGCATCAGGCCGCGTCGGTGCTGATGCCCGTGCGGGCGGGCGCAGGGACGGGCGGCTTCGTCACGCGATTTCGCGCGGTGCACGGCGCGAGTTATGCCGCTGCCGTGTGTGTCCTGTGGATCGTGACCTTCCTGTTCGGCGCATGGATCTATACGAAATACCGCATGTATGTCCGCATTCCGATCGAGCAGGCGGGCTTCTGGAAGACGCAAGGCTTCTTCGAACTGAAGGAGCACTACGCCACCATCGGCATGGGCCTTTTGCCGATCTACTGGCTGTTCTGGAAGAACGCGCGTGAGCCGCAATATGACAGCGCACGCAAGTGGCTGACCGTGGTGCTCTGCGGAATGTGCTGGTTCATCTTCCTTGTCGGCCATGTCGTCAACAATGTGCGGGGCTTCGGATCATGAGCGCGGTCACGCAAGCCCAGACCTCAGGCGCGCGTTCGCTGGCGCAATCGGCGACGCTGCGCACCTTCGCGCTTGTGTTCGGCATGGCGACGCCGGTGCTCTACGTGATCTGCGACATGATGAACTGGCCGCTCTTCACCTATCATCCCGGAACTAATCGCGTGGACCTTGGCTGGGCGGCGGCGGTGAAGGACGAGGGTCCCGCCATGTACTGGTATGGCTGGACGGCATCGACGCTGCTCGGCTCGGCGGTTATCGGCGGGCTGGCGACGCTCCTGCCGGAACGCATGACATCAAAAATTCCGCTCGCGCTGGTCTGGATCCTTCCGATTGCCGTACTTCCGGTGTTGATCTACTCGCTGAAATTCTTCTGGCGGTGGTGAGCATGAGAAGGGCACGAGAGGTCGCGATCGGGATCGCATTTGCCCTGACATTCGGCGCGTCCGCCCTTGCCGGCGGCGACGACTACGATGCGATGAACGACACCGAAGGCAAAGGCCCTGCCTATTTCGGTTTCGTGCGCGATACCCGCGGGTTGCCGGTGGCCGATGCTAACGTCACCCTGAGCGGGAAGGGTGCCACCGAGCCGCTTGTCATCAGGAGCAACAAGCTTGGTCTCTACCGCAGTCATCTGAGCAAGGACGTTTCGCCTGACGACGTCGAATTGTCCTGCGAGAAGCAGGGCTATAAGCTGACCAACGTGCTCCGCCGGTCTCCGCCGGGATCGACAGCGATGAATGTCGAGATCAACTGCACATTGCAGCGGCAGTGATGATGCGCATCGCGCGCTCAATCCAAGCCGTTCGTCTCCGCACCCGGGTCTGCGCTTCGCACAGCCCGAGTGTAAACTCCAGCGGGGACCCAGAGCCAAGAACACTGGATTTCCGCTTGCGCG
>CAZIKZ010000307.1:0-5387 GCA_964539845.1 uncultured Hyphomicrobiales bacterium
GCTGCGAAGGTGTGGCAGCCGATATCGGCACTCACGTGAAGAGGGCCGACCTCCTGCTGCACGAGCTTCATCGCGGAGAAGATCGGACGCTCCGGACAGCCGGTGCAAAATGACGGCGGCCGTCCCTGCACGTTCTGTCCAAGGGTTTCGAGCGCAGCCGGCAGGCTCTTGTTGGTCTGCATCGGTTCGTCGGGCGCGAGCAGATCAGGACGATGGACTGTGCAGAACTTCTGCAGACCAGCCTTCAGAACACCACCCGTATATTCACCGGCCATCGGCAGAACAGACTTGCCCTCGACCCGAGTCTGCAGATCGGCCTGCCGCAATATCGTGTTGACCGCCTGCTCGATGAAGTTCGGCTGACCTTCCTCGATCAGCATGATCGCCTTCTTGCCGGCGCAGAAGCGCACGAACTCGGCATCGACCAGCGGATAGGTGGCGTTCAGCACATAGATCGGGATCCGGCTGTTGCCGTAGATATCGGCGAGACCGAGGATTTCCATCGCGCGCAGCGTGTTGTTGTACATGCCGCCCTGCATGACGATGCCGACGTCGGAAACCTCGCCGTCAAAGAACTCATTGATCTTGTTGTCGATTATGAACTGGACCGCCGCCGGCCAGCGCTTCTCGATCTTTTCCTTCTCGTGCTCATAGGTGAACGGCGGGAGCGCATAGCGGGTGATATCGCGCACCGGATTGTTCAGCGCATCCTGACGCGAGAATGCCGGCCTGACATTGTCCTTGGCGATGAACGAACCATAGACGTGGCAGGCGCGGATGCGCAGTTGCAGCATAACGGCAGTGTTGCTGGCCTCGGACAGCTGGAAGCCCTTTTCCACCATATCCACGATGGTCTGCACGTTCGGCCGCGGATCAAGCAGCCACATCTGCGACTTCATCGCGAAGGCATGGCTGCGCTCCTGCATGATCGAGGAGCCCTCGCCGTAATCCTCGCCGACAATGATCAGCGCGCCACCCTTCACGCCGCCGGAGGAAAGATTGGCCAGCGCGTCTGACGCGACATTGGTGCCGACCGGCGCCTTGAAGGTACATGCGCCACGCAGCGGATAGCTCACCGAGACAGCCAGGGACGCTGCGGCCGCCGCCTCATTGGCGGAGGATTCGAACCGGACCCCGAGCTCATTCAGCATCGGTTCGGCGTCGTTCAGGACATCGATCAGGTGCGAGATCGGCGCCCCTTGATAGCCCGACACATAGGAGACGCCGGACTGCAGCAGCGCCTTTGTGACACACAGGATCGCCTCGCCGCGGAATTCCTGCCCGTTCCCGAGCTTGAGCTGCTCGACTTCCTTCTTGAATGATCGCTCAGCCATCGCCTGCTGCCTTTTTTCCCATGTGCACGCGCCGCAGTTGTTATCCCGCGGCCCCTGCACGCTCCGAATTGACTCTGGATGCGCGCCCGGCAATTATATTCAAAAGAATATAATCTGTAATGCAAGCCAGCGGGAGTTAAAATATGGGCATCAGAGCAGTCATTGCGGTTAGCGGATTGGCATTTGCCGCCGCAGTTTCACAGGCCTCGGCGCAGGAAGTCACCTTGCGCGGCGTCACCTCGTTCGCCGAGGGCACCCAGTTTTCCAAGGGTTTTGAGCGATTCATCGAGAAGGTGAACAAGGATGGCAAGGGCGTCATCCAGATCAATTATATCGGCGGCCCGCGCGCCATGCCCCCCTTCGAGGTCGGCAATGCGGTGCGCAACAAGGTCGTGGACATCGCCAACGTGACCGGCGCCTTCTACACCAACCTGATGCCCGAAGCCGACGGCTTCAAGCTGATTTCGAAGCCTGCGGCCGAACAGCGCAAGAACGGCACCTGGGCCTACATCAACGACCTGCACAACCAGAAGCTCAATTCCCATTACCTGGCCCGCCAGTTCGTGTCGGTGCCGTTCCACATCTATCTGAACAAGAAGCTCGACAAGATCGACTTCACCGGCCTGAAGATTCGCGTCACCCCGGTCTATCGCGATATCGTCCAGGCGCTGGGCGGCACACCGGTCACGACGCCTCCTGGCGAGGTCTACACCGCGCTCGAACGCGGCGTGGTCGATGGCTATGGCTGGCCGATCCTCGGCATCTTCGATCTGGGCTGGGAGAAGGTCACCAAGTTCCGCATGGAGCCGGCTTTCTACAGCGTCGAGGTCAACGTGCTGGTGAATCAGGACGTGTGGAAGAGCCTCAACGACGCGCAGCGCAAGGTGCTGACCGACGCCGCCCTGTGGCTTGAAAACCTCGACACCACCGAGAGCCTTGAACTTGTTAAGGCTGAACGCGAGCGTCAGGAAAAGTTCGGCATCCAGAAGCTCGATTTCGGATCGCAGGCGTCGCAGGACTTTCTGAAGAAAGCCAATGACGTCGCCTGGCAGTCGGTGATCGCCAAGTCACCGGAGTCGGGCAAGAAGCTGCGCGAACTCGCAGGCAACTAAGCCATCAGCCCCGACGCGGATGAAACATTGTCCGCTTATTGTCGCAAAAGCAGGGACCCGGAATCGCGTGCGCCGGGATCCCTGTTTTGCTGGAACGGGCTGAGAGAATGAAGAACTGCCGGGTTCCCGAGTGATGGACCGCCTCTCAAACCTCTACGGCAAGCTGCTCGACTTTCTCGCCGTGGTCGCTGCGCTGGCCCTGCTCGCCATGGTGATCATCGTCACCGGCGACATCATCTTGCGCAACACATTCAACACGGGCTTCGTCTGGGCGAACGAGGTCTCCGAATATGCGCTCTACCTGATCACGGTGCTGACTGCTCCCTGGCTCTTGCGGCGGGGCCAGCATGTGCGGCTCGATCTCGTGCTGAGCGCAGTTCCGAAGCCGGCCGCTTTCGTCATGGAAGCCATCGGTGACATTGTCGGGTTCGCGGTCTGCGTTGCAATGATCCGCTACGCCACGTGGATGACCTACGACGCCTGGCGGATCGGCTCGATTACCATCAAGAACCTCGTGTTTCCGGAATGGTGGCTGCTTCTGCCGCTGCAGATCTGTTTCGTCCTGCTCGCGATTGAATTCATTTTCCGCTTCCGCAGGCTCATCAAGAACCGCGAGAAGCGTGAGGAGGCGACTTCGGTCGCGTAAGGCGATGCCCTGGATCGAGGCAACCATCCTCCTGTTTGGCGGCCTGTGCCTGGTGATGGCACTCGGCGTGCCTGTGGCGATCGCATTCCTTGCGATCAACATCGTCGGCGCCGCGATCTTCCTCGGCGGCGAGAATGGGCTGGTCCAGTTGAACCGGAACGCGGTGCAGTCCGTCACCGCCTTCGCGCTGACGCCGATCCCGTTCTTCGTTCTGATGGGCGAGGTGCTGTTCCATTCCGGCGTCGCGATGAAGGCGATCGATGCCTTCGCGTTGCTGATCCGGCGTGTGCCGGGCCGCCTTTCTGTCATCGCGATTGTCGCCGGCACCGTGTTCTCGGCGATCTCCGGCTCGACCATCGCGACCACCGCCCTGCTCGGCTCGCTGATGCTGCCGACCATGCTGGCACGCGGTTATCATCCGAAGATGGCGATGGGCCCGATCATGGGGATCGGCGGCGTCGACATGCTGATCCCGCCCTCGGCGCTGACCGTGTTGCTTGGCAGCCTTGCCGGCATCTCGATTTCCGGCCTGCTGATCGGCGGCATCGTGCCGGGACTGATGCTGAGCGCGCTGTTCATCGGCTATATTATCGTATCAAGCATCCTCAAGCCCGAACTAGCGCCGGCCGAAACGCTCGATGCCGCGCCCGGCGCCTGGGAACGCTGGGGTCCGTTTTTCCTCTATGTGCTGCCTCTTCTGTCGATCTTCGGACTTGTGGTCGGCGCGATGTCGGCGGGATGGGCGACGCCGACGGAAGCCGCTGCGCTCGGCGCCGCCGGCACCATCGTCGCGGCCATCTGCTATCGCGGGCTGACGTTCAATAATCTGATGAAGTCGCTGCTCGGCACGGTCGCGATCTCCGGCATCATCCTGTTCATCATCGTCGGCGCCACCACCTTCTCGCAGGTGCTGAGCTTTTCCGGCGTGGTCAACGGCATCATCGGGCTTATCACCGGCCAGGGCCTGTCGATGATGACGGTCCTGTTCGGCATGATTCTGATCCTGCTTCTGCTCGGCTGTTTCGTAGATCAGGTCTCGATGATGCTGATCACGCTGCCATTCTTCATGCCGCTCGTGGTCCAGTTGAACATCGATCCGATCTGGTTCGGCATCATCTTCCTGATCTGCATGCAGCTTGGCCTGCTGACGCCGCCGTTCGGGTTGCTGCTCTTCACCATGAAGGGCGTGGCGCCGCCCGAGATCACCATGAACCAGATCTATCGCGCCGCCCTGCCCTATGTGCTGTTCGGGCTGCTCGTCCTCGGCTTGATCATCCTGTTTCCACCGCTCGCAACCTGGCTTCCCGGCATACTCGGATCATGACCGCGCGCACGACCAAGAGCGGCGACATTCACCTGGACGACATGTTGCCCTATCTGATGAACCGGCTGATCGCCCGGATGAATCAGAATCTGGCCGACAATCTGCGCAAACGTGGCTTCACGTTTCAGGACTGGCGGGTACTGGCGGTTCTCGCCCTGCACGAAGGTGCAAATCTCACGGAACTCGCGGAGGCGTCGGTCATTCCGCAGCCAAGCGTGAGCCGGCTGGCGGCCAATCTTGCGAAGCGCGGCTACGTGGCACGCGAGAACGGCAAGACCGATTCACGCAACGTGCATCTCTTCATCACGCCGAAGGGGCGCGCGGTCTACGACAAGATGCGTCCTCTGGCGGTCAGCGAATATCGCGCGGCCATGAAAGGCTTCAGCGCCGAGGAATATGACAACCTGCACACTGCGCTGCTGCGCATGATCAAGAACCGCAAGGTGAAGCTGCTGCCTTGATGGCCGCCTGCTGCCGAGCGGCCGCCTACCAACCCGATCCGCCGCCGCCTCCGCCGCCCCCACCGGACGATCCGCCGCCGCTCGAGCCCGAGGAGCCGCCGCCACCGCTCGAACCCGGCGCGGTCGACGCCGACGCCACCGAGCTCGCGAGACCGTCGCCGACGCGGCCCGCAAAGCTGCCCCAGTTGTTGTCCGAAATGCGATCGCTCGAATACCAGGCTGCCGTCGCAGCGCCGGCCGCGGCAGCCGCTGCGAGCACGCCGGCGAAGCGTTCCGCCCACCGGTTCTCGACATTGAGCGCGACCGCGTAAGGCAGATAGCGCTCGAACAATTCGGGAGTCTTTTCCGGAGGGTGGAGATGGTTCAGCCGATTTTCCTCGGCAACACCGAGATATTGCCTGAAGCCCTCGATCTCATCCATGACCTTGCGGCCCTGCACCGTGGGCGCCTTCAGCAGATAGAACGACATTGCCGCAAACGGAGCAAAAACGATCGGCGCCAACATCGCAC
>CAZIKZ010000308.1:0-5379 GCA_964539845.1 uncultured Hyphomicrobiales bacterium
GTCGTAGGCCCCAGACTTGGGAAAGAATTTCTGAAGGCGGGCCTACGACATTGTCCACCGCAACATCTATCGGGTTCATCAACGCGTGGCCGCGCGCTTCCGGCATGGCCGCGTGTTTCTTGCCGGTGACTCCGCGCACGTGAATAATCCGATCGGAGGGCTCGGCCTGAACTGCGGAATCCACGACGCCATGCATCTCTCGACGTTGCTCGCCTCAGTTTTGCGCGGTGAACGTCCCGAGAGCGGCCTTGAGACTTATGATGCGGTACGGCGCCCGATGAACATCGAGTATGTCCAGCAGCAGACCATCGCCAACAAGAAGCGCCTCGAGGAGAAAGATCCGGCGGCGCGTCAGGCCAATTTCGACAACCTTCGTCGCACCGCCGCGGAACCTGCCGCCCATCGGGCATTCCTGATGCGCACCTCGCTGCTGGAGAGCGTTCGCAAGCAGAAGGCTGCGGCATGACGACATCGTCAAAGCGATTCAAGATCGCAGTCCCGGACCTGATATCGAACTCATATTTTCCGGCGATTGCTGCGACCGAACTCGGCAAATTCCGTGACCAGGGCCTGGACGCGGAGATTCAACTGATCTTTCCGGTCAGCAAGGCATACGAAGCCCTGCGCGCGGGCGAAGTCGATTGTGTCGCGGGTTCTGCGCATTCGGCCCTTGCAGCATTTCCGGAATGGCGCGGCGTAAAGCTCCTCTGCGCACAGGGCCAGGGGATGTACTGGTTTCTGGTGATGCGCTCGGACATCAAGCCCGCGCGCGGTGATGTGAGCGTGCTTCGCGACCGCAAGATCGGTGCCGCCCCGTGGGTCGATCTCGGCCTCAAGCAGCTTGTCGTTGCTGCGGGACTGGATGAGACACGGGACAACATCACAATCGCACCGGTTCCCAACACGGGTAGCCCCAGCGTGAATTTCGGGCTCACCGCAGCAAAGGCACTGGAAGATCGGCTAATCGACGGCTTCTGGGCCAATGGCATGGGGACGGAGGTTGCTGTCCGTGGCGGATCTGGCACGGTCGTCCTCGATATTCGACGCGGTGACGGTCCACGGGAGTGTTTCAATTACACGATGGCCTCTCTCGCCGTGACGGACGATTTCCTCGCGCAGCGAGGCGACGATGCGCGCCGCGCCGTGACGGCGATGGAGGAAACCCATGCCGCGTTGAAGAACGACGTATCGCTGGCCACGCAGGTCGGCAGCCGCGTCTTTCCAGAGCGCGAGACCTTATTGATTGCCGGGTTGATCGAGCGCGACCTGCCCTATTACTCGACCGAGATCACGCCAGAATTCGTCGCCGCCATGAACGAATTCGCGCGCCGACGCGGCATTCTCGAAGGTGATCCCAGCTACGCGGATGTCGTAGCCGCGACTCGCTAGAACTGTTGGACAATTTTGCGAGTAGCAATCCCCCGGGATGACCTCCCGCTCATTTATTTGAGCATGTTCATCCTAGCGTAGCGGACTTCAGATTGCTTAGCGCAGGCCAACGCCACGGTGTTGGCCACCGCATCAAATGCGCTTTTCGGCGGGCGTCCGTCTTTGCGCTATCGCGAGTTGCCGATTTGAGGTCCGCTGTTTCAGATCTTTCGGAAACCGTGGCTTCCCTATTCGCCGCCGGAAACACCCGCAGTTAACAGCCCATTAAGGCCCTCATCGATTTTTTCGCGGACAGGCGATTGACACCCACGATCACGTCACTACTAAATGTAGCCGTCACGGTCCCCTGAATCGCAAGATCAGGGGCCAAGAGGGAAGCCGGTGAGCCGTTGTGCAATGCCGGCGCTGCCCCCGCAACTGTAAGCGGCGAGCCGAAGTCGATCACGCGCCACTGGAAACAACCTTGTTTTCGGGAAGGCCCGACGGACGCAGCGACCCGCGAGCCAGGAGACCTGCCGTGACCGCATAAGAACGTCCTCGGGCGGGGTGCCCCGACGGATCGCTTGTTGCCGCCGGTTTCCACCGGACGGCCACGCGAGCCTTCGGTCACCGCCCAAAAAATGGGAAAAGCCGATGTCTCTCGCGCTCGAAGTCACCCGTTCACCGAGTTCAATTCTTCTCACACAAACGGTGCCAGCGGCAGCCGCGACGCAGCCTGACTACCAGGTGATCCGGCGCAATGGCGCCGTGACAACATTAGACGCCTCGAAGATTGCCGTGGCATTGACGAAGGCGTTTCTGGCGGTCGAGGGCAACAGCGCCGCGACTTCCCGCCGCGTGCACGACATCGTCGCCGAATTGACGCAGCAGATCGTGTCGAATCTGACGCGGCGCGCGGATGCCGGCCGAACGTTCCATATCGAAGACGTTCAGGACCAGGTCGAACTGGCTTTGATGCGTGGCGAGCACCACAAGGTGGCGCGGGCCTATGTTTTGTATCGCGAGGAGCGAGCGCAGCAACGCGCTAAGTCTGCGCCAGAGAAAGCGATAGGCGTCGCCGTATTAGGCACACTGCACGTGACGGGCCGCGACGGCAGGAAATTGCCGCTCGATACCGCGCGTCTCGACATGGTGATTGCGGAAGCATGCGACGCTCTGGACGGCGTTTCTGCCGAGGCTATCGTCACCGAGACGCATCGCAATCTTTATGACGGCATCTCCGCGGATGAGCTTGCTCTAGCGCCAATTCTCGCCGCGCGGACGATGATCGAGACCGAGCCTAACTACGCCAAGGCCAGCGCGCGTCTTTTGCTCGACAAGCTGCGGCGCGAAGCGCTGACGCATGTGTTCGGTTGCCCGACGGATGCGACGCAGGCAGAGATGCAGACAGGCTATGCCGAGTATTTTCGTTCATATGTTAAGGTCGGAATGGAAGCCGATTTGCTCGATCCCGAACTCTCTCGTTTCGACCTTGCACGGCTTGCCGGTGCCCTGAAGCCGGAGCGCGATCTTCAGTTCGACTATCTCGGCTTCCAGACCCTGTACGACCGCTATTTTTTGCATGTCCACGGCACACGGATCGAATTGCCGCAGGCATTCTTCATGCGGGTGGCAATGGGACTGGCTTTGCGGGAAATCGACCGCGAAGGCAAAGCGATCGAGTTCTACGAATTGCTGTCGTCTTTCGCCTTCATGGCCTCGACGCCGACCCTGTTCAATGCCGGCACGCTGCGTCCGCAGCTCTCGTCCTGCTTCCTCACAACTGTGCCGGACGATCTCGACGGCATCTTCAAATCCGTGAAGGACAACGCCCTGCTTGCCAAATATTCCGGCGGCCTCGGCAATGACTGGACCCCCGTGCGCGGGCTCGGCGCACATATCAAGGGCACCAATGGCGAGAGCCAAGGCGTCGTGCCGTTCCTGAAAGTCGCAAACGACACAGCCATTGCGGTCAACCAGGGCGGCAAGCGCAAGGGCGCGGTCTGCGCCTATCTCGAAACCTGGCACGTCGACATCGAGGAGTTTCTCGATCTTCGCAAGAATACGGGCGATGACCGCCGCCGCACACACGACATGAACACCGCCAACTGGGTACCGGACCTGTTCATGGGGCGGGTCGAAACCGACAAGACATGGACCTTGTTTTCGCCCGACGAGACGCCGGATCTGCACGATCTTTATGGACCAGCGTTCAAGGCGGCCTACGAAGCCTATGAAGCGAAGGCCGAACGCGGACAGTTAAAGGTTCACAAACAAGTACGCGCCGCCGATCTTTGGCGGCGCATGCTGACAATGCTGTTCGAGACCGGGCATCCCTGGATCGCATTCAAGGATCCCTGCAACATCCGCTCGCCGCAAGGCCATGCCGGCATTGTGCATTCGTCCAACCTCTGCACCGAAATCACGCTCAATACATCGAACGACGAAGTCGCGGTCTGCAACCTCGGCTCCGTCAATCTCGCGATGCATGTCACCCCGGAAGGCATCGATCAGGCGAAGCTTGCCGGTACGGTTTCGACCGCGATGCGGATGCTCGACAACGTGATCGACATCAATTTCTACACGATTCCCGAGGCGCGCCGCTCGAATCTGCGCCACCGGCCGGTCGGACTTGGCCTGATGGGATTTCAGGATGCATTGCAGGTGCTTCGCCTGCCATATGCATCGGACGGAGCAGTCCGCTTTGCCGACGAAAGCATGGAAGTAATTTCCTTTTACGCAATTTCTGCGTCGGCCGATCTCGCCGCCGAGCGCGGGCGCTACCCAAGCTATGAGGGCTCGCTGTGGTCGAAAGGCATTTTGCCGATCGATTCCATCGAGCTTCTCGCGGACGCTCGCGGCACGCTTGATCTCGACCGTTCGACGCGGCTTGATTGGGAGGGCTTGCGAGCGCGGGTGAAGACCGTCGGCATGCGCAATTCGAACACGATGGCGATCGCGCCGACCGCCACCATCTCCAACATCTGCGGCGTCAGCCAGTCGATCGAGCCCGCCTACCAGAATCTGTTCGTCAAATCGAACATGTCCGGCGATTTCACTGTGGTAAACGTCGCCCTCGTTCACGACCTCAAGGCCCGCGGCCTATGGGACGAGGTGATGGTCTCGGACCTGAAATATTTCGACGGCATCATCGGACAGATCGACCGGATACCGGATGATTTGAAGGCGCTTTATGCAACCGCCTTCGAGATCGACAGCACTTGGCTGATCGAGGCCGCGGCACGCCGCCAGAAATGGATCGACCAGGCCCAGTCCCTGAATCTCTATATCGCCAATCCATCGGGCAAGAAACTCGACGCCCTGTACCGGCTGGCATGGCAGCGCGGTCTGAAGACAACTTACTACCTGCGTTCGCGCTCGGCGACGCATGTGGAAAAATCCACATTGAAAGGCACAGACGGCAAGCTCAATGCGGTTTCCGCCGTTCTTGCCGGAGCCTCGATGGAACCGAGCGCACCTGCCTGCCGGATCGACGACCCGACCTGCGAATCCTGCCAGTAACGCTGAAAAACCGAGGAAATAACAATGCTCGACTGGTCCGAAACCGCCGTAAAGCAAGATCCGCCGGCGCCGCTCGTCGTCCTTACAAAGTCAGCACCGCAAGGCGCAGGACTAGGCGCCATCGACAGAAATGGCGGGCGGGTCTCGATGGACCAGAAGGCAATGATCAATTGCCGCGCTGACGTGAACCAACTCCTGCCGCTCAAATACAAGTGGGCATGGGAGAAATATCTCGCCGGCTGCAACAATCACTGGATGCCGACTGAGGTGTCGATGCAGGCCGACATCGCGCTCTGGAAATCGCGCGACGGCCTGACGGAGGACGAGCGGCGCGCGGTCAAGCGCAATCTCGGCTTCTTCGCGGCGTCCGAAAGTCTTGTCGCCAACAACATCGTGCTTGCGATCTACCGCCACCTGACCAACCCCGAATGCCGGCAGTATCTGCTGCGTCAGGCCTTCGAGGAGGCGGTGCACACGCACACCTTCCAG
>CAZIKZ010000309.1:0-3463 GCA_964539845.1 uncultured Hyphomicrobiales bacterium
CCAGCTTCTGGGCCTCGCGCTCGGCGGCAAGACCGAAAAGATGCATCAGGGCCATCACGGCGCCAATCATCCGGTCAAGGATCTCACCACCGGCAAGGTCGAGATCACCTCGATGAATCACGGCTTCGCGGTGGACAAGGATTCCCTGCCCGGCAACGTCGAGCAGACGCATATCTCGCTGTTCGATGGATCGAATTGCGGAATCGCGCTCAAGGACAAGCCGGTCTTCTCGGTGCAATACCATCCGGAAGCATCGCCCGGCCCGCGCGACTCGCATTATCTGTTCAGGCGCTTCGTCGATCTTATGCGCGAGCACAAGCGCAAGGCGGCCGCCGCCTGATCTAGATCCGGAGTCGCCGTTGCCACTGCATCGACACGACTCTATCTCCAAGCCGCGCCTGGACGCGCTGTCAGACGCCATGTTCGGCGTCGCGATGACGCTGCTCGTCATCGATATCCGCCTGCCGGAGGCGTTCGACCCCAAGAGCGGCGCCGAGCTGCTGAATGCCATCGTCGACCTGCAATCGAAATTCCTGGTTTATCTCATCACCTTCTTCGTGGTCGGCCTGCGCTGGCTCGGCAACAGCAAGCTCGCGGCCGGACAGGAGACTGTCACCGGACAGTTCGCACGCTGGACGCTGCTGCATCTGTTCCTGATCACCTGCATGCCGTTCTCGACCATGCTGATCGGCCGTTATGACAACCTCGCGCCGGCAGTATGGATCTATTCCGCCAACATGGCGCTCGCGGCACTGGTGGCGATCCGGCTTAATATGATCGCCGATAAACAGGGCTGGCACAGTGACGGACTGCAGGACGGCACCCGCGCGCTGTGGCTGCTGTTCGCGAGCGCGCTGCTCTCGGTCGCGATCAGCATCTACGATCCGGGCTGGGCGATGCTTGCCTATCTGCTGAATTTCGTGCGGCCGTTCGTGTTTCGTCATCGCTGACGGAACGCTGCGGGCCGTTGATAGCCGCCTTGTCCAACGCAAACGTGATGGCTCTCCGGGGCGGCAAGCGCCGTGACAGGATCGTGCAATTCTGATTGCATTGCGTCCGATGCGGACACACACCGGCGCCGGACATCTGACACCGATGATCGTGCGATCATTCGCGGCCATTCTTGTCAGCGCCGTGCTGACCACCGGGGCCATGGCGCAGAATGCGCGCCCGAAACTGGAACTCGGTCCCAACACTGGACGCGCCGCAGTCAATCCGGGCCACAATGCCGACCTGAAAGGCCTTCGGCTTCTCCCCGATGACAGTCCATGGCACCGCGATATCTCGAAGGACGCGGTCGATCCCAATTCGGCGCGCATCCTCGCGCGCATCGGGCTCGACAAGCCGCTGCATCCCGATTTCGGCACCGAGTATGAGGGCGCGCCGATCGGCATTCCCTATGTGGTGGTCTCGGGCAAACAGCCGCGCGTCCGCATCGCTTTCACCGAAGCCCCGGACGAGAGCGATCCCGGCCCCTACCCGATCCCGGCCAATGCGCCGATCGAAGGCGGACCGAAAGGCACAGGCGACCGCCATATCCTCGTGCTCGATCGCGATGCCTGGATGCTCTACGAACTTTACAACGCGTTCCCGGACGGCAAGGGCGGCTGGAAAGCCGGCAGCGGCGCGATCTGGGACCTGAAAAAGAACCAGGAGCGGCCCGCCCGCTGGACCTCCGCCGACGCCGCGGGCTTGCCGATCCTGCCCGGTCTTGTGCGCTATGATGAGGTGATCGGCGCCGGCAAGATCGAACACGCCATCCGCTTCACACTGGTGAACACGCGGCGCGCCTATATCCCGCCCGCGAGCCACTGGGCGAGCAAGTCGTTCGACGACGCTCTCGCGCCCATGGGCATGCGGATGCGCCTCAAGGCGAGTTACGACCTGTCCGGCTTCTCGCCGGAAGCGCAGGTGATTTTGCAGGCGCTCAAGACCTACGGAATGATCCTCGCCGATAACGGCTCCGACAACTTCATCAGCGGCGCGCCCGATCCGCGCTGGAATATGGCCGCGCTGCGAGACTTGCGCCGCGTCACCACAAAGAATTTCGAGGTGGTTGCGATGACGGGCCTCGTGGCCGACAAGCCGAGACGTTAGCCGGACAGGTCAGCCGATCCAGTAGCCCCGGACCAAAGCAGCACGCTATAAGACAGCATGAGCGACTGGATTAGCTTTTTCGATTCCGATCATGCCCTCTACGTGAATGCGCGGCACAAACAGGTGCACGCCATCATCACCGGCGACGGCATGGCCGCGCATATCGTCCCGAGTGATCGCGTTCTCGATTACGGCTGCGGCGAGGCCGCCTATGCCGAGCGTCTGGTGCGCACAGCCGAAAGTCTGACGCTGTGCGAGGCGGCGCCAAATCTGCGCGAGCGGCTGAAGAAGCGCGTCGCGCATGAACGCTTTATCACGGTGCTGTCGCCCGAGGACGTTGCGGCTTTGCCGGACGGCTCGTTCGAAGTCATCATCATGCACTCGGTCTCGCAATATCTGTCGCCGGCCGAGTTCGATCGCCTGCTCGCACTCTTCCGCCGCCTGCTTCAGCCCAGCGGCAAGCTGGTGATCGGCGACGTTGTTCAGCCGGATACACAGGCATGGAAAGATGCGCTGGCGCTGCTGGACTTCGGATGGCGCGAGGGCTTTTTCCTGGCCGCGCTCGGCGGACTTTTCCGCACGGTGTTTTCGGACTATTCGAAGCTGCGAAAAGACGCGGGCCTGACGCGCTACAGCGAACACGACATGGCCGCAAAGCTTAACGCCGCCGGCTATCGCGCGAGCCGTGCGGCGCGCAATATCGGTCATTTACAGACACGAATGACCTTCGTTGCATCGGCAGGATGAGTTGCGCGTTAACCGTAAGCGCGTGTGTTCACCTTATCCGTTAGCCCTCAGGCAAACCTGCACTTGATTTCAATCACTCGCTCGTTATCGTTGGCGTCGGCCCGGTGGCGGAGAGGCAACGCATAGGTCCTGCAAGACCTCCAGCCAGGTTCGAATCCTGGCCGGGCCTCCACTCTCTCTTTAGATCTCGGTGAGGAGCGCCCGCCTCCGGCGAAATTGCCGGCGCGTGAACATCCGGGACGCGGACTGAGTTCCGTCTGGCATTCCGGCATCTCCGTACCGCCGCGCAGCCGCCTGTTCCTACAAATGTCGCTCACTTTCCAAAATGGCCTCAGCCGGCCTTGCGGACGATCCCAAGACTTCGCTCGATCCCGCTCTGAATCTCGTCGTCGCTTTCCTCCACGCCGGCCATGCGCTCGGACGAATGGCCACATGACGCGCAGACGAACAATTGCCGTTCGCAATCCGCCGCGGGCTGGCGGCGAACGCACCGCATGTTGTTGCCGCAAGCCATGCAGGGAATCGGCGCGACTGCGGGCGAACTGGCAAAACGGAAAGGATCTTTTGAAACCATGACGGCGCTTCGCTGACGTCGCAGGCGGGAGCATCCAGCGCCCTC
>CAZIKZ010000309.1:3563-5330 GCA_964539845.1 uncultured Hyphomicrobiales bacterium
CTGATCGCTTCATGCAGTATGGCAAGGAGGACCGCATGAGCGAGACCAGAGAGACCTATAACCTGATCGGAAGCGATAAGGTTGAAGGAACCAGTGTGTACGGACCGGACGGCGACAAGATCGGCGCGATCGAGCGCGTGATGATCGGTAAGCGCTCCGGGAAGGTCGACTATGCCGTGCTGAGTTTCGGCGGCTTCATGGGCTTTGGCGACGAACACTATCCGCTGCCGTGGACGTCCCTGAAATACAACACCGAGCTGGGCGGCTATCAGGTCAACATCACTGAGCAGCAGCTCAGAGGCGCGCCGAAATACGCAAACGATGACGAGTGGGACTGGGATGATCCCGCGCGCGGCCGCAAGGTCTCAGACTATTACGGAGCGGGGTGGGCGTACTAACGCTCGCGACAGCCGCGCAACATGGGGACAGAGAACCCGGCGCGATCCGCGCCGGGTTCTTTCATGCGCCGCGCACCGCGCCCGGTTGCTGATCCGGCGCACCATCCGGCTGGCTTGGGTAATCGCCTTTCATGGTGCCGCGCGCCGCACCATCGTCCATGCGCGGCAGATCCTTGTCGGGCGGCACGGGATCGACCAGCGGGCGGTCGTCATTCGGCTGCGGCTCTGGCGGCTTTTCGACCGGATAGGGTTTGCCGGGCTCTTCCAGCGGTGGCTTCGGGGGTTCGACGGGTTCTTTTGCCATGCTGAGTCAACGCAGCGGACCACGGCAAGTTTCCGCAGCCCGCGCCGCTATTGCGCCGCGCCGACCGTATCGGCCATCACCGCACCGCGCGTACCGATCGGCTTGGTGCGTCCGACCGTGGTGTCACGGGCGGTTTGATGTTCGATCTCGGCGTTGATTTCGGCGCCGATCAGGATCGCGATCGATGTCAGCCACAGCCACATCATCAGCCCGATGCCGGCGCCGAGTGAACCGTAGGTCGCGTTGTAATCGGCGAAGTTCGACAGATACCAGGAGAACAGCGCAGAGCCTGCGATCCACAACAGCGTCGCTGCCACGGCACCGACACTCAGCCATCGCCATTGCGCGGCGCGGCGGCTCGGGCCGAAGCGATAGAGCGTGGCGAGACCCAGCGCGATCACGATCATGATCACAGGCCAGCGCAGCATGACGATCGCCCGCTCGCCGACGCCCTGCAATCCGATCCACGCAAAGACGAGCGGCAACACGATTACGGTGGCGATCGCGAGCAGGAGGAACACAAGCCCGCCCAGCGTCATCGCGAGCGACAGCAGATTGAGGCGGATAAAGCTGCGCTCCTCGGTCTCGCCATAGATGACATTGAGCGCGTCGATCATCGCTTTCATCCCCGCATTCGCGCTCCAGATCGCAAGCAGAAGACCGAGCATGAAAGCGATACTCAGTCCGCCGTTGCTGCCTTGCGCAATGCGGGTGACCTGCTCCTCCACGATGCCATAGGGTCCGGCCGGCATCAGCGCCGAGGCGAATGCGAGATGCTTGCCGATGGTCCCGGCTTCCGCGAACAGCGCATAGGACGACACCAGCGCCGTGATGGCCGGGAAGAGCGCGAGCAGGCCGTAGAAGACGACGCCCGCGGCAACCGCCAGCAGCCGGTCATTCTGAATTTCGGCATAGACCCGCCAGCCGACATCCCGCCAGCCGGAGAGCGGAATCTCGACCGGAGATGCGGCCCGGCGCCCGCGATCTGGCTCCTGCGCGCGGGCGAGATGCAGGCTGTGCGGCTCATCGGCCGGCGCGGCTTCGCCGAAGGGCCGGTCGCAGTCC
>CAZIKZ010000310.1:0-5324 GCA_964539845.1 uncultured Hyphomicrobiales bacterium
ACGTTCGAGCCGACATCCGGCTTGTTCTGATGGTCGGCGCCGACGATCTCGACCTTCATGCCCTTGGCAGCCGCGCCGAAATCCTCGACCGCCATGCGCGCCGCGATCACCGAGCCCTGCCCCGACAGATCGGAATAGGTGCCGGACATATCGTTCATGACACCGATCTTGATGACGCCGTCGGTAAATTGCGCCAGCGCTGTGCCGCAGCCCAGAGCGGCCGCGAAGGCGGCGACACCCAGAGCGTGCCTTGCTGAAAGACGTGACATTCATTCCTCCTTCTTGGTGGCGTTTTTGTTGTGCCGTTATACGCCCAGATAATCGTGCAGCTTATCCAGGTTTTGTTCGAGCTCGGAACTGAGCAGTTTGTCTACCACCCGTCCGTGTTCCATCACATAATAGCGGTCCGCCACGGTCGCCGCGAAGCGGAAGTTCTGCTCCACCAGCAAAATGGTGAAGCCCTGCGATTTGAGCGTGCGGATGGTGTTGCCGATCTGCTGGATGATGACCGGCGCAAGCCCTTCGGTCGGTTCATCCAGAAGGAGCAGCCGCGCGCCGGTGCGCAAAATTCGGGCAATCGCCAGCATCTGCTGTTCGCCGCCGGACAGCTTGGTCCCCTGGCTCGAACCGAGCCGCTCCTTCAGGTTCGGGAACAATTCGAAGATGCGCTCGAGCGGCAGCCCGCCCGGCTTCACCACCGGCGGCAGCATCAGATTTTCTTCGACCGAAAGGCTCGCGAAAATCCCGCGCTCCTCCGGACAGAGCGCGATACCGGCGCGCGCGATCTGGTTCGACGGCAGACCGATCAGTTCGCGGCCTTCGAAGCGGATCGCACCGGTGCGCCTGGCCACGATGCCCATGATCGATTTCAGCGTGGTCGTTTTGCCCGCGCCGTTCCTTCCGAGCAGCGTCACCACCTCGCCCGGATAAACCTCAAAATTGACGCCGTGCAGGATGTGCGATTCGCCATACCAGGCTTGCAGGTTTTCGACGGCGAGCAGCGCGGCGCGGGGATCAAGCATGGCCGGTCCCCATATAGGCTTCGCGCACCTCCGGATTGTTCGACACGGTCGCATAATCGCCTTCGGCGAGAATGCGACCCCGCGTCAGCACCGTGATCCTGTGTGACAGATTGGAGACGACCGACAGATTGTGCTCGACCATCAGCGTGGTGCGATCGGCGGAGACCGTCTTGATCAGCGCGGCGATGCGGTCGATGTCTTCATGCCCCATGCCGGCGGTCGGTTCGTCGAGCAGGAGCATTTCCGGATCGAGCGCGAGTGTGGTTGCGATCTCGAGCGCGCGCTTTCGTCCATAGGGCAATTCAACCGCCGGCACGTTGGCGAAGCCGGACAATCCAACATCGTTTATGAGCGATATGGCGCGATCATTGAACTGGTTCAGCACCGCACGCGACCGCCAGAAATCGAACGAGCCGCCACGCTTGCGCTGCAGCGCGACGCGCACATTCTCCCGCACGGTCAGGTGCGGGAACACCGCTGAAATCTGGAAGGAGCGCACCACGCCGAGACGGGCGATGTCGGCCGGCTGCATGCCGGTGATGTCACGGCCTTTGAAAAATATCTGACCCCGGGTCGGGTTGAGGAACTTGGTCAGCAGATTGAAGCAGGTGGTCTTGCCGGCGCCGTTCGGTCCGATCAGCGCGTGGATGGTCCCCCGCTCCACCTTCAGATTGACGTCATTGACCGCAACGAAACCCGCGAATTCCTTGGTCAAGTTTCGTGTTTCGAGAATGATCTCGCCACTCATGCCTGCGACGCCTGCCCAACGCCCGTTCAAGCCCACATGACTGCACGTCCTGCGGAAATGGTAAAGCCCGCCCACGAAAAATCGCGGGCGGGCTTTCATCAGGCTTCGGTCCAGGCTTTGGACCAAGTCCGGCCGCCGCATGACGCGGCGGCCGTCCCGTGTTTATCAGCGAACGTCGATCTTGATCGCAGTCCGCTTGATGTCGCTGCCCGACGGTGCGGGAGCAACCGCCACTTTGCCCGGCGCCGGCGCGCCGCCGCCAGGAGCCGCCAGGATTTCGATCTTGCGGGTCGGGCCCTGCTTGTAGATCCGCTCGCCGATCGTGCGGGTGTTATTCTTGACCTCGGTCAGCGGGGCCTTGTTGAAGTCGTGCTTGATACCATCGACTTCAGGCTTGTCGCTGCACACGGCCATCACCGTTTCCTTACCCTTGTCGCCGAGCTTGTAGATGAACGGCGCCTTGGCACCCGGGAAGCTGACCGGGACACCCGCCTTAATCCGGTTATCCTGCTGGAACTTGTTCGGCAGGAGGACCGTCAGCGTGTCCTTTTCGTCGATATTGGTCAGCGTCAGGAAGCAGTCCTTCGAAGAGACGACAGTGAAGATCGGCGTATCGCCGAGCTTGTAGAGGTCCTTGTCCGAGGTCAGCGCGAAGTCGACATCGGTCTTCACCTTGGCAATGCCGTTCTTCTTGGCATCGGCCGCCGGCGCCTCTTCAGGATCAATCGGCTCCTCGTTACCGAGTTCGGCCAGTTCACGATACTTCACCTCGAACTGGTCGCGCGGGATCGAGTTCTGCTGCAGCCGGCGGATGGTCGGGATCAGTTCCGGCTTGAAGCCGCCGGCCGTGGCCTGCTGGAACTCATCCTTGGTCATGCCCAATTCGGCCGCTGCCACGGTCAGATCGACGTCCTGCTCGTAGCGCTGCGACAGCGCGGTGATCATCTCGATCCCGTTATAGTTCAGGTTGGGATCGAGACCGGCCCGGTACATCGCGTCGGCGAAGCGCTTGGCATCGCCTTCGAGCAGCCGGTCCATCTTCTCATTCTCGGGATACAGTCCGTCGATCTCACGCAGTTCCGCCCGCGAGAAGGCCTTGCCGCCCGGGCCGCCGAGCGCGATCTTGCGGATCTCGTCCTTGGCCTTGATCATGCCGAACTCGTGGCAGCCCATGCAGGAGATGCCGTTGGTGACGGCGAGGTCCTTGGCACGTTTGTCCTGCACGATGTTGGTCGGTCCCACATTCAGGGACTTTCCGTCCGCCGTATTCAGGTAATAGGCCTGGAAGCCATTCGGCAGGCTGAAGATAGACTCGCCACCGTCATGCTCGAAGGCGTTCTTGCCCTTCGGGCCGAGCGGGTGCTCGTACAGGCTCTGCCTGCCCTTGTTGCCGGCGAAGTCATACGAGGTCCAGAAGTAACCGTGCTTCGAGGGATGACGCTCGATCATGCGGTTGTTGCGGCTGACACCCGACACCTGGAAGCCGGCACGCTGTGCGATGAACTTCTGGATGTTGGCTTCGAGGTCGACGCCTTCATCCTTGGCAAGCTTGTTGAAGTCCGGCGCAAGCTTGAGAAGCTTCTCGTACATGCCCGGGCGCGAGGCCGTGAAGGCGAACCAGTCGGCGCGCACATACGGCATCTTGCTGTCGGTCGATGAGACCAGCAGGTTCTTGTAGCTCGTGTCGGGCTGCATCTTGTACGGATAGGACTTCAGGATGGTTTCCCAATCCTCAGACGTCCAGCCGAGTTCATCGAGATTGACGCGGATGATGGTCTCGCCCGGGTCGATCGGCGTGAAGCGGACCACGTCAGGTGAACGGCTCAAGCTGTTGAGCAGCTTGATCGTTGCCTGGCGATAGACCTTCATCGCCTTCTCGTCGATGCAGGCATTCGCCAGATGCGTGAGCGTGATATAGCGCAGGCCCTTGCGGCGCGGCGCGATCCGCTCGCGTTCGATGTCGGCTGCGATCATGCCGATCATGTCGGAATGGCTGACATACTGTTTCGGATCGCAGCTCCTGCGCAGACCGTCGATCCAGGCCTCGAGCGCAGCGAGTTCTTCCGGTGCAACCGGATCGAACTTGCCCTGCCCGTTGGCCCAGTCATAGGGCATCTTTTCGTTGATGATTTCGGTGAAGAGGCGCGAACCCTTGGCATTGCCCGGCAGGACGTAATGCGGGTTGGTTGCGATCTCCTCCAGGTTCATCACGTTGCCGAAATTGCTCGCTGCGTTTTCACGCTTGTGCTCGATGCCGTCGAGATCCTTCTGGCTCAATTCGCCGGTCTGGTGGCAGCGGGCACAGTGCTTTTGAAGAACGTCATAGGCCGCCTTCGCGACAGGGTCGCTTGGCGGGGCAGCATTGGCAGCTCCGGAAAAGGACAGGCCGAAGCCGAGAACGGCCGCGACAGCCAACCCTTGAACCGGGCTACTCACTCGTAGACGACCGCTCATTGTGGTCTCCCATTGCAATCGTATCGTTGCGACGCGCGGCGTGACACGCCGTGTCGGTTGTTGGTGTCCGGCTTCGCAGATCGCGTTCAAAGTCTCAAAGCAACGTGAAGGTACTGGCCAATCATGGCCCCCCCAATCGCCGCGAGTTTATCGCAATTCCAGGCAAGCACAGAATATCAAAATACATGCTGGAGCGCGCCGCCCTTCACAATTCGGTTGGTTGGTGAGGCGGGCTGTCGCAATACGGAACGAAAAGACCCGCCCGGCGGGGACATGCCGGACGGGTCAAGCGGACCGGCACAGGGTGGAAGGGGCGCGTGTACCGGTCACACGATGGGCGGTGCCGCGAGGCGGCTGACCGCAATCCCTGTTGCCATGATTGGTCGCAGGAAACCGCCGCCGGGTTCAAAGGCAGGCCGGCCAATTCTTTGCCGGTGCGATCAGCGGCCGAAGAGCGACCGGATCCAGTCCATCACGGCCCGCCAGAGTTCCGCGACCGCGCGCAGAAGCCAATCGTGCGGCGTTTCGGTCGGACCGGAATCGGGGTCACGCGGATTGGCCCGCCGCCATTCATTCGGCATCTCGAAAGTGCCCGCCCATATCCCGCGCTTGTCCGCGCGCGCCTGCGCCTGCGCCTGTTCATAGGGATTGGCGGACCCGCGCCGGTCGGTGGCCGTCGCAAACCCTGAGCGAACCATCTCCTCGGCGAGGTCGCGCCCACCGGCGTGACAGACCGCGATGTTGCGGCCGTACCGGTCGGTCGTGACCGTGCGGCATTGAACCGGATGAGTGGCAATGATCCGGCGAAGCTCCGAGCGCGCGCGCGTACCGCAGGCCCAGGCCTGGCCCTTGGTGTCGGTGCATTCCTGATGAAGTTCCGGCGCGTCGATCCCGTAAAGACGGTAGCGCTCGCGACCGAGCGCGAACGAATCGCCATCGGCAAGACGGACCGGCTGCGGACCCTGCTGAGCGAGGGCGAGCGTCGTGAGCGTCAGCGTGATCACGCTGATCAGCAAAGCCTCCCGCAAAATCTGTATTCCAGTGCGCGTCAAGGTCTAGCGGCCGCTTCCCTGGCTGTTGCCGCCGGCAACGGCGTCGGA
>CAZIKZ010000311.1:0-5278 GCA_964539845.1 uncultured Hyphomicrobiales bacterium
CGCGATGCTGACGCTATCGTCGCCTATCTGCGCTCGCTGAAGCCGATCAAAAGCGCAGTCCCGACGCCCGAATACAAGATCGCACTGAAAGCGGATCTCGTGGCGCCGCCGATGGGCAAGATTAACCGCAAGGCGCGGCGCGGCTATTACCTCGCGACCATCGGGCATTGCATGGATTGCCACTCGCCGCGCGAGAAGGGCGTCTCGCAGATGCGGACCGAGATGGGCGTCGGCAAGCACGACTTCAAAGGGCCGTGGGGCACGTCGACTGCGCGCAACATCACCTCCGACAAGGAGAAGGGTCTCGGCAACTGGACCGATACCGAGATCAAGCGCGCGATCACGACGGGCGTGAGCCGGAACGGCGACAAGCTGAAGCCGCCGATGGGTTTCGGCGCCTATGCGAAGATGACGGATAAGGACATGGGCGATCTGATCGCCTATCTGCGGACGGTGCCGGCGAAGCAATAGGCTGCCACAACGCACAGTGTTCGACCCCGCGGACGCGGAGCCCGGTCTTCTGGCCGCTTGGCTCCGGCCGGGCGAACGCCACGCGGCGTACAGCGTTATTGTTTCTTGTTCGCTCGGGTATCGCGCAGCGCGTTGTAGAGGTCGGCCGGCGCGAAGTCGTCGGTGAGCACGACCGCTCCCGTCAGGTCGGCATCGGCCTGTCGCCGTGCGATGAGTTCCGGCAGCGGATGGTGGAACTTGAACCGGTCCTGCAATTCGGCGGCGCGTTTTGCGATCGCGTCGGTATCGTTGCGCGGCTTCAGCGTGGCGACCGCGATCACTTCGCCCTCGCCACTGGGATAGATATGCACGGACGGAAATTCCGCGCGCAAGGTCGCTAGCGCGGAGACATACAGCTTTGTGCCGTCGTGGATATTGATCGCGAGTGCCCCGTCGGGGGTCAGACGCTTTTTCGCAAGACGGAAATATTCCCGGGTGATCAGGTGAAACGGGATATAGCCGCCGTGGAAGGCGTCGCACAGGATCAGATCATAGGGCTCGGTGTTGCGGTTGAGGAAAACACGTCCGTCACCGCTTCGGTATCGGATGCGCTCGCTCTCCCGGATCCCGAAATAGGTCTTGGCGGCGGTGATCACGCCCGGGTCGATTTCGACGGTGTCGATGCTGACGTCCGGCAGGTGACGCCCGAGATAGGTGGGCAGTGAACCGCCTCCGAGGCCGGTGATCAGGATGCGCTTCAGCTCCGAGGGATAGGCGACCGCGGCAGTCATCTGCCGGGTATAGGCAAGCGCCAGTTCGTCGGGCTTTCTCAGGTTGATTGCGGATTGCGTGAAGTCCCAGCCCTTGAGCTGGAACGACATCGACAATTCATCGCCGTCCTTGGCGATGAAAATGTCGTTGTGCGGCGTTTCGATGTGGTTGATCTGGCCATCCTTGCGCTTGAGCATGGCGTCCCGCACCGACTGGTCGATCAGCTCTTCGGCGCTGCCGGCTGCCGGAGTGAGGAATGTGCCGGCCAGAGTTGTGGCGAGGATGGCCGCGATCGTCCGGCGCGAAAGCCGAGAGGCTGCGATCAGCACAACGCCCGCGGCGATGCCCGCGATGCCGAGCGAGATCGTGATCGCGCGCGAGCCCATCGCCGGGATCAGATAGAACGTGGTGACGAGCGTGCCCACAATGCTGCCGAGCGTATTGATGCCGTAGACGGCGCCGGAAATCCGGCCGGAATGCGCGGGGTTGCGCAGAAGGAGCCGAATGCCGAACGGCGAGTACATCCCAAGAAAGGTTACGGGGAAAAACAGGATCGCCATCGAGGCGATCAGGCTTCCGGTGCGAACATCCTCGACGCCGTCGAGCAGCGCCTCCAGCATCGGTTCGGCAAAGGCCGGAACCAGGAGCACGTAGGCCGAGCCGATGATGACCGTCAGCCCGAGCATCGTCAGGGAGGGTGCGCGATCGGCGAGCCAGCCTCCAAGGAAATAGCCGATACAGAGCGCGGCCAGAACGGTCGAAATCAGGGAAGCCCAAGTGTAGATGCCGCTCCCGAAATAGGGGTTGAGGTAGCGTGACCCGAGCATCTCGAAACTCATCACGATCGTGCCCACCACGAAGGCCGCCCCATAGACAATGAGGGCGACCGACGCCGCCCCCTTGCTCGAATGATCGGTCACAAAATCTCCTTGGTCCAATCCGCCCGGGCCGGATTATCGCTGATCCCCCATCCGGCACAAGCTTTTGGTCTCATTGGATTATTGGCTGTGGCTGATGAACGCTATGTGTACGGTTGCACCCTTCTATTGACGGCGCGATCGGCCTATATCTGGCCGCACAGTTTGGGGAATTTACAGCAATGACCGAATGCCGGCCGCTCCGCACCCTGTTCGCAACCCTGGGATTGGCCGCGCTCGCGCTGGTGCCCGGAGCGCACGCGCAGGACCGTACCGTTCCGCGCTCAGCCGCCGAGCTGAAATTGTCGTTCGCGTCAGTCGTGAAGCGGGCCACGCCGGCCGTCGTCAACGTTTACGCCGCCCGCGCCGTCGAAGTCCGCAATCCGATGTTCGACGACCCCCTGTTCCGGCGCTTCTTCGGCGCCCCGGGCAATATTCCGCGCGAGCAGATGCAGCGCTCCCTGGGCTCCGGCGTGATCGTGGATTCCGGTGGCCTCATCATCACCAACAACCACGTGGTCGAAGGCGCGACCGAGGTGAAGGTTTCACTCGCCGACAAGCGCGAATACGAAGCCGAGATCGTGCTGAAGGATGGACGCACCGACCTCGCGGTGCTGAAGATCAAGGAGCCGAAAGAGAAATTCCACGCTATCGAATTCGGCAATTCTGACGATCTGCAAGTGGGTGATCTGGTTCTGGCCATCGGCAATCCGTTCGGTGTCGGCCAGACCGTGACGCACGGCATCGTGTCGGCGCTCGCCCGCACCCAGGTCGGCATCACCGATTATCAGTTCTTTATCCAGACCGATGCCGCGATCAATCCCGGCAATTCGGGTGGCGCGCTCGTCGATCTGTCCGGCAAGCTGGTCGGGATCAATACCGCGATCTTCTCGCGCTCGGGCGGGTCGCAAGGAATCGGCTTCGCTATTCCCGTGAACATGGTGCAGGTGGTGGTCGCGTCGGCGCGCGGCGGCGGCAATGCGGTGAAGCGCCCGTGGCTCGGCGCGAAGTTGCAGAACGTGACGCCCGAGATCGCCGAAAGCATGGGACTGAAGCGCAATTCCGGTGCGCTCGTCGCGGGCGTGAACACCAATTCTCCCGCGGAGAAGGCGGGTATCAAGACCGGCGACGTGATTGTCTCGATCGAAGAGCAGAGCGTCGATGACCAGAATGGATTCGACTATCGCTTCGGTACGCGTCCGCTTGGCGGGCAGGCGCGCCTTGGCGTGATCCGCAGCGGCCGCGAAACCACGGTGATCGTCGTACTGCAAAGCGCCCCGGACGGCCCGCGTGAGGAGTTGGTGATCAAGTCGCGCTCGCCTCTGACCGGCGCGAAGGTCGGCAATCTCTCGCCGGCTTTGGCCGAAGAATTGCGCCTCGATCCGTCGGCGGAAGGCGTGGTCGTGCTCGAATTGGGCAAGGGCTCGATCGCGCAGCGGCTCGGCTTTCAGCGCGGCGACGTGGTGCTGGCGATCAACGACAAGCGCGTTTCGAACAGTAAGGACCTCGAGCGGCTCACGCGCGACCCGGCGCGGCTTTGGGAGATCACGATCCTGCGTGGCGGCAGGCAGGTGACGGCGCAGTTTCCGGGATGATGGGGGGCGCGCACGCTTCGCTTACCTCTCCCCGCATGCGGGGAGAGGTCGCCATGCGAAGCATGGCGGGTGAGGGGCTGGTCCCCTTCGGCTTCGGAGCAAGCAATTGCCCCTCACCCCGACCCTCCCCCCGTAAGAACCGGGAGAGGGAGAAGAGCATCGCATGACCCCCCGCACGAAGCAGGGCGGGCCGAACCTGTTCACAGCCGCGGGGCTCGACAAGGCAGCGCCGCGGCCGCTGGCCGACAAGCTGCGTCCGCAGAACCTGAAAGAGGTGGTCGGGCAGGATCATCTGCTCGGGCCGGACGGCATACTCACGCGCATGCTCGGTACGCGCTCGCTCGGCTCGCTTGTTTTCTGGGGGCCGCCGGGAACGGGGAAAACCACGGTCGCACGTCTGCTGGCGCAGGAGACCGATCTGCATTTCGAGCAGATTTCCGCGATCTTCACCGGCGTTGCCGATCTCAAGAAAGCGTTCGAGCAGGCGCGCGCCCGGCGTGAAGCCGGGCAGGGCACGCTGCTGTTTGTCGACGAGATTCACCGCTTCAATCGCGCGCAGCAGGACTCGTTTCTGCCGGTGATGGAGGACGGCACGATCGTGCTTGTCGGCGCCACCACCGAAAACCCGTCCTTCGAGCTGAATGCGCCGCTTCTGTCGCGTGCGCGTGTGCTGGTGTTCCGGTCGCTCGACCCCGATGCCGTCGGCAAGCTGCTGTTGCGGGCTGAGGAGATCGAGGGCAAGCCGCTGCCGCTTAACGAGCACGCCCGCGCATCCGTGATCCGGATGGCCGATGGCGATGGCCGCGCCTCGCTGACGCTTGTCGAAGAAGTCTGGCGTGCGGCGCGGCCGGGTGAAATCTTTGACGAGGCGGCGTTGCAGTACATCGTGCAGCGGCGTGCGCCGATCTACGACAAGGGTCAGGACGGGCATTACAATCTCATCTCCGCGCTGCACAAGTCGGTTCGGGGCTCCGATCCCGATGCCGCGCTCTATTATCTCGCGCGCATGTTCGACGCCGGCGAGGACCCGCTCTACATTGCGCGCCGCGTGGTGCGGATGGCCGTCGAAGATGTCGGGCTCGCAGATCCGCAGGCGCTTGTGATCTGCAACGCGGCGAAGGACGCGTATGACTTTCTCGGGTCCCCGGAAGGTCAGCTCGCGATCGCGCAGGCCGTGATCTATGTTGCCACCGCCCCGAAATCGAATGCGGCCTATGCCGCTTACGGCGCGGCCATGCGGACGGCGAAAGAGCACGGCTCGCTGCTGCCGCCGAAGCATATTCTGAACGCGCCGACCCGGCTGATGAAGGACGAGGGCTACGGACGCGGTTACGCCTACGACCACGACACCCCGGATGCTTTCTCCGGTCAGAATTACTTCCCCGACGCGCTGCCGCGTCAGACGTTCTACGATCCGGCCGAACGCGGTTTCGAGCGCGAAATCAGGAAGCGGCTGGATTACTGGGCGAAGATCAGGAAAGATAAGTCCGGGGGGTGACATGTCGTGCGATCGATTTGCTGCGCGGTGCTCTGCGGTTTGACGTT
>CAZIKZ010000312.1:0-5249 GCA_964539845.1 uncultured Hyphomicrobiales bacterium
TCCTTCGCGAGTGCGACCATCGCCGCTGCCGCAGCCGGCGCAATCGCATCGAAAATGCCGAGCAGCGCATCCGAATAGCCGTGCGTGTCACCCGCGATCAGTTCAGCATAGTTGAAGTCGTCGCCGGTATACATGCGCACGCCCTTCGCGAGCCGGCGG
This sequence comes from uncultured Hyphomicrobiales bacterium, assembly GCA_964539845.1. GTDB lineage: Bacteria > Pseudomonadota > Alphaproteobacteria > Rhizobiales > Xanthobacteraceae > Pseudorhodoplanes. The sequence continues at coordinate 160 of CAZIKZ010000312.1, forward strand.
CGCATGGCGATTTCCTTGTCCTTGTCGAGCAGAGAAATCTTCACGCCATCGACCTTGGCGGCATGCTCGTTGATGATCTCGATCGCGACATCCATCGCGCTGTCCAGATCCTTCGTGCCCCAATAGCCGGAGAGCGCAGGGTCGAACATGTCGCCCAGCCAATGGATGATCACCGGCTCCTTCACCTGCGACAGCACGCGGCCATAGACCTTGTGATAATCGTCGCCGGAGGTCGCAACCCGCGCCAGCGCCCGCGACGCCATCAGAATGATCCGCCCGCCGAAGGCCTCGATCGCCGCGACCTGCTCTTCGTAGGCGCGGATCACATCATCGATAGACTTTGCGTCGTCCGGAGCCAGCTGATCGGTGCCGGCGCCGGAGAAGACCAGGCCGTTTCGCGGCTTCGCCGCCGCGACCGAGCGACGGATCAGTTCCAGCGATTGCGGCCAGCTCATGCCCATGCCGCGCTGCGCGGTGTCCATGGCTTCCGCGACGCCGAAGCCGAGGTCCCAGAGATGCTCGCGAAACGCGATGGTGCGGTCCCAGTCCACGGCGGCGTCGAGCCACGGATCGCTATCGGCCAGCGGATCGGCCACCACATGCGCAGCCGCAAACGCGATGCGATTGAGCGGCGCATTCACTTTCGCGGGGAAATCACCCGGCGTCGACACCGCATAGTCCTGCATGCTGCGGTCAGCGCGCGGCAGCGCGATGGTGAGGCCGGCGCGCGGTCGTTCAAAGCGATTCATGGCTCCCTCCGTCATTCCGGGGCGCCGCGAAGCCGGCGAACCTGGAATCCAGACACACTTTCACGTCCCAACCGGATTCCGGGTTCGCGAACGTCGTTCGCGCCCCGGAATGACCCGTTAAATCTTCAACACCGGCACATCGACGAAGCGCCGTTCCTTCCAGCTTTGCAGCGCGCACTCGACAAGCTGCACGCCCTTGGCACCTTCCAGCAAGGTGTAGCGATACGGCGCATCCTCCACGACATGGCGGATGAACATTTCCCACTGCACCTTGAAGCCGTTGTCATAAACCTGATTGTCTGGGACAGGCTGCCAGGTGTCGTAGAAATCGATCGGCTGCTTCACATCCGGATTCCAGACCGGACGCGGCGTGCCTTGACGCGGCTGGATCACGCATTCGGTCAGGCCCGCAACGGCCGAGCCGTTCACGCCATCGACCTGGAAGGTCACGAGGTCGTCGCGATACACGCGCGTCACCCATGACATGTTGATGTGCGCGATGACACCACCCTCAAGCTCGAACGTCGCATAGGCGGCGTCGTCGGCGGTCGCCTCGTATTTCTTGCCGTCTTCGTCCCAGCGCGCGGGAATATGCTTCGCGCCAAGACAGGACACGCTCTTCACTTCTCCGAACAGATTGTCGAGCACATAGCGCCAATGGCAGACCATATCGAGAATGATACCGCCGCCGTCCTCATCACGATAATTCCATGATGGACGCTGCGCCGGCTGCCAGTCTCCTTCGAAAACCCAGTAACCGAACTCGCCGCGCACCGCGATCATGCGCCCGAAGAAGCCGGAGTCACGCAGCATCTTGAGCTTGAGCAGACCGGGCAGGAACAGCTTGTCCTGCACCACCCCGTTCTTCACGCCCGCCTTGGTCGCGAGCCGGCAGGCTTCGACCGCGGATTTCAGATCGGTTGCGATCGGCTTCTCGCAATAAACATGCTTGCCGTGCGCGATCGCCTTTTCCAGAAGCGCGGGACGCATCTGTGTCGTGCCGGCATCGAAAAAGATTTCATCGTCGGGATTGAGCAACGCCTTGTCCAGATCGGTGGCCCAGCGGGTCACGCCGTATTGCTGCGCCAGCGCCGCGATCTTGTCCGGGTTGCGTCCGACCAGGATCGGGTCGGGCATCACACGGCTGCCATCCGACAGCACGACGCCGCCGGCCTGACGAATCGCAAGCACCGACCGGATAAGATGCTGATTCATGCCCATGCGCCCGGTCACGCCATGCATGATAATCCCGAGCCGTCTTTCAGACGCCATCCCTGAGGTCCCCTTTTGCTCTTTCGGCTCTTTTAACCGTTTGGTTAAAAGGTGAAAAGAGCCTTTTTTCGGGTCGATCAGTTGCCAGCAGGGCCCGGAAGACCGCCAGCCCAGCGGCGGATCGCCTCAGGATCCACGCCGGACGCAAAGCCCGGCTGCGCCAGCGAGCCGATGTCGAGCGCTCCGCCGGAAATCGCCAGCCGCACCTGTCCATCGCGCTGTTCGTAGAGGTCGGGGTGAACGCTCCGGAAGGCCTGGATTTCCTCGGCAGGCGTTGACGGAAAGCCGCCGACGAAGTGGTGCCCGTTGCGCTCGGAATGCGCGATGCCGTGAAACGCCAGAAGCGCCGTGTCCTGCTGAACGGCAAGACCGGCCTGGCAGGTCAGGTCTTCGCCCGCCAGAAAGGTTCGTGCTCCGCCATCGCCAGACCAAAGAGCCGCACGAGCCCCATTGATCAACGACTTGTAGATGCCCTTGCAGGCCTTCGACGAAATACCGCGATAGCCGAGCGCGACCGCTTTCGGAAACGTGTCGTAGTCGCTCTCGCCCTCGTCGACGATAACGGCAAAGCTCTTCCCAAATTCGCCGAGCGGTGTGCCGAAGGTCAGATCGCGAGGCAGCGGTTGTTCGACATAGAGCAACCGCTGCAGAAAATTCTCGAAACTCGGCCGGCTCAACAACGCGCCGCCAAGCGCGATCAACGCCTCGTGGCTGCCATATTGCTCGTTGGCATCGAGCGTGACGCGATAATCGATGTCGCCAGCCTCAAGCGCTCCGGCAATCTGGGCAAGCCGCTCCGTGTCGGTGGCAACGTCACCCGACAGCTTCAGCTTGAAATAGCGGCAGCCGGTCTGCGCATGAATTGCGGGAAGCTGGTCCAGCGGATCGGCCATGCCGACGGTATGCCGCACCATAATCCGCGTCAGGGGCTCCCGGCTCTGCAAATAAGCCGCGATCACGCCGTCATTTATTTCCGGCGTCAGACGCGCATCCAGCCCTGCGATATTGTTCTTGAGTCCACCGAATATGTCGCGGCGATACGCGCGCAACAGCGCGTCGAGGATCGCCTTGTCGATCTCGGCCGGACCGAATGAAGCGGCCAGGCCCGGAATGCCCTCTCGTGCGCACGCGTCCAGCACAACGGCATGGCAAGCCGCGTGATGTCCGAATGCCGTGTCGAGCGTGCCGCGTTCGAGATAGACATCGCGCGCGATCGCGACGGCGCGCCGCAATTGCTCGACGGTCTGATCGGGCGTGAGCGCGGGGTCCTTGTTGAACCATTTCGGCACCATCAACTCGGCGGTTGCGCCGAGGCTTTGGCGGCCATCTTCCGTCTCGATTTCGGCAAACAGGAAAAGCTGCGATGCCGCGGTGACAGTGACGGCGCCGAACTTGAACGGCACGCGAAACTGGACCAGCCGCTCGAACCAGTCGATCGTACGAATACGCAAACGCGGCGCCATACCCCCCACCCGAACCGGAACCCGGGGATTAGCGCCCCGGTTAAATGGTCGAAATTTCCTTCATCCGCGTCAAGAGCGGGATCCTGCAGCCGGCATGGAACTTTTGCGGTTCTGTTGCGTTGCACCACGTATTGCGCCAGATCTGGTCTCGCAACCGTCAGCTTTCACAGGAGCGACGCCTCATTCGCGGCCGTGCAAACGGTCAATCTAGCGCCATCCGTGTGGGGTCTCTTGCTCCGATGGCTCCATCTCGCAAGGAAAGGTTCCAGTCGCACGGACCTGCCGACACGCAGCCAGCGACAGGAAGAAGAGTTAGCGTCGCCTCATGCCGGACACTCTCGCAAAAGCCAAAACGGACGACGGCGATCGAAATCCCCTACGCAGCGACACATCGAAAGGGCGCGCACCCGCGCCGCGGATCGATCCTCGCACAACCGCTGTGTTTCTCGACATTGACGGGACGCTGCTCGATATCGCGCCGACACCGCTTGAGGTGATGGTGTCCGATGAGTTGCGCGCGACACTGGCCTCGCTGTTTACGATTTTCGGCGGCGCAATTGCGTTCGTCAGCGGCCGCCCGATCGCGGAGATGGACCGCCTGTTTGATCCGCTTCGGCTACCCGCCGTCGGCGGCCATGGGGCCGAGGTCCGCTTTAGGCGCGACAGCGAGGCCAAGCGCAGCAAGATTGCAACGCTGGACGACGAGCTGCGTGCGGCGTTCGCACGCATCGGCCGCATCGGCGAGGGCGTGATTATCGAGGACAAGGGTTACTCGCTCGCCATTCACTATCGCCAGGCGCCGCAGCTGGGCGGCGAAATCATGAAGAGCGTCACAGCCATCTGCAAGAATGAGCGTTGCGACTCGCTCGAAATTCTGCCCGGCAAGCTGGTGATTGAGATCAAGCCCGGCGGCTATGACAAGGGTACCGGCTTGCGCGAACTGATGAGCGTGCCGCCCTTCACCGGTCGCAAGGCGATCTTCATCGGCGACGATGTGACCGACAATGCCGCCTTCTCGGTGCTGCCTGATTTCGGAGGCGCCGGCTTTTCGGTCGGCGGCGTCGTGCCCGGAACGAGTTACAATTTCGACGGACCGCAGGACGTAAGGCGCTGGCTGCGCCACCTGAGCGAGGAGGTTTGATGACGCTGGCGAAGACCGATTACGGACTCGACCTCGCGATCATCGGCAACGGCCGCACTGCGGCCTTGCTGGAACCATCGTCTCGCATCACCTGGTGGTGCTTTCCGCGTTTTGACAGCGATCCGGTGTTCTGCCGTCTGCTCGCCGGCGACGAGGACAAGGGTTTCACCGACGTCGTGCTCGACGGGCTGAAAGAGGTGAAATCGCAATATCTGCGCAACACCCCGATCGTCGTCACCGAACTCATGGACGAGCGCGGTGGCGGCATCCGCATCACCGATTTCGCGCCGCGTTTCCGCAATCTCGACCGCACTTATCGCGCGCCGCAACTCATCCGTATCATCGAACCGATCGCGGGGCTGCCCCGTGTCACGATCAGATTTCGCCCGACTTACAACTACGGCATCCCGGTCACGCATCATGCACTCGGCAGCAATCACATCCGCTACTGGGGCGGCGGAACGC
>CAZIKZ010000313.1:0-1452 GCA_964539845.1 uncultured Hyphomicrobiales bacterium
CTCCCCTCCCCCCGCGAGCGAAGCGAGTGGTGGGGAGGGGTCGGGGGTGGGGGGCCAGAGCTGATGCGCTCGGAGACACCCCCCACCCCGATCTCCTTCGCTTCGCTCAGTCGATCGACCCTCCCCACCGCTACGCGGGGGGAGGGAAAAGCCAACAACAGGGAGAACGCCAATGCTGAAACGGAGCCTGATGGGAGCGGTCGCCGCGCTCGCCATTGCATTGCCCGCCACGGCGCAGGAAAGCTACGTTATCGGATTGAGCGGAGCGATGACCGGACCTGCGGCCGGAACGCTCGGGCCGGCCGTGGAAGGCCTGCGCCTTTATATCGACAAGCTGAACGCATCGGGCGGCATCGATGGCCGCAAGGTGAACCTGATCCTGCAGGATGATTCCGCGGAAGCGTCCAAGGCCGCGGCCAATGTGAAGCGGCTGCTGTCGCAGGACAATGCGCCGGTCGTTGTGAATGCGAGCCTGTCCTCCACTTATGCGCCGATGCTCGCGGAAACGCGGCGCGCCGGCGTGCCGGTGCTGTTCATGGGCGCGGTCTGCCCGAACGAAGTCCTGCCGCCAAAGCCGGATCCGCTGCAATTCTGCTCGACCGGCTTCGCCCCGATACCCGACAGCCGCGCGGCGCTGGATTACATCAAGAGCGCTGCCAAAGGTCCGGTGAATATCGGTTACGCCGCGATGGCGATTCCGATCTCGCGTGCGGGGATCGATTTTGCCGCAGCCGAAGCCGAGAAGATGGGCTTCAAGACCGCCACCAAAGAGGTGATTCCGCCACCGACGCCGGACTACACGCCGTTCGCAACCAAGATCAAGGACGCCGGCGCGAACTGGACCTACTCCTGGGCGCCATGGGTTACCGAGATCCGCACCTTCGAGGCGCTGCGCCGGCTCGGCTGGGACGGCGACTATCTCACCATCGCGCATCTCGAAGCCGAGGGTGAATTGCCGCGCGTCAAGGATCCGAAGTTCTACGTGATGGGTGCGAACTCGTTCTATGCCGACGGGCTCCCGATCCATAAGGAGATCGAGGCGGCGGCCAAGGCCGGCGGCGCCAAATATCCGGCCAACCAGATGACCGAAGGCTGGCTCGGCGGCCTCGCGCTGGAAGCTGCGTTGCGCAAGGCCGGCTGGCCGGCAACGCCGGAAAAGATCGCGGCGGCGATGTCCGACCTCAAGGTCGACACCAAGGGCCTGCGCGGCGTGCCGATGGTGTGGACCAAGGACAATCACTTCCGCACCCAGCAGGCCTATCGCGTCTATCGCTGGGACGGCGGCAAGATCGCCATCCAGCAGGACTGGAAGGTCTACGACATGAAGTGAGTGCCGCGACACCCGATCCACATACTCCGCTCGCCCCCGCGAAAGCGGGGGCCCAGCACAAACATGAGAGCCTGTGTTTGTAACCCTGGGTCCCCGCGGAGGCGGGGACCCAGGGTTACAAA
>CAZIKZ010000313.1:1462-5229 GCA_964539845.1 uncultured Hyphomicrobiales bacterium
CCGCGGGGACGAGCGGAGACATTTCGCAAAGCGTGACCAATCACTTCATCCCGTCAAGAAGACAGCAGCCCCTTGCAGCTCCTCGTCAATATCCTCGTCCTGTCCTCGATCTACGCGCTGATCGCCTGCGGTTATGTGCTGATCTACCGGGTCAGCCGCGTGCTGAATCTCGCACACGGCGAACTGATGATGGTCGGCTCCTATCTGCTGCTGACCACGGCCTGGATGTTCGCGGGCTCACCGGTGACCGCGATCGCCTCTGCGGTCGTGCTGAGCCTCACGGTCGGCGTCCTCGTCTATGTGTTCCTGATGCGCAAGATGACCGGCGAGATGGTGCTCGCCGCCGTCCTCACCACGGTCGCGCTCGGCATTCTCCTGCGCGGCCTGATGGTGCTGATCTGGTCGGCGCAGCAGCAATATCCGGCGCAGGCGCTCGGCTTCTCGAATCCTGCGCTCGCGCTGCCGGGCGGGGCGCGCATCTCGCTGTTCGCTGCGATCCTGATCGGCGTAACGATCCTGACCTACGCATCCTTGTTCACCTTCCTTCGTTTCGGCGCGTGGGGCGTGCGCATGCGCGCGGCCGGACAGAACCCGTTGCTCGCGGCGCAGCGCGGCATCAACCTGCATGCGGTCTACGCGCTCGCCTGGGGGCTCTCGACGCTGACCGGCGCACTGGCCGGCATGCTGATCTCGCTCGATTCCGGGCTCACCGGCACCATGGTGATCATCGGACTGAAGGCCTTCCCCGCCGCCCTCGTCGGCGGCCTCGATTCCCTTGTCGGCGCGATCGTCGGCGCACTCATCATCGGCGCGTGCGAGGTGCTGGCGATCCAGTATATCGACCCGCTGCTGTCGGACGTGATCCCGTTCATCGTGCTGATCGCATTCCTGATCGTGCGGCCCTGGGGCCTGTTCGGCACCCGCGAGGAGCTTGACCGTGTCTAGCCAGCCGCGCGCCTCGGGTTATTTCCGCACCAGTTATGCGCAGGATGTCGCGCTCATCCAGACGCGCATGCAGCGCGTGAGTGCCGTCGTCTTCGGCATCGCCCTGCTCGGCTTTCCGCTGATCGCCTCAAATTTCTATCTCGATCTCGCGACACAGGTCCTGCTGGCCTCGATCGGCGCGCTGTCGCTGATGCTGCTCACCGGCTATGCCGGGCTGATCTCGCTCGGGCATGCCGGGCTCCTGTGCGCCGGCGCGTTCACGGCCGGCATCCTGTTCAAGGAATTCAACACACCGATCTGGCTGACGTTGCCGGCGGCGGCGGTCGTCGGCGCATTGCTCGGCGTGATCTTCGGATTGCCGTCGCTGCGGCTGCGCGGGCTCTATCTCGCGGTTTCGACGCTGGCGCTGCATTTCGTCGTGGTCTATCTCGGCGGCGAATACGAGACCAAGCGCGGCTTCTCGACCGGCATCACCATGGATGCACCGATCGTATTCGGCTACGAACTCTATGGCGGCCGCACCTGGTATTACGTGATGCTGGTGTTCGCCGCACTGACGCTGCTGCTGTGCATCAACCTGATGCGTACCCGCATCGGGCGGGCCTGGCGCGCGATCCATGCGCACGAGACCGTGGCCGAAGCGCTCGGCATCAATGTCGCGGCCTACAAGCTGCTCGCCTTCGTGATCTCGTCGGCGATCGCCGCGGTCGCCGGCGCCCTGTTCGCCTATTACCGCAGTTTCGTGTCGGTCGAGGCTTTCTCGCTGTTCCTCACCATTCAATATGTGGCGATGGTGATCATCGGCGGCATGGGATCGCTGCTCGGTGCGCTGCTCGGCGCGCTGTTCGTCACGCTGTTTCCCTATGTCATCGAGGGCGCGCTGCTGAAACTGCCGAACGCGCAGTCCTATGCCGGGATGCTGTTCGCGGTGAACTATGCCGGCTTCGGCTTCGTGATGATCCTGTTCCTGGTGTTCGAACCGCTGGGTCTCGTCGGCATCTGGCACCGCATCCAGACGTACTTCCTGCTCTGGCCGTTCAAGCATCGTCCGGTCGCGGGAGCGCGCAAATGAGCGAGCCCCTCATCGCCGCCGAAAAGCTTGCCGTGGTCTATCACCACGCCATCACCGCCATTCAGGGCGTCACGCTCTCCGTGCGCGAGGGCCAGATCGTCGCGATCCTCGGCACCAACGGCGCGGGAAAGTCCACCACTCTGCGCGCGCTGTCCGGCTTTCTCGGCATCGACAATGCGCGCGTTACCGAAGGCAGCATCGTCTTCAGGGGCCAGCGCATCGAGAACCGCCCGCCGAACGAACTGACGCGGCTCGGCATCGCGCTGATCCCCGAACGCGAGAAGGTGTTCCCCAATCTCACCGTCGCCGATAATCTCGCCGCGCCCTTCGCACCCGCCATGAGCAAGGCCGAACGCCGACGGCGCGAGGAGCAGGTCTACGGCTTCTTCCCGCGGCTCGGCGATCTCCGCGCCCGCATCGGCGGACTGCTGTCCGGCGGCGAGCGGCAGATGCTCGCGCTCGCCTCCGGGCTGATGTGCAAGCCGCAACTCCTCCTCGTCGACGAGCTTTCGCTGGGCTTGGCCCCCGTCATCGTCGAGGACCTGATGCAGCGACTGGTACAGATCCGCAACGAACTCGGCATCACCATCGTGATCGTCGAGCAGAGCGCCGCGGTCGCGCTCGATATCGCGGATTACGGCTACGTCCTGGAAAACGGCCGCGTCGTGCTCGACGGCTCGGCCGACAAGCTGAAATCGCACGGCGACATCCAGGAATTCTATCTCGGACAATCCGGCGGCGCTGAGCGCCGGAGCTACCGCGACGTGAAGCAATATCGCCGCTCCCGGAGGTGGTATGGCTGAACTCGCGATCGACAATCTCACGCTGCGCTTCGGCGGGCTCGTGGTGCTGGATGGCGTGTCGCTCTCCGTCGACAAGGGCGAATTGCTCGCGCTGATCGGGCCGAACGGCGCCGGCAAGACCTCGGTGTTCAACTGCATCAGCGGGCTTTATCCGGGCGAAGGCGCGATCTCCTTTCGCGGGCAGTCGCTGCTCGGCAAGAAGCCGCATGACATCGCAGCGCTCGGCGTCGCGCGCACCTTCCAGCACGGCGAATTGTTTCCGCAGATGAGCGTGGTGGACAATCTGCTCACCGGCCGCCATCCGCGCATCAAGGGCAACCCGATTGCCGAGATGCTGTTTCTGCCGTCGGTGCGCGCGGAGGAAGTGCGCCAGCGCGAGGCGGTGGAGAAGATCATCGAATTCGTCGAGCTGGAGCGCTACCGGCACACAGCCGTGGGCGGGCTTCCGTTTGGCACCCAGAAGATCATCGGCTTCGCGCGCGCGCTCGCCAACGAGCCTGCGATCCTCCTGCTCGACGAGCCCTCAGCTGGCCTCAACCGCGAGGAGCGCGAGGATCTCGCGCGCTTCATCCTGCGCATCAAGCATCAGCTCGGCATTGCCATGATCTGGATCGAACATGATATGCAGATGGTCGCCGACCTCGCCGACCGCATTCATGTGCTCGATTACGGGCGCACGCTGGCGAGCGGTCCGGCCGATGCCGTGCTGAAGGATGAGAAGGTCATTGCCGCGTATCTGGGAACGAGCAAGCACTGACGCCGTTTCGATTGGACCGCGACCCGATCCACATCCGCTCGTCCCCGCGACGGCATCTTCTCCCTCCCCCTATGAGCGAAGCGCGCTCTGCTCTTATCCCTCCCCCCGGGAAGCGGTGGGGAGGGTCGATCGACTGAGCGTAAAGCGAGTTTACGCGCGTCTTCGACGCGCTATGGCGAAGCAGGCGGGG
>CAZIKZ010000314.1:0-5212 GCA_964539845.1 uncultured Hyphomicrobiales bacterium
GGCAAGATGCTGGTGTGATCTGTCATTCCGGGGCGCGAGCGAAGCTCGCGAACCCGGAATCCAGAAGCAATTTCGTATCTGTCGCTGGATTCCGGGTTCGCGCTTTCGGCGCGCCCCGGAATGACGTCGGTGAATGAGGAAGACGACCGTGAACGCAAACGTGCCATCCACTTCGCATTACCCCGCAGTGTCTGACCAGAACGATATGCGCGCCGCGACGATCGCGGTGCTGGTGGAGAACGAGCCGGGCGTGCTCGCCCGCGTCATCGGCCTGTTCTCCGGCCGCGGCTACAATATCGACTCGTTGACCGTGTCCGAGACCGAGCATGAGAAGCATGTGTCGCGCATCACGGTGGTGACGCGCGGCACGCCGATGGTGATCGAGCAGATCAAGCATCAGCTCGAGCGGCTGGTGCCGATCCATCGCGTCATCGATCTCACGGTCGCAGGTCCTTCGATCGAGCGCGAGCTCGCGATGGTGAAAGTGCGCGGCAAGGGCGATCATCGCGTCGAGGCGCTGCGGCTCGCGGACGCTTTCCGTGCGCGCGTGATCGACGCCACCACCGAGAGCTTCGTGTTCGAGATCACCGGCAAGAGCGACAAGATCGATCAGTTCGTGGAACTGATGCTGCCGCTTGGGCTGGTCGAAGTCTCGCGAACCGGCGTGGTTGCGATCGGGCGCGGTCCGGAGGCGATGTAGCACGCCGCGATGCCGATCGAGATGTTCACCGCGATGGTGGTCTTCGCGTCGGCGATGGCGTTCACACCCGGCCCGAACAACATCATGGTGACGGCGTCGGGGGTGAATTTCGGCTTCCGGCGCACCTTGCCGCATATCCTGGGCATTACGTTCGGCTTCGTCGTGCTGCTGATCGGCTGTGCCGCCGGGCTCGGCGCGATCTTTGCGGCTTATCCGCCGCTGCAGGTCGTGCTGAAGGCCGCAGGTGCGCTCTATCTGGTCTGGCTCGCCTGGAAGATCGCGACCGCGGCGCCGGCCGCCGGCGATGACGAGAGGGTCGCGCAGCCGATCACCTTCCTGCAGGCCGCCCTCTTCCAGTGGGTCAATCCGAAGGCGGTGGTGGCGGCGCTCAGCGCGATCGCGATCTATGTGCGGCCGGCGCACTGGATGCTGGATTTCGGGCTGCTGGTGGTCGTGTTCGCGATCGTCACCATTCTCGCCGTCGCGACCTGGACCGGCTTCGGAGTAGCGTTATGCCGCGTGCTGGCCGATCCGAAGCACGCCCACTTTTTCAACATCGCGATGGCGCTGCTGCTGATCGCAAGCATCGTACCGATGGTGATTTAATACTATCCTGCGTCGGTCGAGTCCCGGACAGATCCTGAAGCCATGCTCTCCCGTCGTGCAAAATACGCGCTCCGCGCCATGATCTATCTCGCCGGCCATCGCGGCGCGGCACCTGTTTCGGTGCGTGACATCGCGCAGGATCTGAAAATACCGCGCGCGTTTCTGGAGCAAATCTTTTCTGAGTTGAAGCGCTCGAATCTTCTGGCGTCGACACGCGGCAACCAGGGCGGCTTTTTGTTGAGCCGCAATCCCAAGGACATCAATCTGGCTGAAATCATCCGTCATATCGACGGACCGTTGGCGCTCGCACCGTGTGCGAGTCAGACGGCGTTCCAGCAATGCTCCGACTGCGTCGATTTGAACATTTGCCAGCTGCGTCCGGCATTGATCGCGGCGCGCGACGCGACGGCAAAAGTGCTTGAGAAAACAACGCTGGCGCAAGCGGCCGCAGAAAAAAAGCCTCCAAACGTCACCGAATAAACAATACTATTCTGATTGAATTGGTCAGAATTGCATGCTCCTTTGATGGCCGGGATTGGACGGGCGTGCCCGCCGATTCCTGTGACCTGGCGGGGGCGCCAGTGCGCGGGCCTTCGCTGCTTTGGCGCCGCTTCCAGGTCACTTCGCAAAACCGAAACCTCGCGGAGCGAAAGCCGTCAGACGGCTGAAACCCGCGACTCTCGCCGGGCGTTAATGCTCCGGCCATGGAGGTGACAGATGCGTCTACTGGCTTCAGCACTGGCAATCGCTGCGATGACCGCGACGACACAGTTCGGCGGATTGGGTAGCGCGTTTGCTCAGAACACGTTGGTGAACGTATCCTATGATCCCACCCGCGAACTCTACCGCGACTACTCCGACTACTTCGTCAAATTCTGGAAAGAGAAGACCGGTAAGGCGGTGGAGATCAGCAACAGCCACGGCGGCTCGGGCGCCCAAGTTCGGTCCGTGATCGACGGCCTGCCTGCCGACGTTGTCACCTTCCCGCTCGAAGGCGACGTTCTCGGCATCGAGCAGAAGGGATTGATCAACGCCGGCTGGAAAAGCAAGTTCCCCGCAGATTCATCGCCCTATACCTCGACCATCGTCTTCCTTGTCCGCAAGGGCAACCCGAAAGGGATCAAGGACTGGAACGACTTGGCGAGACCTGGCATTTCGGTCATCACGCCGAATCCGAAGACCTCCGGCGGCGCTCGCTGGAATTACCTCGCTGCCTGGGCTTATGAACTGGATCGCAGTGGCGGTGACCAGAAGAAGGCGCAGGACCTGGTGGCCGCAATCTACAAGAACGTGGCGGTGCTGGATACCGGCGCGCGCGGATCGACCAATACCTTCGTCCAGAACAAGGTCGGAGACGTATTGATCGCCTGGGAGAACGAGGCGCTTCTGTCGCTTAAGGAGTTCGGTACGGATTATGAAATCGTCGTGCCGTCGGTTTCGATCCTCGCCGAAGTGAAGGTGGCGATCGTCGACAGGAATGTCGACAAGAAGGGGACGCGCGAACTGGCCAAGGCTTTCCTCGATCAGCTCTATTCGCCCGAGGCGCAGAAGATCTTCGCCAAGAACTTTTACCGGCCGGGAAAGCCGGAGCATGTCGACGCTGCCGATCTCAAGGCCTTCCCGAAGGTCAAGCTGATCAAGATCGATGACGTGTTTGGCGGATGGGCCAAGGCTCAGCCGATCCACTTCGACAACGGAGGCATCTTCGACAAGATTTACTCCAAGAATTGATGGAGCGTCGCGCTAGCGAGCTTGTGGGCCGTGGGGCACCTTGTCTCCCCGCGGCCCGCCAGGTTTATGGGCATCGGAGCTAATTCGTTATGGCGGGCATTCGTTTCCGAGAGGCGAGCATCATTCCGGGCTTCCGGCTGACGTTCGGCTTTACGATCTTTTACCTCTCGCTCATCGTGCTGATCCCGATCGTCGGCCTCTATATCAAGACTTTCGAACTTGACTGGGAGCGCTTGACCGCCATCGTCACCGGACCGAGGTTCATGGCTGCGCTGCGGCTGAGCTTCGGGGCATCGCTGATTGCGGCGCTGTTCAATGTCGTCATCGGCGTCATGATCGCCTGGGTGCTGGTCCGCTATCGGTTCTTTGCGCGGCGTGTTCTCGATGCGGTCGTTGATCTTCCCTTCGCCCTGCCAACCGCGGTCGCCGGCATTGCGCTCACCGCACTCTATGTTCCGCAGGGCTGGTTCGGTCAGTTGTTCTCACCGTTTGGTATCACCATTGCCTACACGCCGATCGGGATCTGGATCGCGCTGGTCTTCATTGGCCTGCCATTCGTCGTTCGCACCGTCCAGCCGGTGCTCGAGGACTTCAACCGCGAGGTCGAGGAAGCTGCGGCCACGCTCGGAGCCCCGCGGCGGACGACGATCCTACGAGTCATTCTGCCGCCGTTGATCCCGGCGATCCTGACCGGGTTCGCTCTCGCGTTCGCCCGTGCAGTCGGCGAATATGGATCGGTTATCTTCATCGCCGGCAACATCCCGCGGAAAACCGAAATTCTGCCGCTGCTCATCGTATTTCGCCTGGAGGAGCGCGACTACGCCGCCGCTGCGGCAATTGCCGCGGTGATGCTCACCATCTCGTTCATCATTCTTCTCCTGATCAACCTCACGCAGGTTTGGAGCTACCGGAGGTTCGGCAATGCCTGACACGGCAATTGATCTGCGCGCCGTCCATTCTCCGGTGACGGAAACGCGGCCGGTCCGCGTCACGCTCATAGCGCTCAGCGTCGTGGTCATGGCGGTTTTCCTCATTGCGCCGCTCGTCGCTGTGTTTGTGCAAGCCCTGAGCATGGGCCTCGGTCCGGCTCTTGCGACGTTCAACGATCCCGACGCGATAGCCGCGGTCAAGCTGACGCTGCTGGTGGCGGCGATCTCGGTTCCCTGCAATCTCGTGTTCGGTGTGGCCGCGGCCTGGTGCATCGCCAAATACCGCTTTCCCGGCCGCGCCCTCCTGGTCTCGCTGATCGATCTGCCGTTCTCGGTGTCGCCGGTCGTTGCCGGTCTGGTTTATGTGTTGCTGCTCGGGCCGTTCACGCCAATCGGCGCCTGGTTTCTTGAGGATTTCGGCGTCCGGATCATCTTCGCCGTGCCGGGCGTTGTTCTGGCGACCATCTTCGTCACATTCCCCTTCATCGCGCGCGAACTGATACCGCTGATGCAGGACCAGGGAACGGGCGACGAGGAGGCGGCGCTTTCGCTGGGCGCGTCCGGCTGGCAGACTTTCTTCTACGTGACGTTGCCCAACGTAAAATGGGCACTGCTCTATGGCGTCCTGCTCTGCAACGCGCGCGCCATGGGCGAATTCGGTGCGGTGGCGGTGATCTCGGGCAAGCTCAGGGGTGAGACAGTTACGATGCCTCTGCAGATCGAGCTTTACTATCAGGAGTTCAGGGCGCTGGCGCAGGTCGCCGCTTTCAGCATGGCGGCCGTGCTCGCCGGCCTTGCGCTCGTGACGCTCCTGATAAAAACCTGGCTCGAATGGCGCTATGCCGACCAACTCGCTGCGACGCGAAGCGGACATTGAGGAGAACACGATGGAACTCGCCATCAGGAACGTTCGCAAGGAATTCGACCGCTTCGCGGCGTTGCATGACGTGTCGCTCGACATCCGCTCCGGCGAGTTGATCGCGCTGTTGGGGCCATCCGGTTCTGGCAAGACGACGCTGCTGCGTCTGATCGCGGGGCTCGATTTTCCGACCGAAGGTGCGATCCTGTTCGGCGACGAGGATGCTTCGTTCAAGTCCGTGCAGGAGCGTAATGTCGGCTTCGTCTTCCAGCACTACGCGCTTTTCCGTCACATGACGGTGGCGGAGAATATCGGCTTCGGACTGAAGGTACGGCCCAGCGCTACGCGTCCGGCGAAGGCGGAGATAAAGCGTCGCGCCTCGGAGCT
>CAZIKZ010000315.1:0-3189 GCA_964539845.1 uncultured Hyphomicrobiales bacterium
CGCGCCGCTGCACTTTCGGGAAGCGCGCGACGATCTCGTCGGCCTCGCGCGCGCCGAGTGCAAGCAGATCGGACGCGATCCCGAATATCGCCGATGACGGCGGAAATTCTGCCAGGTTTCGCGAAGCAGGACCGAAAGCAGCGGCCCGTCCATCGGCGAGGATCGCGTTGACCGAGATGACGTTCTCGCGGGTATTGCCGTAGCGCAGCGAACGCGCGCCGCATGAATTGTTGCCGGTCATGCCGCCGATGGTGGCGCGCGATGCCGTCGAGATATCGACGGGAAACCAGAGCCCGTGCGGTTTCAGCGCCCGGTTGAGATCGTCCAGCACGATGCCGGGCTCGACCACGCAGCGCCGGTTCTCGACATCGAGTTCGACAATGCGATTGAGATATTTCGCGCAGTCGATCACCAGCGACGCGTTCACCGTCTGCCCGCATTGCGATGTGCCGCCGCCGCGCGGCA
This sequence comes from uncultured Hyphomicrobiales bacterium, assembly GCA_964539845.1. Classification (GTDB taxonomy): domain Bacteria; phylum Pseudomonadota; class Alphaproteobacteria; order Rhizobiales; family Xanthobacteraceae; genus Pseudorhodoplanes. The sequence goes on from CAZIKZ010000315.1 coordinate 466, forward strand.
GAACCGAGACGCCCTCCTCGCGCGCGATCTCGATCGCCCGGGCGGCATCCTCCATCGTGCGCGGCGCCACCACCCCGAGCGGCATGATCTGATAGTGGGAAGCATCCGTGGCGTATCGCCCGCGCGTGAAGCGGTCGAAGCGGACGTCACCGCGGATATCGGATTTCAGCCGCCGCTCCAGCACCGGCCGCAAAGTGTCAGCCAACCGTTCGTCCTCCCGGCGCCCGCTCCGCCGTCGGGACGCCCCTTTCCGGGCCAGAAGCCCTGCCCGTCGATACGGCTTTGCTATCAGGCTATGCCGCGTTTGGGCTTGACCAGACCTTCGCATTCAGTGTTCATCCCGGCAAGTTCAGGCCGCTGCGCCGGCCGCTTTGCCTTCCAGGCAAACCTATGATTTTGCGGGAGCTTTTGACGATGGCCCAGAATTCCTCACGCGCCGCCGGGCGCCATTTTCTGCAGATCCCGGGGCCAACCCCGGTGCCGGATCGCGTCCTGCGCGCGCTCGATCGCCCTGTTATCGACCATCGCGGTCCCGAATTCGCGAAGATGGCGAAGACCGCCCTTGAGGGCATCAAGACCATCTTCAAGACCGCCAATCCGGTCATCATCTACACCGCGACCGGCACCGGCGCCTGGGAAGGCGCGCTCGTCAACACGCTGTCGCCCGGCGACCGTATCCTGATGGTCGAGACCGGCCAGTTTGCGACGCTCTGGAAGAAGATGGCGGAGAAGTTCGGCCTCAAGCCGGAATTCATCCAGACCGACTGGCGCACCGGTACCGATCCGGACCTCATCGAGGCCCATCTGCGCAAGGACACCAACAAAGAGATCAAGGCGGTCTGCGTCGTTCACAACGAGACCTCGACCGGCTGCTCGTCTCCGATCCCGGCCATCCGCAAGGCGATCGACGCCGCGGGCCATCCGGCCCTGTTCATGGTCGACACCATCTCGTCACTCGCATCGACCGATTACCGGCACGATGAGTGGCGCGTCGACGTCGGGGTCGGTGGCGCGCAGAAGGGTCTGATGATGCCGCCCGGCATGTCGTTCAATGCGCTCAGCCCGAGGGCGATCGAGGCCTACAAGACGTCGACATTGCCCAAGTCGTTCTTCGACTGGGACGACATGATCAACATGAACAAGGTCGGCTTCTTCCCGTACACGCCGGGGACGCTGATGCTGAGCGGTCTCGTGGAAGGCATCGCGATGCTGCACGAGGAAGGGCTCGACAACGTATTCGCCCGCCACGACCGCCTCGCCGAAGCCGTGCGCCGCGCGGTGACGCATTGGGGGCTTGAGATCCTCTGCCGCGATCCGAAATATTATTCGTCAACCGTCACCGCGATCCTGTTGCCCGAGGGTCATAACGCTGACGCGTTCCGGACTCTCGCGCTGGAGCATTTCAATATTTCCTACGGCGCGAGCTTCGGGCCTTATGTCGGGAAGTATTTCCGCATCGGCCATCTCGGCGATACCAACGACGCGACCATCATCGGCGCGCTCGCGGCCACCGAAATGGCGCTGGCGCTGGCCGGCGTTCCGCACAAGAAGGGCGGCGTACAATCCGCGATGGATTATCTCGTGTCCGCGCATTCCGCGCCGGTCCGCGTCGCGGCGGAGTAGTTGTTTATCATTCCGGGACGCGAGCAAAGCTCGCGAGCCCGGAATGACAGTGAATCACTGCGGCTGCATCTTCGCCGCCTTCGCAAGCGCTACGGTCGAATTCACATCGTCGCGAAAGAACTTCGTGAACTCGGCCTGACTGCCCGGCATCGGCTGCACGCCCAGCTGCGCGAAGCGTGTCTTGACCTCCGGCGCCTCCAGCGCCTTCGCGATCTCGCGATGCAGACGGTCGACAATCGCGGGCGGCGTATTCGCCGGCACATAGACTCCCGTATAGAACGGATAGACCGATTCCGGCGGCAGTCCGAGCTCGACCGTCGTCGGCGTCTCCGGCAGCGACGAGAGCCGCTGATGCGCACTGACCGCGAGCGGGACGAGCTTGCCGTCCTTGATCAGCGGCAGCGTGGTCGCGGTGAGCTGCACGCTGAAATCCGAACGATCGGCCACCACGTCGGTGACCGCTTCGGCTGCGCCCTTGAACGGAAGATGCTGCGCGTCGAAGCCGCCAGCCGTCATGAGGCGTGCTGCGCCGAAATGCGACGCCGACCCCACACCTACGGACGAGTAATTCAGCGAGCCCGGCTTCGCCTTGCCGGCCGAGATCATCTCCTTCAGCGTCTTGTAGCCCTTGCCGGGTGACGTCACGATTACCAGTGGCTGCTGGCCGAGCGAGATCACCGGGATGAAATCGGTGAAGGTATCGTAGGGCAGCTTCGCATGCATCGCGTGCGCGGTGTTCAGTGCGCCGTAGGAGAGGATCGTGTAGCCGTCGGGTGCTGCCTTTGCGACAACATTGGCGCCGATGGTGCCGCCGGCTCCGGGACGATTTTCCACCACGATCGGCTGTCCGACCTGCCGGCCCACCTGGTCCATCACCACGCGTGTGAGGATGTCGCTCGCACTCCCGGCGCCGAGCGGGACAATTGCGGTGATCGGCTTCGTCGGCCAGTCCTGGGCAAGTGCCGCACCTGCGGACAGAGACAGCGCGAACGCGGCGGCGAGCGATACGCTCCGAACGGATCGGATTCTCATTTCGGTCTTCCCTGGTTTCCCTCGATGGTCCGGCTTGTGACGCCGGCGCATGGCTTGCCGCCATGTCGT
>CAZIKZ010000315.1:3289-5191 GCA_964539845.1 uncultured Hyphomicrobiales bacterium
CCCGACACCGCGGCAAATATCGGCCAGCGCCTCGTCGACGCCAGCCTCCATCTCTTTCAGGCCGCAGATATAGATGTGCGTCTTCTCGTGTCTGAGAAGAACCGACACCTCATTGGAGGTCGCGCGCATGCGATCCTGCACATAGGTCTTCGGCTCGTTCGGCACGCGTGAATAAGCGAAATGCTTGCGAAGCAGACCATCCGGCACTTTCTGCAACGGCCCGAAATACGGCAATTCCTGCGGCCGGCGCGCGCCGAAATAGATCATCATCCGGCCCGGCGCATCGCGCATGGTGCGGCGGCGGCGCTCGGTGAACCCGCGGAACGGTGCGGAGCCGGTGCCGGTGCAGATCATGATGATGTTGGCGGACGGATCGTCCGGCATCAGGAAGGTTGCGCCGAACGGCCCGGTGACGTTGACGATGTCACCCTTCTTCAGATCGCAGATATAATTCGAGCACAGGCCTTGCGGCTCGCGTTTCACCGTGAGTGCAAGATTGTTGTGCTTCGGGCGCTCTCCGTCGCGCGAACTCGCGACCGAATAGAGCCGGATCACATGCGGTTTTCCGTTTGCATCGGTCCCGGGCGGGATGACGCCGATGCTTTGGCCCTCCAGCACCGGAAACGACACGTCGCCGAAGTCCAGAATGATATGCCGCACGTCGTTGTCAGCCTCGGGATCGGTGAGGCGGAAATTGCCGGTGACAGTCGCGACCGCGGGGCGGCTGCGATTATAAAGATTGATCGTCGGCTTGCTGGCGGACGCAGGCGCCACGCTTTTGCCGCCGCTACCGGAATGCGCCTCGGCAATGAGGCGGGCGGCTTCGTCATCCTCGGCCCCGCCACCTTCGCCGTCGGCGCTCGCAACGTCGTTCTGCGCCGGCAATTCCTGCCAGCCGAATTGCTCGTCGATTGAATAGGCACTGGCGACGATGCGCCAGTTGTCGATGGAGCCGGTCGGACACGGCGAAATGCAATCGAGACAGAAATTACATTTGTCGGCATCGACGACATAATTGTTGTCGTCATGCGTGATCGCATCGACCGGACAGGTCTCCTCGCAGGTATTGCAGCGGATGCAGATCTCGGGATCGATGAGATGCTGCTTGTGGGGCGATGTGTTTGTTGCTGCGTCCATGAGTCTGGTCTCACCTACACGGCGCTTTCTATCCCTCCCCCGCTTGCGGGGGAGGGTCGATCGACTGAGCGAAGCGAAGAAGATCGGGGTGGGGGATTGCTCAACTTGAAGCAGCCCCCACCCGGCTTGCTTCGCTCGCCACCCTCCCCCGCAAGCGGGGGAGGGATAAGAACCAGCGCTACGCCGCGATCTTCACGTATTCGAAGTCGCCCGGCTTGTTGTCGATGCCGACCTTCGGCGGCGAGATCCAGCCGGCGAACTTGCCCGGCTCGGACACCGGTTTCATCAGCGCTTCAATGAAAGCGCCGTCGTCCCTGGACGGCAGCCACTGATCGCGCATCTTCGCCCAGTCCGCGTCGGTCAAGACGATTCCGGTCGGCGATGTATGCGTGTTCTTGAACTCGCCGACCTGGCGGTGGAACGCCACGTGCGGCAGCTCAAGCCGGAAGTTCACGCCGGTCTTCTCGATCACCTTGTTCCAGCGTTCGACGCCTTTGGCGCAATCGTTGGTGTAATCGTCGCGCAGGCGCATGTTGAGTGCGGTCAGCGACGGCTCATCCACAAGCTTGATCTCGCCATTGACCATCTTGAGCACCGGATAGGTGTCGTTGGTCAGACGATGATCGTCCTGAATGCGGGTCTCCTGGTAGCGGCCCTTGATGCCGTTGTTGTAGGCGTTCGCGGCATTGGTCGACACTTCGGAGCCGAACAGATCGAGCGACAGCGAATAATGCAGGTTGATCTTCTTCTGCATGGTCGGCAGAT
>CAZIKZ010000316.1:0-5168 GCA_964539845.1 uncultured Hyphomicrobiales bacterium
TCTGCTTCATCAGGTGCTCGTTGAAATGGCCGTCGGCCGTGTTCATCACCAAATTGGTGATGAACACATTCTCCAGGTTCTCGACCGTCTTCCCGCGGCTGTGCCGGATGACAAGACCCGGCGTGAAATCCTCGAAATAGTTGTTCGCTCCGGTGAGGGCAGCGTCATTCATGGTGCACCTATGCAAGCAGGCGGTCGGAGATGATACGCAGTTGGATCTCCGACGTTCCTTCGAAGATTTTTGTCAGCCGCGCGTCGCGCCAGAACCGCTCGACCGGATGCAATTGTGTGTAACCCGCGCCGCCGAGCACCTGCAGCGCATCCGAGGTGACTCGCTCTGCCATCTCGCTGGCAAGGTATTTCACCATCGAAGCTTCCTTGTCGCTGCGGCGGCCGGTATCGACACAGTCGCAGACGTAATACATGAGCTGGCGCGCGGCCTCGATCTCGGTGGCCATCTTCGCGAGCTTGAACCGGATACCCTGGAAATCGGCAATGGGCTTGCCGAACTGCACGCGCTCTTTCGCATACGCGACCGCCGTATCGAGTGCGCCGGACGCGCAGCCGATCGCGCGCGCGGCAGTGTGGGCGCGCGCCTTTTCCAGTTCGCTGGAGATCAGGTAAAAGCCTTTGCCTTCCTCGCCCATCAAGGACTCGGCCGGGATGCGGAAATCGTCGAAGGCCAATTCGTAGGTCTTCATTCCGAAATAGCCGATCTTGGGAATGGAGTTGCCCTGGAGGCCTTTCGGGAAACTGCCGCGCGGCTTCTCGAACATGAAGCAGGAAATGCCCTCGTGCCGCCGCTTTGGATTTGTGGATTCGGAGGTTCGCGCCATCAGGATCATGAAATCGGCGCCATCGGCGAAAGTGCACCAGTACTTGTTTCCGTTGATCACCCAGCTGTCGCCGTCGCGGCGCGCACGGCAGGCGATGCCCGATACATCCGAACCGACATCCGGCTCGGAGATCGCGACGCAGCCGATGAAGTCGCCGCGCGCCATCCGCGGCAGATAGTTGCGCCGCTGCTCCTCCGTCATCACCGGCATGCCGACGAGTCCGTTGGCGCGCGCCATGAGGCTCGCAACGCTCATCCACGCCTTCGAAAGTTCCTCGGCGACGATGCAATATTCGAAACAGCCGAGCCCAAGTCCGCCGTATTCCTCCGGAATGAGAATGCCGAAATAGCCCATTTCCGCCATCTTCTCCCGCAGCGACATCGGGATGTCGCCCTTTTCCGGGTCGAGCTTGTTGGCGATCGGCATCACTTCGCGCATCGCAAATTCGCGCGCGCTCTCCTGGATGAGCCGGCGTTCTTCCGTGATATATGTCATCTAAACCGTTCTTTCCGCACGAGATTCGTCCGCTTGAAGTCCACCACCAGCGTCTTGCGCTGATTGAATCCGCTGGTGTGCCAGGTCACGATGCCGTTGCGTTCGTCGCTTTTCGACTCGCGGCAATCCAGCACTTCGCTCGACGCGGTCAGCGTATCGCCGGGATGGACAGGCTCGTAGAAGGTCAGATCCTCGATACCGAGGAACATGCCTCCGGCCTCACTCAGGTCCTGAACACTCAATCCGAACACCGTATTGAACACCAGCATCGGGCAGACCACGACATCCGGGTGCCCCTCCGAACGCGCGAACTCGGCGTTGAAGTAGCGCGGGTTGTAGTTCAGCGTCAGCGTCGTGAAGATCGTGTTGTCGGCCTCGGTGATCGTGCGGCCCCAGTGATGGACGAACACGCGGCCGGGCGCGAATTCCTCGAACGAATGCCCCTTCCGCCACAGTGTGGCGCGCTCACGCAACGCGTCCAGATCGGATGGCATGCTGTCCCTCGTGCTCCGAATGCGCCGTTCCGCGGTCGGTCAGAGACCGGCTTGGGCTCCTGCCGCCTGACGCAGCAATTGCGTCTTCATGGTGAAGCGGTCGGCCGGATAAAGGCTGATGGCGATCTGATACAGTTCGTCGGCGGGATCAAAATAGCGGCGCAGCACAAACAGACCGGGGCTGCCGGCATCGGCACCCAGCTCGGCCGCATGTTTGTCGTCGATCGCGACCGCGCTGATCTCCTGCTCGAGCCGCGTCAGCGTCACGCCGAAATGCCGCTCCAGAAGCGTGAAGATGCCCGAGGTCTGATCCGTCACATGGGTGCGCACATCGGCGTATTTGCGTGCGACGAAAATTTCGGTCCAGCACAGCTTGATGTTGCGTTCCACATGCCAGCGCAGACCCGCGATGCGCAGCCAGCTTTCGCCTGCCTTGCAGCCGAGTAGATCGGCAAGGCCTTCGCGCACCGCGATCAGCCCTTCCGACTTGCGTTCGAGCCGCGTGTCTTGCGCCGCATCGAACAGGCGTCCGAGCCTGTCGATCTCCTGCACGAACAGCGTGGGGTCCTGCCGCCCGCAGACGATGGTGCCTGCCCCGCGGCGCCGTTTCAGCAAACCGCGCGTCTGCAATTCACGGATCGCTTCACGCACGGTCTGGCGGCTGACGCCGAAGCGGTCGCACAGCTCATTTTCGGGCGGAAACTTGTCTCCGGCCGCATAGCGTCCCGACATGATTTCGTCGGTCAGGGTCCGACGGATCTGCTGGTACAGCGTGGGCGACGACATCGATCTCTCTTCCTCGCGGGACTGGCGTCCCGAAATGTCCGAACATTTGTTCGCATGCGCTGGGCCACCGCGCAACTCATTTTCCGTCATGCCCGCGCTTGTCGCGGGCATCCACGCCTTAAAAGCCTTTCAGATCAAAGATGTGGATGGCCGCGACAAGCCCGGCCAGGACGGGTGGGGTGAGCGAAAGCAGTCGTGTCGATAATGTCCGTACAATTTCACTTGACCGGTTGGGTGATCGGTGGTGGGACTTCACGGAGGAAATCGCGGCGGACGGCCAATGACCGACACCAGAGGGGGTGCGCTCGAGGGCATCCGGGTCATCGACCTGACCCAGATGCTGGCGGGCCCCTATTGCACGCAGATGCTGGCCGATCAGGGTGCCGACGTCATCAAGATCGAGCCGCCGCAGGGCGACTCCTCGCGCAAGCTCGGACCATACCGTCCGGACGATGAGAGCCGCAGGACCGGCGGATATTTCGCCTCGGTCAACCGCAACAAGAAAAGCATCGTTATCGACCTGAAGACGGAAGAGGGCTGCGGGCTCGTGCGCCGCCTGGTGCGCACCGCGGATGTGGTGGTCGAGAATTATCGCGCTCGCGTCATGGACCGGCTCAGCCTGTCTTATGAATCCCTGCGCGAGGACAATCCGGCGCTCGTCTATGCCGCGATCCGCGGCTTTGGCGATCCGCGGACTGGCGAAAGCCCCTATGTCGACTGGCCCGCATTCGATGTCGTCGCGCAGGCGATGGGTGGGCTCATGGGGATCACCGGCCCGGATGCGAAGACACCCATCAAGGTCGGTCCCGGTCTGGGTGACATCGTGCCCGGCGCCTTTGCGGCAACAGGAATTCTTGCAGCGCTGTTGCGTGCGAAGATGACCGGCCGCGGACAGTTCGTGGATATTTGCATGGTCGACGTCGTGCTCTCCGTTTGTGAGCGCATTGTGCATCAGCACAGCTATGCCGGCGTGGTGCCGGGTCCCGAAGGCAACCAGCACCCGATCCTCACTCCGTTTGGCGTCTTTGCCGCATCGGACGGCTACGTCAGCATTGGCGCCCCGACCGACGAATGGTGGCAGAAGCTTTGCCGGCTGATCGGGCGCGACGATGTTCTGACGGATGCAGCGTTTGCCACCAACGCCCTGCGCACGAAAAATCGCGAGCGCGTGTTCGAGATCGTCGAGGCATTCACACGCCCGCGCAGCAAGAAGCAATTGCTGGAGATATTCGGCGGCAAAGTTCCGTTCGGGCCGGTCTACGACATGGCCGACATCGCGCAGGACCCGCATTTCGCGGTGCGCAACATGATTGTCGAAACCCGTGACGCCGACACCGCAACGCCGGTCGAGCTTGCGGGCGTTCCGATCAAGTTTACCGAGACGCCGGGACGGATCTGGTCGGGGCCGCCGAGTCCCGGCCAGCATACCGATGAGATTCTCGGTGCTGCGGGCATCGAGGCCCTGGAGATCGCCGATCTGCGACAGCGCAAGATCGTTCAGTAGCAAGATCGTTGAGTAGCAAGATCGTTGAGTAGCAAGATCGTTGAGCAGGAAGTGTGATGATGCAGACCAAACGACCCCGCCGCGCGCGCCGCGTTCAATTGTCGGTTCCGGGCTCGAGCGAAAAGATGATGGCGAAAGCGGCCGCGAGCCGCGCCGATCATGTGTTTCTCGATCTTGAGGATGCCGTCGCGCCGAGTGCGAAGGAGGGTGCGCGCAAGCAGATCGTCGCCGCTCTCAGGGATCTGGACTGGACTGGCAAGACGCGTTGCGTGCGGATCAACGACCTGACAACGAAATATGCCTACCGCGACATCATCGAGGTGGTGGAAGGGGCCGGCGCGCATCTCGACACCATCATGATGACCAAGGTGACATCGGCCGCAGACATTTTCTTTGTCGCGACACTGCTGAGCCAGATCGAACGCACCGTCGGTCTGACCCGCGAAATCGGCATCGAGGTTCTGATCGAGGAGGTCGAGGGCATTCAGAATGTTGAGGCCATCGCCAATGCGAGTCCAAGGGTCGAGTCGCTGATCCTTGGTGTCGGCGATCTTTCCGGCGCGATGGGGATCGATCTCGGCTTTGTCGGCAGCGCCGCCAATCCCTATCCCGGCGATATCTGGCATTATGCGCGTGCGCGCCTGTGCATGGCTGCGCGCGGTGCGAAGATCGACGCGATCGATGGGCCGTTCCCGAATTTCAAGGACATCGAGGGCTATCGGCGAGAGGCGATCGAGGCGGTGGCGCTGGGATTTGTCGGCAAGTGGGCCATTCATCCGGCGCAGATCGAGCCTGCGCTGGACATCTTCTCGCCGAAGCCCGAAGAGGTCGCGCGGGCGCGCAAGCTGCGCGATGCCTTTCTGGAGGCGGAAGCCAAGGGGCTGGGCGCAGCGCAGATCGACGGCCAGATGGTCGATATCGCCTCGCTGCGCATCCTGAAGAATACGCTGGATCGCGCCGAATTGTTCGGCATGTAAGGAAATTGGAATGGTGCGGGTCACAGCGAGTCGCCGTGCGCTCCCTCCCCCTGAAAGGGGGAGGGTTGGGGAGGGG
>CAZIKZ010000317.1:0-5164 GCA_964539845.1 uncultured Hyphomicrobiales bacterium
CTTGTTGAGGCGATCGCTGATCGATGCGGTGTCGATCCGCTCGGGCTTCGCCTCGACGACGAACTGCGCGAGGCCGCGCATCAGCACTTCCTGCGTGTACTCGCCAGCCTGCGGCAGCACGTCCTTGCCGTAAAGCCTGGTCTGGATGTCGCCCCGGCGGAGGTCTGTTGCGACCATCTGTTCGATATATTCGGGGAAGCCCTCCTCGACGATCAGCACCGCCTTCTTGCTGGAGCAGAAGGAGCGGATTTCGTCCGGCACCAGCGGATAAGTGACGTTGAGGCACAGGACCGGCACGCGGCATTCGCCGAACATGTCCGCAAGGCCAAGCCGCTCCAGCGCGCGCATCGTCCCGTTGAAAAGGCCGCCCTGCACGATGATGCCGATGTCTTTCAGGTCGCCCGGGAAAAACTCGTTCAGCTTCTCGCGCATGATAAAATCGCGCGCGGCCGGCATGCGCTGGTCGATCTTCAGCTTCTCCTGCGTGAAGGTGACCGGCGGGTGCGACAGGCGCGCGAAGTTATGCGGCGCAGGAGAGGTGCGGCTCAGTTCGGAGATGGCCGGCTTGATATTGTCCTTCGCGTCGAATGCACCGGTGACGTGGCAGGCGCGGATGCGAAGCTCCAGCATGACCGGTGCGTGGCTGGCTTCCGACAGTTCGAAGCCCTTCTCCACAATCCGCACGATGCTCGGCAGGTTCGGTCGCGGGTCCAGCAGCCAGATCGAGGATTTCAGCGCATAGGCATGCGAGCGTTCCTGGATGACCGCGCCGCCTTCGCCATAATCCTCGCCGACGATGATCATGGCGCCGCCCATCACGCCGGGCGAGGAGAGGTTGGAGAGTGCGTCCGAGGCGACGTTGGTCCCGACGATGGCCTTCCAGGTCACCGCGCCGCGGATCGGATAATTGATCGAGGCGCCGAGCATGGCCGCGGCGGAAGCCTCGTTGGTGCAGGTCTCGACATGGACGCCGAGTTCCTTGAGGTAGTCCTCCGCGTCGACCATGACGTCGAGCAGGTGCGATACCGGCGCGCCCTGATAGCCGCCGACATAGGACACCCCCGACTGCAGCAGCGCCTTGGTCACCGCGAGGATACCCTCGCCGTGGAAGGTCTCGCCGCTACCGAGCCGCAGGGACTGCACTTCTTTTTTGAACGAACGTTCCATAGCTATCCTGTCCGGCCGGAACCCCCGGCCAGCGGCACTCTACAACAATTGCAATCTGGTTACATATGCAATGACAGCGCGGTGACGGGCCTACATATGCGATGGCAGCCAGGTCGCCAGTATCGGGAACATGACCAGGATGACGAGCCGGATCAGGTCGGTGATGATGAACGGGATCACCCCGTAGAAAATCGTCGAGATCTTGATGTCTTCGATCACGCTTTTGATGACGAAGATATTCATGCCCACCGGCGGGTGGATCAGCCCGAGTTCCACCGTCATCACGATGATGATGCCGAACCAGATTGGGTCGAATCCCATCTCCTTGATGAGTGGGAAGATAATCGGAACCGTCAGGATCACGATGGCCAGCGCGTCCATCATGCAGCCCAGCAGCAGGTACATGATCAGGATCAGCGTCAGCACGCCGTAATCGCCGATCCCGAGCCCGGTCAGGAACGCGGTGACCTTTTGCGGGGTCTGGGTGATGGTGAGGAAATAGCCGAACAGGAGCGCGCCGATCAGGATGGTGAACACCGCCGCGGTCGTGCGGGTGGTCTCCAGCAGGCATTCCAGGATCTGTTTGCCGGACAGCCGCCTGCGCGCGATCCCGATGATGAACGCGCCGCCTGCGCCAGCGCCTGCGGCTTCGGTCGCGGTGAACATGCCGCCATAGAGGCCGCCAATCACGAAGGCGAACAGCAGCATGGTGGCCCAGACGCCCTTGACGCTCTCGATCCGCTCGGGCCAGGTGGCGCGCGGACCCGAGGGCAGGAAGCCCGGCCGCGCCCAGCCGATGATCGACACCGTGGCGGCATACATGATCACCGCGAGAATGCCGGGAATGACGCCGGCAATGAACAGCTTGCCGATGTCCTGCTCGGTGATGATGCCGTAGATCGCGAGCACGGTAGACGGCGGGATCATGATGCCGAGCGTGCCGCCGGCGGCGATGACGCCGGCCGAAAAGCTCTCCGGGTAATTGAAGCGGCGCATCTCGGGATAGGCGACGCGCGAGAAGGTGGCGGCGGTCGCGACCGAGGAGCCGCAGATCGCTGCGAAGCCGCCGCAGGCGAGAATGGTGGCGATGCCCAGGCCGCCGCGCAGGTGACCGATAAAGGCATTGGCGGAGCGGAACAGTTCGCGGCTCATACCCGAGGCGGTTGCGAACGAGCCCATCAGAAGGAATAGCGGCACGACCGCGTAGTTGAAGTCGGTCACCGTGCGCATGGTGGTATGCCCGACGATCTTGAGCGCCGGACCCATGCTGGTGAGATAACCGAAGCCCGTCACACCCACGAGGCCGAGCGCCATGCCGATCGGCACGCGCAGCAGCATCAAGGTGAACAGCGAGACAAACCCGATTACGGCAACTGCGTCGGTGGACATCGGTTTTCTCTCACTCGCCCGATTTCGACACTTCGTCGACCGGCTTCAGCAGTTCGGGATGGAAAATCAGCCGATAGGTACGAACCGCGATCAGCAGCACGGCGGCCACGTCGCCGATCCATGCGATGGCGAAGAAAGGCCAGACCGGGATGCGCATGTCGAAGGTCTGGACGTTGGCAGACCATGTGGTCGCGACCTTGTCGAACAGCGTGTAGGTCTGCACGGACACGACGAACAGCAGCACAAGCGTCGCGAACACGTCCATCACGCGCTGCCAGTATTTGCTGACATTGGCCCAGAGCAGATCGACGGTGATGTGCGTGCCGCGATAGCTCGTGGCAGCGATCCCCCAGAAGATCAGGATGCCGAGCAGCAACTGTCCGAAGTCATAGGCGTCGGGGATGGTGAAGCCGAAGAAATAGCGCAGCAGCACCGAGATGAAGACGTCGAAGGCCACCAGACCGATGAAGAATGCCGCGATCCATTCAATCGAATCGATGAAGCCGTCCATCCATCGTGTTGTTCTGCTCATCCCCCAACCCCACGGCACCGCATATCGGGCGCATAAATCTTTTTTTGGTCTTATCGGCAAGACGGCGGGAGAAATGTCCCCCGCCGTCTTTTGTATTTCAATCGCTAAACCGTAGCGCGATCAATAGGCCGCTTTGAAATTTGCGAGCGAATCTCTCAGCTCTTTCATGATCCCGTCCGGATCGCCGCCCGCCTTCTTGACGTTGTCGGCCCATCCCTTCTGCAGCGGCTCGGCGGCTTTTCTCCATTCCGCGAGTTGGTCCGCTGTCAGCGGATAGACCTCGTGGGCAGGATCGGCCTTGAGTTTGCCGACGCCGGCATGCTCGTAATCCGCCCACGGTGCCGCAACGCGCAATGCCCACTCGTTGGTGCAGTGCTCGTCGATCACCTTCTTCTGTGCTGCCGACATCTGATTGTAGGTCAGCGGGCTGAACACGAAGGCGAAGGTCGTCGCATAGAGCGGCGCGTCGATGTGATACTTGGTCACCTTGTCGATGCCGAACAACGGTATCGAGCCCCAGGGGAACGTCACCGCTTCAGCCACGCCCTTTTCGAGGATGTCACGCACCTCGGGAGCGCTGGACTGCACGTTCGAACCGCCGAGCAGCGATACGAACTGAGCCATGGTTGCGTGGGCAGGGCGGATCTTCATGCCCTTGATATCGCCGGGCACCATGATTTTCTTCTTCACGGAATGGAAGGTGCCGGGATCGTGCATGAATGCGAGGCAGAACTTGACGTCCTTCATCTCCTTGCCCGCATATTTGCGGTACCACGCATCGAGTGCCTGTGAGCCACCCTTGGCGTTGGTGACGAGGAACGGCAGCTCACCCGCGCCGATGATCGGGAAGCGGCCCGGCTGATAGCCCGGATTGATGTAGGTGAGATCGGCAATGCCGTCGCGCGCCATGTCGTAATGGTCGAACGCCTTGCCGAGCTGCTGTGACGGATAGACCTTGAACTTGATGGTCCCACCTGAGGCCTTCTCGACCGACGAGCCCCAGTCTTCCAGCGCCTTCTGCAGCGGGTGGGACGGCGGAACCCAGTGGGCAAGCTTCAGATCGAAAGTCTTGTCCTGCGCCACTGCGGGCAAGCTCAGCGCCAGCAAGGCGCTGGCGGCAATGAGCGAGCGGACGGGTATTCTGTATCTCATTCGAGCATTCCTCCCTGGTCGACATTGCTTTTCTTAGATTGGTCTTCAGCAGGAGCAAAAGACCCTTTCCTCCATTGTAGGGGAGAATAGTTGGATATAAAACAATTATTCGGGTCAGCCTTTCGACTGACGGTTGGATGGGGGACGTTGTGGCGCGCGAAACCGCGGTGCTGCGCAAAGCGGAAATTGATGCGAACCGGCGCGCCGGCGCCGACGACGCGCTCGATTTTGGCCCGTTCGACGACTGGATCGGGTTCCGCCTGCGTATGGCGCAGATCGCCTCGTTCCAATCCTTCGCACGGCACACGCAGTCTGTCGGCTTAAGCCCCGGACGTTTCGCCGCGCTGATCCTGATCGATCGCAATCCCGGCATCAGCCAGACCGCGCTTGCGCGCGCGATCGGCAGCGACAAGTCGACACTCACGCCGGTGCTCGACAATCTGGTCAAGCGCGGGCTGATCAGCCGCGTGCGGACGCGCAGCGACCGCAGGCTTTACGAATTATCGCTCACCGATGAGGGCCGGAAGGCCGTGCGCGCGATGCAGGACTTGGCGCAGTGTCACGAAAGCGAGCTCGACGCGATTGTCGGCCCGCGTGAGCGAGCGCAGTTCGTCAAGACGCTGCGCAAGATTGCGACCGCGCTGGGCTAGAACTCACCGCGGAAGCGCGCTGACAATTCTTCCGGCAGCGGATGAGATTTGATCTTGGTTTTGTCGTTCGCGTCGCGCTTCACCCAGGCCCGCGTCTCCTGCCCTTCGACGGCGACCTGATTGTTCTTCCGGATTTGGTGCTTGATCTCAAAGCTCGACCGGCCGACACGCACGAAGGTCGACTGGATGATGACATCGTCGCCGAACCGGGTCGGGGTAATGAACTTGGCCTGGGTCGCGACCAGCGGATAGCCGTCGAATTCGAACCTCTTGA
>CAZIKZ010000318.1:0-5148 GCA_964539845.1 uncultured Hyphomicrobiales bacterium
AAGCAGTCCAACTGATGGTGTGCGATGCCCTGGTCCGACCGCCGATTCACCGATCTTCTCAACATCGAGCATCCGATCGTGCTCGGCCCGATGGCTGGCGCCATCGATCATGAACTGGCGGTCGAAATCGCCGAAGCAGGCGGGCTTGGTTCGATCCCATGCGCGATGCTCGATCTCGATCAGATGCGCAATCAGGTCACGCAATATCGCGCGCGCACCAAGCGGCCGCTCAATCTGAATTTCTTCTGCCATACGCCGCCCGAACTCAACAATGCGCGTGAGGCGGCCTGGCGCGAGCGTCTTGCGCCCTATTATCGTGAACTGAAGATCGATCCCGCCGCGCCGGTACCGACCAGCAACCGCAGGCCGTTCGACGAGGCCATTTGCGACCTTGTCCTCGAACTCAGGCCGGAAGTCGCGAGCTTCCATTTCGGTTTGCCGGAACCCGCGCTGTTCGAGCGTGTGAAGCGTGCCGGCATCATCACCTTCAGCTCCGCGACCACGGTGGCGGAGGCGCGCTGGCTGGAACAACGCGGCGTCGACGCCATCATCGCGCAAGGAAATGAGGCTGGCGGTCACCGCGGAATATTTCTCGGCGATGACATCGCAACGCAGCCCGGCACATTCGCGCTGGTGCCGCAGGTTGCCGACGCAGTGAAGGTGCCGGTGATCGCCGCTGGCGCGGTGACCGACGCGCGGGGCATCGCTGCGGCCTTCATCCTGGGGGCTTGCGCGGTACAGGTCGGGACCGCATTCCTCTTCTGTCCGGAATCAAAAATCTCAGCGCCCTATCGGGCTGCGCTGAAAGACGCGCGCGACGATGGCACCGCGCTCACCAATCTGATGACCGGGCGCCCGGCGCGCGGGCTGATGAACCGTCTGATGCGCGACTTCGGCCCGATCTCGGAAGCGCCGGCCTTCCCGCTCGCGGCCGGTGCGGTCGTACCCCTGCGGGCCAAGGCGGAAGCGGCCGGGTCCGGGGCCTTCACGCCGCTCTGGTCGGGACAGGCGGCCGCGCTCGGGGTCGAAATGCCGGCCCGCGCGCTGATGCGCAAGCTCATTGGCGAGGCGCAGGCGTTGTTGCGCTAAACCGGCCACATCCTGCGAAATTCAACCGCGTTCTTTGCGCCTGTGGAAGACGGGCGCAGTGGCAAAGCGCGCTTGACCCCCCGGCTCCCGCTCCGCAAACAAGAGCCCAGTCACAAGGAGAAACGTCGTAATGCCCGCGTCCGTCGCCGCAGAAGACACCGAACAGGCTTCCACCCGCTTCGCAAAGGATCAGCTCAAGGCCTTCGTCGAGCGGATCGAAAAGCTGGAAGAAGAGAAAAAGGCGATTTCGGACGATATCCGCGATGTCTATGCAGAGGCGAAGGGCAATGGCTTCGACGTGAAGGCGCTGCGCGAGATCATCAAGCTGCGCAAGCTCGAGCCCACCGAGCGCGATGAGCAGGAAGCGATCCTGGAGACCTACATGCATGCGCTCGGCATGCTGAAGCCCTAACCTGTCCGTCATTCCGGGACAGCGCAAAGCGCCGGACCCTGGAATCCAGAGCCCAGTTGAAAGCGTGCATTGCTTTTCTGGATTCCGGGTTCGCGGACTTCGTCCGCACCCCGGGAAATGACAGGCGTTACCGCAGCTGCGCGGTGCGCGGCAGGAAGGTCGCGGTCGCGAGGAACTCGATCGCGCGTCCTTCAAAGCGTCCGTAGGACAGGGCGGACTGCGGCTCGACGGCAAAGGCCATCACAACCATGGTCGTCGGCGTACGCAGCATCGGTTGCAGGCTGCGGAAGTCGGTTGCGCCATAGAGCGTGGTCGTCATGAACCGCTCGACGCTCGGAGTCAGGATCAGGGCGCGCATCCAGGGCCCTTCGAAGCGCGGTTCGGTGCCAACGCGCTGCCCGATCGCTGGCGGCAGGGCCGAACTCACCAGTGTCGGCGTATCCGCGCGGCCTTTCGAAGCAACGGTGGTGTTCGGTGCGAGCGAGGCAGGACGGGCCGCCTGCGTCGCCGGCCTGGCGCGCTGCGGCGCGGCCTCCGGCTCGATATCCTTGGCGTAGGACAGGACCGAATCGCCCGGCTTGCCTTCGCCGTAGCCGGCCGGCGCTGCGAACGGTCCGATGCTGCCGGTCGAGGCTTCAGACGGGTCCGGGCGGCCGGACCAATAGCCCCGTGCTTGAATGATGTCGTTCGGCGTGACCGCAGCGAGGGCGAAGCTGCCTGCAATCGGTGCCGGCGGGCGGGGCGGGTAGGTCTCGGCTGATGCCACCTGAGCCGGCGCGGACGTTGGGCGCGCCTTTGGCAGCGGTGCCGCCACAGTCTCAGCCGGTGACGATACGGGCGCTGCAGTCGTTTCGGTTTGTGCGCCGGAGAAAACGTTGTCGCGGCCGCGCCGTGGCATCGGTGCCGGGAATGCAGCGGAAGCGACCTGGGTTGGGGCCGCAGTCGGCTTCGCGACTTCGGCCTCGTCTTCGTCCGCAGCGGGCTTCGGCTTCATGCCGAACAGACGAGCGAGCGGGTTGCCGCCGGCGGAGGCGAGTCGCGCCGTTTCAAAGGTGGACGACGACCCTCGCTTCGCGAGATCGGCCTGCGCGATGGCAAAGCCCGCAAGTGGCTTGCCGTCGAGCGGCAAGTGCACCGTGCGGCCGTCCGGGAAGACCCGCGCGAGTTGCTCGCGGGTCATGCGCGGCCAATGCCGCACACTGCCGACGTCCAAGTGCACGAAAGGCGAGCCTGAGGTTGGATAAAAACCAACGCCCCCGCGTTGGAGCCTCAGGCCTGCCTCGCGTACCTTGTCCAGCGGCACCCCAGGGATAAAGAAGTCCATCGCCTTGCCCTGCATGTGCAGAGAATGTCGGGCGACGCCGTTTGAGCGCTTGCGCAGCATCTCGTTGGTGCGCGGCGAACGGTAGGAGGAAACGATGTGGACCTTCTTGTCGATCCCGAAATCGCGCTGAATCTCCCAGACTGCATCGAACAGCTGAGGATCCATGGTGGTCGCATCGTCGGTGCGCCAGTCACGCAGGAAGTGGTTGAGCTTCTTGAGCCCGTCGTCGTCGTAGCGGCCGTTGCGCTTGAATGTAACGGTGATGTCGTCGCCGCGATGCGTGTGGTGCAGCGAGATGGTGCGGATTTCGCCTTGGGCGAGGGCGGGCTGCAGGCCCTGGGAACCGAAAATCGTGACGATCGCAGCAAGCGCCAGGCGCTGCGTTACGCGCGTTGCGGTCCCGGTGCTGGCCTGGCGCGCTTTACCGAATGGCACGAAAAGTTCCGTTGGTTATTGACACAAAGGCAGGCAGCCGCGCGCGGCGCGGTGTGGCTAACGCACTGTTACGAGCTTGGGTTAATGCGAGATTATCGTCCCCCGACGAACTGTCGTGATTGTGATAAGAGTTGACTGTGGCGAAAAATGGCCTCGTCCACAAAAGCAAAGCCGCCCGTCAACCGAAATGGTTAACGAGCGGCTTCAAAAGCCGGGATTGGGCAGAAACGCTAGCGGAACAGGCGGCCGAAGAAGCCCTGGAACTCGTTGCGGCCCTGCTGCTGCACCACGCGATTCCCGCGCCGGTCGACCTGCACCTGCGGGCTGCGCGAGGAGAACCAGTCCGCGAACGGGGCCGCCTCACGCGTCTGATACCGCAGCTGATCGGCGGGGATGCCAGTGCCGGTCGGGCGCGTCGCTTGCGCGACGTCCGCGACCCGGCGCTCTTCACCGCGGAACACAGCGATATGGCGGGCGTCACGGCCGTAGATGTCGTCGCGAATCTGCAGCGTGCCGGCGTCGTC
This sequence comes from uncultured Hyphomicrobiales bacterium, assembly GCA_964539845.1. Classification (GTDB taxonomy): domain Bacteria; phylum Pseudomonadota; class Alphaproteobacteria; order Rhizobiales; family Xanthobacteraceae; genus Pseudorhodoplanes. The sequence continues at coordinate 3,785 of CAZIKZ010000318.1, forward strand.
CACAAACGCGGTCTGGTAGCTCAGATGCACCGGCAGCGTCGTCGGGAAGTTGATGTTCACTTCGCTCGGCCCGTACATCGAGCGCAGCCTCTCCGCCGTGTAACGCTCGTTGGGCATCATGACCGACAGCAGCTTCTCGCCGTACATCAACGGATTCTCGACGCGCATGCAGCCATGGCTGTAGGCGCGCTTGTCATGCGCAAACAGGTGCTTGTCCGGCGTGTCGTGCTGGTACACGAGGAACTTGTTCGGGAAGTTGAAGCGGATGCGGCCGAGCGCGTTGCGGTCCCCCGGCGGCTGATAGATGCGGACGGTACCGTCGCGATTCTGCTCCATGCGCAGACCCATGCGCTCGAGCACGCTCGGATCCTGACGCACCGCCGGCAGATATTCGTTGGCGATGATGGATGGCGGCACATTCCAGGTCGGGTTGACCGTGATGAACTTCATTGCGCCGGTCATGATCGGCGTGGCCTGGCTCGGCTTGCCGACAACGACTTTGGTGTCCCAATACAGAGCCCGGTCCTTGTACAGGCGCAGGCGATATTCCGGGATGTTGAGAATGACGTAGTTCTTGCCGAGATCGCGCGGCATCCAGCGCCAGCGATCCATGTTGGCAATGATGATGTCGGTGACGCGCTCGCGCTTCTGCGCGCCCGTGCCGTTGAGCGCCCGCAACGTGGCGGGACCGGCGACGCCGTCGGCAGAAAGGCCTGAACCTTGCTGGAATTTCTTCACCGCCTCGATGACGTCCTGATCGTAGCGGGTGGAGTTCATGTCGCCCGCGACTTTCAGGCGCTTGCGCAGCAGCGGCACGCGCGCATCGTCGGCATTGGCGGACAGCTTGCCGCCGTCCGGGATGCGTACGATTTCTTCGGCGGGCTTTTCGCTGCGGCCGCGCGCCTTCGCGAGTTCCGCCTTCAGCTTTTTGTACTGCGGATGCTGCGGCTGGTACGAATCGAGCGCCTGCTTGATGTCGCCTGCAGCCGCCACATTCGCGAGAACATCCGCCGGCTCGGGCGTATCCAGTTCGAAGCCGATATCGTTGCTGATGCGCGAGAAATGCACGCGCCCGATCGAGGCGTGACGCGCGTATTCGAGCATCTCACCGGCCAGGCGCAATTCAGCTTCGGCCAGCGCGTCGAGATCGTCAGCTTTGAACGACGGAGCCGGGTAATCGGACGGTTCCAGACCGTCGGCGTCGACGTTCTGCAGGTAGGCCATGACCGCGGCGCCGCGCGGGGATTGCTTGCGGGCCGTCACGAACAGCGGTTCGTAATTGCGCTGCTTGTAAAAGGCTTCGGCAGCAGTGCGCTCGTTGCGGCGCGCGAAGAAGCGGTCGGCAGTGCGGCCGGTGATCAGAT
>CAZIKZ010000319.1:0-5147 GCA_964539845.1 uncultured Hyphomicrobiales bacterium
CCGAGACGCTGGCTGACCTGCTCGGACATCGATCGCGCGATGATGTCGGAGGTGCCGCCGGCGGCATAGGGGATGATCACGCGGATCGGCTGCGTCGGCGCCCATTGCTGCGCGGACGCGGGCGCCGCGAGGCCGGCCGCGAACACGAGCGTTGCGGCGAGCGACGCGGACCGGACCGCGGTCGAGAGAGCTTTCATGGCTTTCATAGGCAACTCCTCAGAGGACCAGTTCGCGCGCGGTGCCCCGCACATCCATTTCGTATTCAAGGCCGATCACCGGCGGCCGCGCGTAGTTCCATACCAGCCCGCTCGTGATCGCGCCGCGCTTCGCCAGCTCCTCGCCGACCAGATGACCGATATTCTGCACGGTATAGGCCTGCGTCGAGACCGCATCCTTCCAGCCGAAGCCCAGAGTCTTGAGGCGGTCCTCCATCTCCGCGATGACGAACGCCACCTTCTCGCGCAGGCCTTCGGGCGACGTATCGCCGAAGCGCACGACGCGATCCTTGTACGGCTCCGGGCCGGAACGCGCATCGCCGCCGCCGGACAGCATGAAGGTGCGGCGCGCGGACTTGCTCACCGGCATGGTGTAGGTGAAAGCCAGCATCGATGGCGTGGCCGGCTCGTGATACATCGGGCACACATTGGTGCGCGCCACCGGGTTCACGTTATCCTTGTAGATGCCGAAGCGTTCCAGCGTCTGTACATATTGTGTGTTGAACGCGATGAAACCCTTATCGTCGAACGGCGCAGGCGAGCGCAACTCGCAATGTGCGAATGCGGTGGTCGGCCGGCCGACCGCCTTGAGATGCGCCTCGACTTTGGCGAATGCATCGGCGAGCGGCACCGGCGCCATGAAGCGCGCGCGTTCCAGCTCGAAACCGTCTTCGGCCGCGATTCCGGCAGAGTACTGAAAGACAGCCGGAATGTAGCGATAGCCACCCGGGGCGAACACGGCAGTACCGGACATAAGATCGATCTCCTGGATCAAAGTGTTAGGCAAGGGACGTGCCACCGGAAGACCGATGGCGACGTCGCATGCAGTATACGCAGCTTGATCCGGCCGCGGCCAGTTGTACCGGCGCGCGCTTGGTCGCATGCATCGGTCCGGACGTTCGCCGGACGTGCGACACAATCAGCCGTTGGTGATTGACTTCCAGCGTTGCAACTGCTCCGCGATCAGCTCCGCGCGCCGCCGGTCGTCGCTGCCGTCCATGATCTCCACGCAATCCTTTTCGACGGCGCGCCAGTAAATGCCGGCCGTCCGCGCGTGCACGCTCTCGGGCGCCGCGTCAGCGAAGGCGCAGCGCGTCAGACCGCCAGCGCTTCCAGCGCGCGCTGCAAGGCGTCCGGCAAGGCCACCGGCTTGCCGCTCGTGCGGTCGACATAGACATGCACGAAATGACCCTGCGCGGCGGCAAGCTCATCGTCGCCGCGAAAGATGCCGATCTCGTAACGTACGCTGCTGGTGCCGCGATGCGCGACGCGCAAAGCCGCCGTCACCGTGTCGGGGAAAGCGAGCGGCCTGAAGTAATTGCACTGTGTCTCGACCACGAGGCCGATCACGGTACTGGCGGCGATATCGAGCGCGCCTTTCTCGATCAGGTAGCCGTTCACGACCGTGTCGAAATACGAGTAATAGGTGACGTTGTTGACGTGGCCGTAGACGTCGTTGTCCATCCAGCGTGTTGGGATCGCGCGCAGATAGCGATAGGCGGAACGCGGTTCCGGCGAGGGGCGTGTCATCGTGCGATTGTGCCGATGGGGCGCGTAAAGACAATGCGGTGGGGAGCAGGGTGGTCGGGTCGCCAATCGGCGGTTGTGACGCGGCCCGCGCCAGGCCTCCCAGGCGGGCGCCGGCAACCTGGAACCAGCCGATTCACCCTGCCGCATGGACTTGATGGTTCGGACGGTCTATCCTTGCAGCGTGGATTTGGCCCGCGCGGGAAAAATGACAATGACAGCGGCGGGTACGTGCAACGCTCTTTTGGTCTATCCACGCTTTGCCGGCGAGACTTTCTGGAATTTCGCAGCCGCGTGCGAGGTCTTCGGCGCCCGCTACCCGACCGCTCCCCTTGGGCTGATCACGGTTGCTGCGATGCTTCCATCGTCATGGAACATCCGCCTCGTAGACCGCAACGTCGAGGAACTCACCGACAGCGATCTCGCCTCGGCTGATCTGGTCCTGACCGGCGGCATGCTGCCCCAGCATGACGATCTGCTCGAGGTCATCGAACTCTGCCGCAAGCATGGAAAGCCGGTCGCCATCGGTGGTCCGGCCGCCACGTCGGTTCCACACTTTTACGCCAAGGCGAATTTCCAGGTTCTCGGCGAGGTCGAAGACGTCATCGGCGATTTCGTCGCCGCATGGGAGTCCGGCGCGCGCGAGGGTGTGTTCCAGGCCAAGAAATTCGAAATCGATGTCAGAAAGACGCCGATACCGCGCTTCGATCTGCTGAAATTCGATCGTTATCTGTATATCGGCGTGCAGTTCTCGCGCGGATGTCCGTTCACCTGCGAATTTTGCGACATCATCGAACTTTACGGACGGGTGCCGCGAACGAAGGCAAACGACCAGATGCTGGCGGAACTCGACGAGTTGTATCGTCTCGGTTATCGCGGGCATGTCGATTTCGTCGACGACAATCTCATCGGCAACAAGAAGGCCGTGAAGGCGTTTCTGCCGGAGCTGAAGACCTGGCTTGAAAAGCACGATTATCCGTTTGAATTTACAACGGAAGCGTCGTTGAACCTTTCCGACGATCCGGAACTTCTGCGGTTGATGAACGAGGCCAATTTCGTCGGCGTGTTCATGGGTATCGAAAGCCCGGACCCCGAGACGCTCGTTCAGATGAGCAAGAAGCAGAATACGCGCCGCAACATTGCCGAGAGCGTCCATCGTATCTACGGCGCCGGCATGTTCGTGACGGCCGGGTTCATCGTCGGTTTCGATGGCGAAAAGAGTGGCATGGCCGACGCGATGGTCGCCTTGATCGAGGACGCCGCCATTCCGGTCTGCATGGTCGGTCTGCTCTATGCTCTGCCCAATACGCAGCTCACGCGCCGCCTGACGAAAGAGGGCCGCTTGCATCCGCCGCCCGAATTCGCGTCGAGCCGTGCGGATCAATGCACGCTGGGACTGAATTACGATACGTTGCGGCCGCGCCAGGAGATCCTGCGCGACTACAAGGACATTCTGGAAAAGGCCTACCAGCCGGAGGCGTTTGCCGGCCGGCTGCAGAAGCTGTCAAAGCTGCTCGACAATTCCACGCGCAAGCGTCACGGCACGGCGGGCGACGCCAGGCGCAATTATCAGAGCAAGGTGCTGCAGATCCTCAACGCGCTGCCGGGTGCACAGGATCAGTTCCGCGAAATCCTGGTCCAGTGCGCGAGGACAAATCCGAATTCACTGCGCACCATCGTGACGCTGATGGCCTTCTATCTGCATCTCGGCCCGTTCTCGCGCCATGTGATCGAGCAGATCGAACACCGGATTTCCGAGCTTGATGTCGAGCCGTCGCAGCCGCCGGCTTTTTCAGTGCCGGCCGGCCTGACCGCGTCCCGCGCTGCGGTTCAATAAATCCTGTCGTCCTGAAGGCGCGCACTGTCGCCGCGTGGCACGGCTATGCCTGCTGCGCGACCGGGATCGTGACGCGAAGGCAGCTCGCAACATCGGCGCGTGACGTGGCGATCACATCGCCGCCATGCAGCCGCGCGATCTGGCGCGCCAGGGTTATGCCGAGGCCTGAGCCCTTGGTCTCGCTGTTGAGCCGGAAGAACGCCACGAAGACCCGCTCGCGTTCCGCCTCCGGGATGCCAGGTCCGGCGTCGCAGACATCGATGACGGCCTTGTCGCCGTCGCGCGCGACGGTGACATTCACCGGCGGCTCGCCATGCCGCGTCGCGTTGTCGAGCAGGTTACGGATCAGGTGCCGCAGGTAACGCCGGTCGGCCGTGACGGTGACCGGCTCGCCGTCCACGTTGCAATCGTCGTAATGCGCGGCCTCTTCGGCGACCAGCGCGAGCAGATCGACCTGCTCGGGCTGCGGCAGCGCCTTGATCATGTCGAGCCGGCTCGCGAGCAGGATGTCGTCCACCAGCGCGTCGAGTTCGGCGATGTCCTGCTGCAGCTCCGCCTTGTATTTCGGGTCTTTCTTCTCGGCGAGCATTTCGATGCCGAGGCGGATGCGCGACAGTGGCGTGCGGATCTCGTGAGAGGCATGCGCGAGCATGAGGCGGTGCGCGTTGACGAGTTCCTCGATGCGCGCGGCCGAACGGTTGAAGCTTTCGGCAAGCTGCGCGACCTCGTCGCAGCCTTCGACTTTCACGCGCGCGGCGAGATTGCCGGCGCCGAGCGTTTCGACGCCGCGCTGCAGCCGCTCGAGCCTCAGCGTCAGTCCGCGTACCACCGGAAAGGCGCAGAGCGCGACGATCAGCGCGATGCCGCCAAGGATCACGATCAGACCGATCGCGGGATGACGGCGCTCCGCGGCGGTGCGGGCGACGATCCAGCGGCCGTCGGGCAGGGGCACGCTCCAGGCGGGGCCGCTGGCGCCCGGCATCCATCCCGGACGGCGCGTGCGCGGTGGCGGCGGCGGATCGCCGTAGGACGCGACGAGATGGAGATCCTTGTCGAACAGCGCGACGTTGATCTGCAGGCGCTGCGCGAATTGCCGGACGGCATCCTGCTGTGCTGCGACCGGCGCGCTCGCAGGCGGCAACACGCCTGAGAGAAGTTCACCCGCGACCTCGAAGCCTTCCGCGATATGGGCGGGCGGTTGTCCGAAACGCCAGATCGCGCCCGACACCAGCACCACAAGCAGGAGCGTGAAGACGATGGTGAGATAGATCTTGAGGTAGAGCCGTTTCATGCGGTTGCGGCTCAATCCTGATTCTTCGCGAAGACATAGCCGGTGCCGCGCACGGTGATGACGCGCTTCGGCTTTTTCGGATCGTCCTCGATGGCGGCGCGGATACGCGAGATATGCACGTCAATGGAGCGGTCGAAGGCTTCCAGCGTTTCGTTCTTCAGAAGCGTCATCAAAGCATCGCGCGTCAGCACGCGGCCGGCATTCTGCGCGAGCGCAAGCAGGAGCGCGAACTGATAACCCGTCACACCACGCTCCTCGCCATCGAGCCGGATCTGGC
>CAZIKZ010000320.1:0-5146 GCA_964539845.1 uncultured Hyphomicrobiales bacterium
GACGATGGAGGATCGCACCGTCATCGAATGGGACAAGGACGATCTGGAAGCGCTCGGGCTTCTGAAGGTCGACGTGCTGGGGCTCGGGATGCTGAGCTGCCTGCGCCGCGCGTTCGATCTGTTGCGTATCCATTACGGAAAGAGCCGCGATCTCTCCGATCAGAAATATGACGAAGCCACCTATCGCATGATCCAGCGCGCCGACACCATCGGCGTGTTCCAGATCGAAAGCCGCGCGCAGATGTCGATGCTGCCGCGGCTGAAGCCGGAGAATTTCTACGATCTCGTGATCGAGGTCGCGATCGTCCGTCCCGGTCCGATCCAGGGCAAGATGGTGCATCCCTATCTGCAGCGGCGCGAAGACCCCGATAAGGTGACCTATCCGTCTCCGTCACCGCCATGGCCGAAGGATGAGCTCAGGCGCGTGCTCGAACGAACGCTCGGCGTGCCGCTGTTCCAGGAACAGGCGATGCGCATCGCCATCGATGCCGCAGGCTTCGAGCCGTCCGAAGCCGACAAGCTGCGTCGCGCGATGGCGACCTTCAAGCGCGTCGGCACCATTCACAAGTTCCAGACCAAGATGGTCGAGGGCATGGTGGCGAAGGGCTACGAACGCGGCTTCGCCGAGCGCTGCTTCGATCAGATCAAGGGTTTCGGCGATTACGGTTTCCCGGAAAGCCATGCCGCGAGCTTCGCCAATCTGGTCTATGCCTCGTCATGGCTGAAATGCCATTACCCGGATGTGTTCGCGGCCGCTTTGCTCAACAGCCAGCCGATGGGCTTCTACGCGCCGGCGCAGATCGTACGCGACGCGCAGGAGCACGGTGTCGAAGCGCGCGATGTCGATATCAATGCTTCGGATTGGGACTGCACACTGGAGGCGTTACCTCCCCTTGAAAGGCAAGATCGCATGTGGCCGCAACGCGCTCTGCTTCACCCTCCCCCTTGTGGGGAGGGTCGATCGACTGAGCGCAGCGAAGGAGATCGGGGTGGGGGTGATTGCGATCAAATCGCAGAGATGTCCAAACTCGAAACGGCTACCCCCACCCCGCCTGCTTCGCTTCGCTTCGCAGGCGACCCTCCCCACAAGGGGGAGGGTGAAGCCATCCGCACCACCCATGCGCTGCGTCTCGGCTTGCGCCAGATCAGCGGCCTCTCCGAAGAAGACGGTCACACCATCGAACAAGAGCGCGGCGCAGGCTACGACTCCATCCGCGATCTCTGGCTGCGCACAGGCTTACGCCCCGCCGTGCTGGAGAGGCTTGCCAATGCCGACGCCTTTCGCTCACTCGGCCTCAATCGCCGCGACGCGCTGTGGGCGATCCGCGCGCTGCAACGTTCGGGCGACAAGGACGATCTGCCGTTATTCGCGCGCGTCGTCATGCCCGAGATGGAGCCCGATGTCGCATTGCCGCCGATGCTGCCCGGCGAACAGGTCGTGGAGGATTACCGGCACCTGAAGCTGTCGCTGCGAGAACACCCGGTGTCGTTCCTGCGCGCCGATCTCGACCGGCGCTCCATCCTGCGCAACGAGATGCTGGCACGCACATCGTCTGGACGCCGCGTCACCATCACCGGCATCGTGCTGATCCGGCAGCGGCCGGGCACCGCCAAGGGCGTGATCTTCATGACGCTGGAAGACGAAACCGGCATCGCCAACACCATCGTGTGGCCAAAGGTGTTCGAGACCTTTCGCCCGGTGGTGCTTGGCGCACGGCTGGTCAGCGTCACCGGCAAATTGCAGAACGAGAAGGGCGTCATCCATATCGTGGCGGAGCATATCGAGGATCTCACGCCGCTCCTTCGCCGGCTCTCGGAGCACGGACCGACAATCGAGTCCCTCGCCCGCTGCGACGAGGTGAAGCGGCCCGAACCCGGCAACCGCTCCGCAAAGAACCGGACCGATCATCGCGCGCATCCGCGCCGCGGCGACGCGCTCGTTCGCCTCCTGCGCGAACAGCCGGACCTCGCGGAGGAGTTGATCGCGACCCACCAGGTGATGCCGAAGGGCCGGAATTTCCATTAGCCGTTATCCGGAGGCAGTCTCCCGTTGTCATTCCGGGGCGCGACGAAGTCGCGAACCCGGAATCCAGGAGCCACAAACGCAAAGTGTCTGGCGACTCTGGATTCCGGGTTCGCCTGCTGCGCAGACGCCCCGGAATGACGTCGGAGAGCACCTCTCCGACGCCCACATTTGACACGCCCCCGTCCGCTGCGGCATCGAATGACCCGGTTCCGAACGGGGGTATTTCGTGGGCGACTTCGTCAACAAACGGCACTTCACCATCGACTGGGCTTATTGCGACCCGGCCGGCATCGTCTTCAACAGCCGCTTTTTCGAGTTTTTCGACACCTCGAGCTGGCACCTGTTCGAGGCCGCCCTCGGTGTGAAGCCGCAAGACATGGCCAAGACCTTCGAGATCCTCGGCGTGCCGCTGGTCGATGCGCGCGCCAAATTCATGGTCCCGGCGAAATTCGGCGACGTGGTCGAGATGCATTCCTTCATCGGCGAGTTCCGCCGTTCGAGCTTCGAGGTCCGCCACCAGATCTTCGTGGATGGACAACTTGCGGTGGATGGATCCGAGACTCGCGTCTGGGCCACGCTCGACGAAAAGGGTCAGCTGAAGACCAAGTCGATCCCCGAACACGTGATCGCGAAATTCAAGACGCCCTGAACGGAGCGTTTTTCGAGCAAAGTTGATCCCGGCTCGCGTGAAGAAGACGCCGCTGACCAAAGTGGCCAGCGATTCCCGATTCCGGCTCTTCGGATTGCATGGTTGGAGGCCAAACTATTAAACTGTAGCAATTCAAAAGAGTGAGCCGGAACCACCGGCCGATTCGGGAAACGCAGCCAGGAAACGCAACCATGGCGAGACTACTCGAGCTTGTGCTCAACGACCGCAAGCGCGTGGACGCGGTTCCTGACAACCTGCTCCTGCTCGATTACCTGCGCGAAATCGTCGGCCTCACCGGCACCAAGACCGGCTGCGACGGCGGCGAATGCGGCGCATGCACCGTCCTTGTCGACGGCAAGCCCGTTCTGTCCTGCCTCACGCTTGCCGCGAGCGTCGCCGGCCACAATGTCGAGACCGTTGAGTCGCTCGGCGATGGCGGCCAGCTCTCCGCCGTGCAGCGCGGCTTCCACGAAAAGCTCGGCTCGCAATGCGGCTATTGCACGCCGGGCTTCATCATGGCGTCGGTCAGCCTGTTGCGCAGCAATCCCGATCCGACCGACGACGAAATCCTCGATGCGCTCGGCAGCAATATCTGCCGCTGCACTGGCTACGTGAAGATCATCGAGGCCGTAAAATACGCCGCCGGCCTGCAGGCGCAGGGAGTCGCGCCATGAACTCCGCAAACTTCAAAGTCGAACGGCACGCGCTGGCCGCTCCCCTCCCCCCGCGAGCAAAGCGAGTGGTGGGGAGGGGTCGGTGGTGGGGGGCACTATCTGCACTCCGCGCAAGTCATATTTCCCCCTACCCCGATCTCCTTCACTGCGTTCAGTCGATCGACCCTCCCCACCGCTTCGCGGGGGGAGGGAGAAAAGTGCAGAGGGCCGCGCCATGAACAAACCGGTCCCAACGCACGACATCGTTCCCGCTCACAATATCGGCGACTATGTCCCGCTGGTCGACGGACCGGAGAAAGTCTCCGGCCGCGCCAAATACACCGCCGATATTATCGCGCCCGGCATGCTTGCGGGCCGCATCTATCGCAGCCCCTATTCGCATGCTGAAATTCTGGACGTCGATGTCTCGGAGGCGCTGAAGCTTCCCGGCGTCAAGGCGATCGTCACCGGCGCCGATTGCGACAAGACCTTCGGCGTACTGCCGATCGCACGCAGCGAGCATCCGCTTGCGCGCGGCAAGGTTCGCTATCGCGGCGAGCCGGTCGCGGCGGTGGCTGCGGTCGACGACGCGACGGCACGCGAGGCCATCCGCCGCATCAAGATGACGGTGCGCGAACTCCCCGCCTATTACAAATCGCAGGATGCGCTCGCGCCCGACGCCGTGCAGTTGCACGAGAAGCGGCCCGGCAATCTCGAGCGCGACGTGTTCTTCGAGCTGGGCAATGTCGAGGACGCCTTCGCCGATGCCGATCTCGTGCGCGAAGGCGTCTATAATTGCCCGGAAGTCTGCCAGGTGCAGATGGAAATGCATGCGGCCATTGCCGATTACGACGCGGTGCGCGGCCGCATCACCGTGCATGCCTCCACGCAGGTGCCCTATTACGTGCACATGATGCTGTCCGACATTCTCGAGATGGACATGTCGCGCATCCGCGTGATCAAGCCGCATGTCGGCGGCGGCTTTGGATGCCGAACCGAGACGCTGAATGTCGAACTGATCACCGCGCTGCTCGCCCGCAAGGCCGGCGGCGCGGTGCGCACTGTCGTCAACCGCGAAGAGACCTTCATCACCCATCGCGGCCGCCCGGAGACCGACGTCAGGCTGAAGATCGGCCTGAAGAAGGACGGCCGCATCACCGGTGTCGAGTGCGAGGCGATCCAGCGCGGCGGTGCGCATTCCGGCTACGGCGTGGTCACGATCCTCTATGCCGGCTCGATGCTCTACGCGATCTACGACCTGAAGCACGTCAAGTATCTCGGCAAGCGCGTGCTGACCAATACGCCGCCCTGCGGAGCATTCCGCGGACACGGCACCGTCGACGTGCGCTTCGCGTTCGAGAGCCTGATCGATCAGATGGCGCATGAAATGGGGATCGATCCATTCGTGGTGCGCCGCGCGAACCTGCTGCAGGCGCCGACCTTCACCGACAACGACCTGATGGTGAATTCCTACGGCCTCCCCGAATGTCTCGACATCGTCGAACGCGAGAGCGGTTGGAAGACGCGCAAGGGCAAGTTGTTGAACGGTGGCGGCGTGAAGGGCCCGTTGCGAAAAGGCCTGGGCATGGCCTGCTCGCATTATATCTCTGGTGCATCCAAGCCGGTGAACTGGACCGGCGAACCGCATGCGACCGTGAAGATCAAGGTCGATTTCGACGGCTCGATCGTCGTGATGTCGGGCGCCGCCGATATCGGGCAGGGATCCAGCACCATCCTCGTGCAGGCGGTCGCGGAAGTGCTCGGCCTCGATCTTTCGCGCGTCCGGGTTGTCACCGGCGACAGCGAGGTGGTGCCGAA
>CAZIKZ010000321.1:0-5140 GCA_964539845.1 uncultured Hyphomicrobiales bacterium
CACCACTCGCTTCGCTCGCGGGGGGAGGGGAGACGGCTCACTCCATTTCAATTTCAACGAATTCATCATCATCGCAGCGCATCGCCTGCACCCGCAGCCAGCATGCGCTCCTCGGTGTCGTCGTACATGCCTTCGACCAGGTCCTTGAAGCGATCATACATCAGGTTGCGCTTCACCTTGCGGGTCGGCGTCACTGGCTCGCCATCCTGTTCGGGATCGAGCTCCTTCGGCAAGATACGGAATGCCTTGATCTGCTCGACCCGTGCGAATTCAACATTGGCCTTGTCGATCTCCGCCTTGATCAGGCCCTGCACCAGCTTGCTTTGAACGAGAGAGGTGAAGCCGGTATAATTGACGTTGTTGGCGCGCGCCCAGTCGGCGACCGAGTCGAAGTCGATCTCGATCAGGGCCGTGATATATTTTCGCCCATGGCCGAACACAATCGCCTCGCCGATATAGGGGCTTGCGCGCAGCGTGCTTTCGATGCCCGATGGCGAGATGGTCTTGCCGCCGGCGGTGACCAGGAAATCACGCGCGCGGTCGATCAGCCGCAGATTGCCGTTCTGCCATTCGCCGACATCGCCGGTGTGAAGCCAGTTCTCGCTGTCAACGATCTGCTGTGTCGCGTCCGGCTGATTCCAGTAGCCCTCGAATTGATCGGGACCCTTCACAAGGATCTGACCGTCGTCGTCGAGCCGCACCTGCCAACCCTGCACGACCGTTCCGACATTGCCGGGCTTCGAGAAAGCCTGCGGCTGGCCGGTGATGAAGGCGCCGCCGGTTTCGGTCTGGCCATAGGCTTCCACGAGATTGACGCCCCAGATCTGCCATAGCGCCGCGGTCTCGCGCGGCAGGGGTGCGGCGCCCGAAATCGCAAGTTCGAGCTTGTCGAGGCCAAGCTTGTTGAGCACGCGGCCGAAGGCGACCGAGCGTGCCAGCGTGGTCATCGCGTCGGTCGTTGCACCCGTATTGCCGGCCCAGCGTCGCCGCGCGGCCGAACGGCCCAGCGCCATCGCCGCGTTATACACCGCGCGTTTGGCGGGCGAGGTGGTGCTTAGTCCCACAAGCACCTGCGATGCGAATTTCTGCATGTAGCGCGGCACCGTGAACAGCGCCGTCGGCGCGACCTCGAACATCGACTGCATCAGGTCGTCGACAGTCTCGCCATAATGCGGGACGAGGCGAGAGATCAGCGGCAGCGTGATCGCGACATCACGGCCGAAGATATGGCACAGCGGCAGGAACACCACGGTGCGGTGATCCTTGTCACGCAGTGTCGGATAATGGTCGACGATGGTGTAGGTGCCGGCGAGATGCTTGCCGTGCGAGATCAGTGCGCCCTTCGGATTGCCGGTGGTGCCGGAGGTGTAGACGATGAAAGCCGGGTCTTCCGGCTTCAGCGCTTGCGTCATCGATTCCAGCGCTGCGATGTTTGCGGCATCGTCGCCTGCGACGCGCTCCTCAATTTGCGAGAGCGAGATCAGCTTCCGATGGCTGTAATCGAACATCGCGGAATCGTCGATCACCACGATCCATGTCAGGTCGGGCAGCCGGTCGGCGATCTGCAGGATCTTGTCGATGTATTCCTGATCTTCGGCGATGAAGATTTTCGCGCCGCCATCCTTCATCAGGAATTCGACCTCGGAGACCGAGGCGGTCGGGTAGACGCCATAAACGATCGCGCCGGCCGCTTGCGCGGCCATATCGCAGATCACCCACTCCTCACACGCATCGCCCATGATCGCGACGCGGTCGCCCTTTTCGAGGCCGAGTGTGCGCAGCGCAAGCGCGCAGCGTCCGACGGCGCTTGCATAGTCGCGCCACGTCCGTTCACGATACAGGCCGAGTTTTTTCGCGCGATAGGCGACATCGTCCGGCTTTTGCCGCGCATGCTCCGCGATCAGTCCGGGCGCGGTCTTGCCACGAAGGACCTGGAACTGCGGAGATTGCGATACGGCTTGCGTCATGACGCTACGCCATGACCTGTGACGAGCGCGCAGTGCCGCTGAACGGCATCCTCATCGCGGCCTTCCTCCCGAATGGATCTGGCCGGTGAGCCGGCTCTTGTTCCGGTGTTATTTCAACAACGTAAATTCTATAGGTCAATCAAATTTTTTGGTTGTGCCGGCGGATTTGGTTCGTCCACGCGGATTTCTCGCTGCAGTCTGTGGCGCGTCTATTCCGCGCAGGATCAGCGAAATGAATTCGCCGCCGATGCGCTCGATCGACACCCGCTCGCGCGGATACCATGCCGCGCAGCCGTTCAGGACCGACAGGATCGAGAGTGTCGCAAGCCGCGTATCGAGATGAGCGCGAAATTCGCCGTTGCGCTGGCCTTCCTTCAAGATCGCCTCGAAGATCGCCTCGATTCCGCGCGACACCTTGCGGATCTTGCGCCGGCTATGCGCGGGCAGAAACTGGCGCTGGGTGAGGAACACCTTCACGAAATTGCCGCGGTCCAGAAGCGGCGAAATATGCGCCCGGATCAGGCCGGAGAGCCGTTCCATGGCAGTGCCGGGGCCCTCGGCAATGGCCTTTTCGGTCTCGTAAAAGCCCTCGACGCCGCGCATGCAGACGAGTTCGAGCGCCACTTCCTTGGAGGAAAAGTAGTAATACAGGCTCGCCTGCCGGATCTTCAGCACATCGGCGATGTCCTGCGTGGTGGCGCCATGATAGCCGCGATCGGCAAAGACCTGCGCCGCCGCTTCGATGATCTCGCCGGCACGCCGATGGGTGGCGCGTTTGCGGCGCTCGGCGGGCTCATCGGCACCGCTTTTTCGCAACGGAGGATCGCGCCGCAGCGCGGTGCGCCGGACGGGGCTTGCATCGGGGGCGGTCGCCGATCTAGATTTCATCTATAGACCTATAGAATAATCCATATCAGGGAGCATGCGCCAATGATCGAGACGCCGCAAGGCCGCCCACCGTTCCGTGCCGATCATGTCGGCAGTCTGCTGCGCCCGCAGATGTTGCGGCAGGCGTTCCGCGATCACATGGGCAAGCGCATCGACGATGCCGCCTTCACGACGATCCAGGACGCGTGCATCCGCGATGTCGTGAAGATGCAGGAAGAGGTCGGGCTGAAGGTCGTCACCGATGGTGAATTCCGCCGCGGCTCCTATTGGGGACGTTTTGTCGAGCGGATCGACGGCTTTGCGATCAAGTCTGCGGTCTTCAAGTTTCGCGACGATCAGGGCCATCAGGTCGATTTCACCGCGCCTTATGCCGACGCGAAGCTCAAGCGCACCAAGCCGCTGGCACTCGACGAGTTTGAATTCCTGAAGGGGATCACGGCGGCGACGCCCAAGATCACGCTGCCGGCGCCCTCGACCATGCATTTCTACCGGGCGACCGATTTCGCGGCGAAGTCTGCCTATCCGGATGCGAAGAGCTTCTTCGCCGACCTCAACCGCATCTTCCGCGAGGAGATTGCCGATCTCGCGAAGGCCGGCTGCAAGTATATCCAGCTCGACGAAGTTGCGATTGCGCTCCTGTGCGACCCGAATATCCGTCAGCAGGTCGAAGCCGAAGGCATGAAGCCGGACGAACTGGTCGATCTGTATATCGAGAGCATCAACGAGTCGGTGAAGGACGCGCCGGCCGATGTGGTGTTCGGCGTGCATATGTGCCGCGGCAATTTCAAGGGCCATTATCTCGGCGCCGGCGGCTATGAATCGGTCGCGGAGCGGTTCTTCGCGGGCGCGAAGGTCAACCACTTCCTGCTGGAATACGACACCGAGCGTGCCGGCGATTTCAGTCCCCTGCGTTTCGTGAAGGGCAAGGGCGTGGTGCTCGGGCTGATATCGAGCAAGACGCCGGTTCTCGAATCGCTCGATACGCTGAAGCGCCGCACCGAAGAGGCGGCGAAGTTCATCGACCTCGACCGGCTTGCGATCTCACCGCAATGCGGCTTCGCCTCAACCGTCGCGGGCAATCCGGTGACCGACGCGGACCAGCGCAAGAAGCTGGAGCTTGAGGTGCAGGCCGCGAAGGCGATCTGGGGCTAGTGACTGTCGTGTTCTCGCCGAACATGACAGCAATTTAATCTGACAGGGCGGTTATTTGCCGCCGCGGTCCGATTTCCGCCGTTAGTGGAACGTTTGTTCGCTGACAACGTTGTGTTGACCGCGCCATGCCGGGCGGCGGCACGCGCCTTGCGACGACCACGGAGGCGGCCCTGCATGCGGCGACAAACCGTAGTTTCAATTGCACTTCTCGCTCTCATCGCGGCCGGGCTCTACGGTTATCGCACCTTTGGCGAACGCCTCGGGATGTCCAAAGGATCGGCGCAGTCTCAGGCGGCGAGCGGACAACGCGCCACGCCGGTGATTTCTGTGGTGACGGTCGCGGCGGAGCAGGGCACGTTTCCGATCCGCCGGCGCAGCATCGGCCTGCTCGAATCGCCGGCGGTGGTCGTGATCCGGTCGCGGATCGACAGCCAGATGCTGGAGAAGCATGTCACTGACGGCCAGCTCGTGCGCAAGGGCGATCTGCTGTTCACGCTCGACGACCGCGAATTGCTGGCGATCATCGCGCGCAACGAAGCACAGCTCGCCAAGGACGAAGCCGCGCGCGATCGCGCCAACGCGGACCTGAAGCGAACCGAGGAATTGCTGGCCAAGAATGTCGCCGCACGCCAGCAGCTCGACGAGAAGATCGCCGACGCGAAAGCCGCCGAAGCCACGATCTCCGCCGACAAGGCGCAGCTCGATAACGATCGTGTCCGCCTCAGCTATACGAAGATCACCGCACCCATCACCGGGCGGATCGGGACGATCCGGGTCACGCCTGGAAATCTCGTGTCGTCGTCCGATGCGCAGGGGCTGGTGACGATCACGCAAATCCGCCCGATCCGTGTGTCCTTCACCTTGCCGGAGCGCGACCTTGCCGCGCTGCGCGCTGCGCGGTCGAGCAAGCAGCCGCCGGTCGTTCGCGTCTATGCCGCCGGCGGCAGCACGCCGCTTGCGACCGGACAGCTCGATTTCGTGGATTCCTCGGTCGATATCGCAACCGGCACGATCATGGCCAAGGCGACCTTCGCCAACCAGGATTTCAGCCTGTGGCCGGGACAATATGTCGATGTGGAGGTCGATCTGGACACCCGTCCGGATACGGTCAGCATTCCGACCGTCGCCCTTCA
>CAZIKZ010000322.1:0-5114 GCA_964539845.1 uncultured Hyphomicrobiales bacterium
CGTAAACGAACGAGCCATCGGAGAACACCGCCGAATTGAGCGTCGCATAGAAATTGTCGGTCACCGGCACCACCGTGCCGAGATACTTGCGAACGAGGTCCGGATGCTCGCGCAACGCTTCCGAGATCGGCATGAAGATCACGCCGGATTTTGCGAGCTCCGCCTTGAACGTCGTCGCGACCGATACGGAGTCGAACACGGCGTCCACGGCAACGCGGCGCTCGCCCTCCGGGCGCACGACGCCGGCCAGCATCTCCTGCTCGCGCAGCGGAATGCCCAGCTTCTCGTAGGTGCGCAGAATTTCCGGGTCGACCTCATCCAGAGACGCCAGCGCCTTGTTCTGCTTGGGCGCGGAGTAATAATAGTAATCTTGGAAATCGATCTTCGGATAACTCACGCGCGCCCAGCTCGGCTCGCGCATCGTCAGCCAGCGGCGATAGGCATCGAGCCGCCAGTCGAGCATCCATTGCGGCTCGCTCTTCTTCTCCGAGATAAAGCGGACGGTATCCTCGGACAGGCCTTTTGGGGCCTTGTCGGATTCGATAATCGTCTCGAACCCATACTTATATTGATCGACGTCGATACGGCGAACCTGTTCGACGGTCTCTTGTACGGCCGGCATTCTGGTCTCCCCTCGCGGTTTCAAGGACCGCAGCGGATTTGTCGGTTTATGGTGGTCAGCCTGGCGTCGGTTTCCCTCCGCGAAGCCGCTCAAGCGGCGATGATTGCTCGCCCCTTAAGTAGTGATTCAGAGAGCTTTTTCCAAGCACTTAGAAAGCCTTCAATGTCCGTATCTCGGGTCGCATATCCGGTCGAAACCCGGATCGCGCCGCGGGCGAGCGCCGGTTCCACCCCCATGGCCGCGAGCACGTGGGACGGTTGCACCTTCCCAGAAGAACAGGCGGAGCCGGACGAAACCGCGATTCCGGCCAGATCGAACCCGATTACCGCGGTTTCGGCCCGCAATCCGGGATGCGAGAAGGACGTGGTATTCGGCAACCGTTCGGTGGTATCGCCGAAAATGACGGCATCGGGTGTGACCGCGCGCAGCCCGGTTTCGAGCCGGTCGCGCAGCTCCTTTGTATGCTCTGATTCGGATACCTGAGACACCACGATCGCTGCCGCAGCCGCACCAAACCCGGCTATGCCCGCAACATGCTCGGTTCCGGCCCGCAGGCCCCGCTCCTGACCGCCGCCACGGATCATCGGATCCGACAGATGCAGGCCCGCCCGGCGGATCAGCGCGCCGGCGCCCTTGGGGCCGCCGACCTTGTGCGAGGATAATGTGAGAAAATCGGCGCCGCCCATCTCTCTGAAATTAAATGATATTCGACCGGGCGCCTGCACCGCATCGATGTGCAGCAGGCCGCCTGCATCATGGACGATTTCAGCAATCTCAGAAACAGGTTGAACAACGCCGGTCTCGTTATTGGCCAGCATCACGGAAACCAGCGCCGGGGCACCTGAGAGCAAAGCCCGCAGCGCATCCAGTTCGACGACGCCGCGCGAGTCCACCGGGACGGTACGCACCGCGTCACGTCCGAACCCGCCGCCCGCAAGAACCGACGGATGCTCGATCGACGAGACCAGCAGACGTTCGAACGCCGGCTGCCCAGGCTTGCGGGTCCAGCCGGGCAATAGCGCAAGTGCATTCGCTTCGGTGGCCCCGGAGGTGAAGGTGACATTGGCCGCATCGGCGCCCACAAGCGCAGCGACCTCTGTGCGTGCCTGCTCGATCAGCTGGCGGGCGCTCCGTCCCTCCCCATGGACCGAAGACGGATTCCCGACGTGATCGAGCGCCGCGATCATCGCGGCGCGCGCCGGCGGCCGCAGTGGCGCGGTCGCATTCCAGTCGAGATACGCACGCTCTGTCATGACTGCTGATTTACCGTATCGGATGATGCCGGTTCCAATTGTCCTACCACAGGGCACGAGAAAGCTTGCATTTTGCCCCTTGCCTCATGGTAGAAACCGCCCGTCACACATCCAAACGGCACGTAACCTTGCGGTTCCAGCCGCTGGGTTGAACAAGTTTAGAACGGTTCTAAAAAATACGTGCGCCCGATCCATCCGTCAAGCACGCCACGTGCGGCGGATCAAACGTCACGAGCGTCGGAACCGGGACAATAGAACCAAGCGGCGAGACCCTTCGCCGCCTCAGCCGAGGTCCTTCCATGCCCGAGGTTATCTTCACCGGTCCCGCAGGACGCATTGAGGGTCGGTATCATCCCGCCGCACAGAAGAATGCGCCGCTCGCGCTGATCCTGCACCCGCACCCGCAATTCGGCGGGACGATGAACCACCAGATCGTCTACCAGCTCTATTACGCGTTCGTGCACCGCAACTTCTCCGTGGTGCGTTTCAACTTCCGCGGCGTCGGACGCAGCCAGGGCTCGTTCGATCACGGCGTCGGTGAATTGTCGGATTCCGCGTCCGCGCTCGACTGGGCACAGACCATCAATCCGGAAGCGCGCTCTTGCTGGATCGCGGGCTTCTCGTTTGGCGCCTGGATCGGGATGCAACTCCTGATGCGCCGGCCCGAAATCGAAGGCTTCATCTCGATCGCGCCGCCGGCCAACCTCTATGACTTCTCGTTTCTCGCGCCCTGCCCGTCATCCGGTTTGATCATTCATGGCGACAAGGATGCGGTCGTGCCGCATCGCGACGTCACCACGCTGGTCGACAAGCTGAAGACGCAGAAGGGCATCGTGATCGAGCAGAAGGTCGTGACCGGTGCCAACCACTTCTTCGATCAGAAGATCGAGTCGCTGATGACTTCAGTGAACGGCTATCTCGACAAGCGCCTCGGCACCACCGGCCGTAAGCCAACGGCCGCGTAAGCCGCGCTCCGCGGCCGCCTGCGACAATCTGGAACGGAACTTTGCTGACGGCGTTGTGCCCCGCACCACGGGGCGAACGCGATGTCGAACGGCAAGTCTACAGAGTCCAGAAAGACCGCGCCGACTCCGAACGGAGATGACCGGCCGAAGTCTGGCAAGCCGCCTCAGGAATCCGGCGAGGGCAAGGGCGAGGATCTAACCGAACCCGCTGCGGAAAAGTCGCTCGACGACACCGCGGCCGAGCCGGAAGAGCCGGCCGAGACCGGAAGCGATCCCGACGACGAAGCTGAAAAAGAACGGCTTCGCCGCCGCGCCCTGCTCGGCCGCTTCTGGTCGGCGGCGAAGCGCTTCTGGAGTCCGGGCCAAGGCGACCGGCTCGCCTGGCCCCTGACCATCGGCATCGCTCTGCTCGTGGTCCTCGCGGTGCTGGCGCAATTCGGGATCAACGTCTGGAACCGCAAGATCTTCGACGCACTGGAGAAGCGCGATTCCGCGAGCGTGTTAATGCTCGCACTCGTCTTCTTCCCGCTCGCCGCGGCCAGCGTCGGCGTTGGCGTTGCGAGCGTGTACGGCCGCATGTCAATGCAGCGGCGCTGGCGCGCCTGGCTGAGCGATCACGTGCTCGACCGCTGGCTCAAGAACGGACGCTACTACCAACTCAACCT
Organism: uncultured Hyphomicrobiales bacterium; assembly: GCA_964539845.1. GTDB lineage: Bacteria > Pseudomonadota > Alphaproteobacteria > Rhizobiales > Xanthobacteraceae > Pseudorhodoplanes. The sequence goes on from CAZIKZ010000322.1 coordinate 3,506, forward strand.
GGTCAGCGGCGATCACCAGAACCCGGAGGGCCGGCTCACCGAAGACCTGCGCGTATCGACCGACGCGCCGATCGATTTCGCGGTTGGCGTCTCGACCGCGACGCTGTCCGCGCTGACTTTCATCACGGTGCTCTGGACCATCGGCGGCGCCCTCACCGTCCCGCTCGGCGGCACGGACATCACGATCCCGGGCTTCCTCGTGATCGCGGCCGTTGCCTACGCCGTGATTGCAAGCGGTGCGATGGCGATCGTCGGCAGAAGCTTCGTCGCCGTATCCGAGGCCAAGAACCAGAGCGAGGCAGACTATCGCTACAACCTCACGCGGGTGCGCGAGAATGGTGAAAGCATCGCGCTTCTCGGTGGCGAGGAAGAAGAGCGCGCGGGTCTGAACCGGTCCATCGTCGAAGTCTTGAGAAAATGGCGCGCGCTGTGCACGCAGCATATGCGCACCACCGTGGTCTCACACGGCTCCGGCATCATCGCGCCGGTTTTGCCGATCATCCTCTGCGCGCCGAAATTTCTCGACGGCTCGATGTCGCTTGGTCAGGTGATGCAGGCAGCGTCCGCCTTCACCATCGTGCAGGCGGCCTTCGCATGGCTCGTCGACAATTATCCGCGGCTTGCCGAGTGGACCGCAGGTGCGCGCCGTATCGCTTCACTCATGATGTCGGTGGATGCGCTCGAAAAGGCGGAAGCCGGCGAAGGCATCAATCGAATCAAGCGCGGCGAAATCGACGATGCCGCGATCCGCATGAAGGATCTGGTCATCGCGCTCGACAACGGCACTGCCGTCGTCGACGACACCGATATCGTGATCAAGAAAGGCGAGCGGGTCCTCCTCTCGGGCGCGTCCGGCTCCGGCAAGAGCACGCTGGTGCGCGCGATTTCCGGCCTGTGGCCTTGGGGTGGCGGGGAGATCGCGATCCAGCGCGACGCCCGCCTCTTCCTCCTGCCGCAGCGGCCTTATGTGCCAACCGGGACATTGCGCCGCGCGATCGCCTATCCCGGTGCGGCGGAGGATTGGGATCTCGACACCATCAAGACAACACTGGATCGCGTCGGCCTCGGCCATCTTCAAGACCGTGTCGAGGAAGAAGCGCCCTGGGATCAGACGCTGTCCGGCGGCGAGAAGCAGCGGCTCACGGTCGCGCGCGTCCTGCTGCACCGGCCCGACATCATCGTGCTCGACGAGGCGACCGCTGCACTCGACGCAAAAAGCCAGGACGAACTGATGGAGCTTCTGTCCGAGGAGATGGAAGGTCTCACCATTCTCAGCGTCGGACACCGGCCCGAACTGGAACGGTTTCACTCTCGCAAGTTGACGCTGGAACGCCGCGACAAGGGCGGCGCGAAACTGGTCAGCGATATTCTGCTGGTGCGCCCGCCCGGTCAGCCGCGGCTGATTCAGCGCATCCTGCGGCGGACGAAGAAGAAGCCTCCGCAATCAAGAGCGGCGTGAACAACGCCCGATCGCGCTTTGCACGCTTACGCCCGACGAGCGCTTCGACGAGCGCGCTCGGACGATCCTGATTCTCCGAGCAAGCGCACTTCTACGAGCATGAAAAACGCGGCGTGACGCGCGATAGGACTTTTTTCATGTGAAACAGAT
>CAZIKZ010000323.1:0-5105 GCA_964539845.1 uncultured Hyphomicrobiales bacterium
CGAGTTCCTGTTTGCCGAGTTCCACGATCGTATCGGTGTCGCGCGAAAAGCCGCGCTTCGTCATTTCGCAGCGCCATCCATTTCCGGCCTTCGCGATGGCGTAGAGATTGTAGCCGGCGAGCTCGCCTTCGCCGCCAACGGCAGAGGCCGACGGCACACCGAGGGCGGGAATCTTCTTCGACGGGCCGTCCAGCATCACCAGCGAATGGATATGGTCATGGCCGTGCAGAACCAGTTCGGCACCATGCCTGCGCAGCACATCGCGAAACTTGTCGGCATCCAGCAGCCGCTTGAAGCGGTGCGTCGGCTTGGTCACCGGCGGATGATGGATCAGCACGACGCGGAACAATCCGTCCGCCGCGAGCCGGTCCAAAATCTCGGGCAGTGCGTGCAGTTGCGGCGTACCGATCTTGCCGGTTGCCATGAACGGCGCAGTGGTAATCGCGCTCGACAGCCCGATCAGCGCGATATCGCCGCGGCGGCGCACGAACGGAAACTGGTCGGCGCCGGTGGTGTCTCCCTTCATGAAGTCGCCCCAGTGCGAATGCCATTCGCGTGCGGCCTTGCGCACATAGGCGTCGTGATTGCCGGGCACGAAAGTAACGTCATGCGCCAGGCCGACGGTGTCCAGCCACACCCGTGATGGCGCGAACTCGCCGGGCAGCGCAATGTTAAGAATGTCGCCGGTCACCGCGATGTGGTCGGGATTATGCGACTTGATATCGGCCACGATGCGCGACAGCGTCTCGCCGCGGTGGAAGGTCTTCCGGCGCCGGTGCCAGTTCATGAAGCCGATCGCGCGCTTGCCCGCGAGATCGCGGATACGGGCCGAGGGCATGGGGCCGAGATGCGGGTCGGAGAGATGCGCGAGTACGAACATGAACGATGGCGGCTTTCCGGGGTGACGTCGATTCAGACTATAGTGAGTCGGGGCATGCGACGCGATGATGCCGTGTCGCTGCGACGGCGTAGCGCGCCAAAGAAGGTCGCGGCGCCAGTCGTGGGATTCGACACATGATACGCCGCTTCATGCATCTTTACTGGCGTTTTTCGCGCGGGCTGACGCTCGGTGTGCGCGGCATGGCGATCGATGCGGAAGGACGGATATTCCTCATCAAGCATTCCTACGTGCCGGGCTGGCACCTCCCGGGGGGCGGTGTGGAGGTCGGCGAGAATATGCGCGAGGCGCTCGGCCGCGAGATGATGGAAGAGGGGAATATCGAGTTTCTGCAGGAGCCGCGGTTGTTCGGCCTCTATCACAACCGCAATGCGTCCGGACGCGATCATGTCGCGCTCTACGTGACCGAGGCGTTCAGGCAAAGTGCGCCGCCTCAACCGAATGCCGAGATTATTTCGCATGGCTTTTTCGCGCGCGACGCGCTGCCATCCGACACGACAATCGCGACACGCACTCGCATTGCCGAAGTGCTGGACGGCGTCACGCCGGGCGTGTGGTGGTAGCGCGAACCAAAGAAAGAAAAGGGCTTCGCCGCGCGAAGCCCTTTTCATGGACAATCAGATTAGCCGGTCGTTAGTACTTGAATTCCGGCATCTGCTTGAGCTGATCCTTGGTCGTGTTCAGGACAGCGCGGTCCGGATACCATTTGCGGTCGTTATCGGCCGCCGAACCGGTCGTTGCCGGACGTTCGTTCGAGAAACGAAGCTGGGTCAGCGGCACCATGACGTCGCGCTCGCCCATGCCGAGAAATCCGCCGACGCCGATCACAGCACCAGCGATCTGACCGTTTGCGCTCATGATGAGCTCACTGATCTCGCCGAGCTTTTCGTTCTGGTTATTGTAGACGTCGACGCCAATCAGCTTCGATGTGCGCCACTGACCGGACGCGGGAACCGCCATGGTCTGATTCATAGCTGCGGGTGCATTCGGCTGCGGAGCAGTCGTTGTCTGCGCGAAAGCAGGGGTCGCCAGCAAGGTGGCGGCCACAATAATGGTGGGGGTCTTCATGTTATTCCTCCGTCTGAGATGACAGGAGGCAAAGTCCGGGCGCCGTTCAATGTTCCGGTCGTTGTCGATTATTCACGGTCGCAGCTCGTAAATGGGTTCCCTTTGATCCGGTCAGCCGAAGCGACCGCGATCATGCGGACGCATGAATTCAAGCGCGGGGCCGACGGGAACGATTCCGGTCGGATTGATTCCTCTGTGACTGCCGTAATAGTGCCGCTTGTATTGATCGATATCGACCGTGTCCGCGATGCCCGCCCATTGGTAAAGCTCACGTGTGTAATTTGACAGGTTCGGATAGTCGTCGATCCGGCGCTGATTGCATTTGAAATGCCCGACATAAACGGCATCGAACCGGATCAGCGTCGGAAAAAGCCGCCAGTCGGCTTCGGTGATGGTCTTGCCGCAGAGGTAGCGCTGCGTTGAGAGGCGGCCTTCCAGAAAATCCAGCGTCTCGAACAATTGCGCGAATGCCTCTTCATAGGCTTCCTGCGAGGTGGCGAATCCGCAGCGATACACGCCGTTATTCACGGTTTCGTAGACGCGCGCGTTGATGGCGTCGATCTCGGTGCGCAGGATCTGCGGATAGAAATCGGTGGTGTCGCCGGTCAGTCCGTTGAACGCTGAATTGAGCATCCGGATGATCTCGGAAGACTCATTGTTAACGACGGTCCCGCGCTTCTTGTCCCAGAGCACCGGCACCGTCACGCGGCCTGAATATTTCGGGTTGGTTTTGAGATAAATTTCGCCGAGCGTGGCGGCGTCATGCAAATGATCGCCAGTCGAGCCCTCGTCGCGATTGAAGGTCCAGCCCCGATCGAACATCATCGGTGAGACGACAGAAACCGAAATGAGATCCTCCAGCTTTTTCAGCTTACGGAAGATCAGGGTGCGGTGCGCCCAAGGGCATGCCAGCGAAACATACAGGTGATAACGGCCAGCCTCCGCCGGAAAACCGCCGTCGCCGCTTGGGCCGGCCGCCCCGTCGGGCGTTATGAAGTTGTGAAAGCGGGTGGCTTCACGCTGAAATCGGCCCTTGGTCTTGTCGGTGTCATGCCAGGTGTCGTGCCAGACGCCGTCGAGGAAGAATCCCATGCCGCGTGTGTCCTCTTTGTCGCTCATCACCAGGCCGGACCACCGATCTCGGGTTTACCCGAGATCGGCAATTTATCAGGATCCAAGTCAGCTATTGCCGACTTGGATGGTCCGAGACCCGGTGGTCCCTTGCTTTGCGCAAGACTGATGGATTGCCGGGTCAGGCCCGGCAATGACGCCGGATAACGGTTGACGTTGATATGGCCGGCAGGGGTGATCCCGCCAAGCGGCAAATTCGCATGGTGGGCCATGGATTTCGTTGGCCGCAGGTGCTAATCGGCCTCAAGGTCCCGCCGCTGTTCCGCATCACCGAAATGACAGACCTCTCCATCACCATCCTGCCGGAAACCGACGACGACGCGCTGGCCATCGAGCGGCTTCATGAGCGCACCTTCGGTCCCGGCCGCTATGCGCGCACCGCCTATCGTATTCGCGAGGGGATCGCGCACGAGCGGATGCTGTCCTACACCGCGCGGGTGGGCACATTGCTGGTCGGCTCGCTGCGGCTCTCGCCGGTGCGGATCGGGAACGCGCCGGCGCTGCTTCTTGGCCCGCTGACCATCGAGCCCCCCTTCCGCGATCGCGGTGTCGGGCTCGCGCTGATGCAGCGCGCGCTGGCGGACGCGAAAGAGCGCGGACACAAGCTGATGATCCTGGTCGGCGACGAGCCCTATTACGCACGGGTGGGTTTCAAGCGGGTTCCGCGTGGCCGCGTGAAGATGCCCGGGCCGGTCGATCCGGCACGGCTCCTCGTCGTGGAGCTTGTCGAGGGCGCCTTTGAAGGCGTCACCGGTGCGGTGCGGCCGGACTGGCCGGACGCGTTCTAGCGCTCTCGCGACCGTCGAGAGTTATTGCCTTCGCGTGCCGTAGAAGGCCGATTTACCGGCCTTCGCGTGCCCACGTCGCGGCAAGCGAGCCGATCAGCAGCAGCAGCCCCAGCAGCCCGGCAAACACCGGCAACACGCCGATGCCGCGCAGCACGCTGGCGTCGCGCAGCTTCAATCCCATCCAGTCCTCGCCGCGGAACGTCTCGCTCGAGCGGACGCCAACAATGCGAGGCACGTTCACGCTGCCGCCGGCGTCTAGCCGGCGTGCGTCGCTGCCGGTGGCATTGGTGAGCGCCTGCAGCGTATCCACGGTCGAGGTGACCTCGGCGAATTCGCGCGGATTAACCGGGCCGACATTGACCAGCGTCGTCAGCTTGCCGTCGCTGGCGCGCCAAAGCCCGAGTTCATTGGCCGGTGTCGATCCCCGCCACAGCCCGGGCTCGGCCTGCTGCAGTGTCACGGTGCGGATTTCGCCGGACGGCGTCGTCACAATGACCGGCTCGACCGTCTCGGCCATGGTCTGGCGATCGATCGAGAGGTCGGGGCCGCGCGCCACGACGCGCAAGGCCTCTTCCTCAAGGTCGGGCTGCTTCATCAGCCAATGCGAGAGCCGCCGCAGCAGATCGAGGTGCGGCCCGCCGCCTTCGAAGCCGCGGGCCCACAGCCAGATGTGATCGGAGAGGAGGAGCGCGACACGGCCTTCGCCTTCGCGCGACAGCACGAGCAAAGGCTTTCCGTCCGGGCCTTCCATGACCGAGGACCCTTGCCCGACCTTGGCATCGACGAGACGGAACCAGCGACTCCAGTGAGGCGGTTCGTTGGCGCCGCCCTCCAGTGCGCGGGTGACCGGATGACGCTTGCCGAGGTCACTCAATCGCGCGTGGAACGGCGTCTCGATCATCTTTCCGCTCGGCTCGGCCGGCAGCACCACGTCGAGCGGCGTGCGCCAGAGCGAGGTCGGACTTGCGTAATCGGGACCCGCTGCAATCAACACGGCGCCGCCTTCACGCACATAACGCGCGATATTGTCGAAATAGATGATCGGCAGCACGCCCTGGCGCGCGTATCGATCGAAGATGATCAGATGAAATTCGCCGATCTTCTGCTGGAACAACTCGCGGGTCGGGAAAGCGATCAACGACAATTCGTTGATCGGCGTGCCGTCCTGCTTCTCCGGCGGACGCAGGATGGTGAAGTGCACAAGATCGACTGCGGCGTCG
>CAZIKZ010000324.1:0-1342 GCA_964539845.1 uncultured Hyphomicrobiales bacterium
CGAAGTGAACGCCAGCTTCCAAAAGCTGACGCATGCTGTAATCGGGCAGCGCCATAAGTCTTCTCCGGTTTGTCCTCCGCGGATGACGTGAACGGCAGGCCGATTGGCCAGACCGTCACCGGATGGCCTGTCGACCCCGATTGGGGGCAGCAAACCCTGATCCGCGTGTGAGATGGGCGGCGATATAGCCGCCCGGCCCCGCAAACGCAAGAAAAACGGCAACGGGGCGGCCGCCCACCCGGATTGCGCAGTCGCTGCCCAGACGATACCAGTCAGTATAGCCTTAGCCTGATAGCCTTGGCCCGGCACCCTGCCGCAGGGTCTCGAACCGGAGATTAGCTGTCCGAATGTCTGCAAAAACCTCGTTCCGGGACCTTCTCTCCCTCCTCGACGACCGCCGCCAGTTGCGCCACATCAGCCGCAGCGTCGACGCCCGCCACGAACTCGTGGCGATCATGCGCAAAGTCCAGAAAGGCCCGAACCAGCCGCTTTTGTTCAAGACGGTCAAAGGAAGCCCCACCCCGATCGCGACCAACGTCCTGTGCCGGCGATCGATTCTCGCAGATTCGCTCGACCTGCCGCTGCCCGGACTCCTGCCTGAACTGGTCGCGCGGGAGGCCCGCACGCTTCCGCTCGAGACCGTCTCGACCGCGCCGGTTCATGAGCGGGTCGTCACCGGCAACATCGCAGTCGAAGAGGAAATCCCGCAGGTCATCCACTGCGCAGAGGACGCCGGCCCCTATATCACCGCCGGCGTTGTCATCGCCCGCCACCCCGAGACCGGTATCCACAATGCGTCCTGGAACCGGATCCAGATCGTGGGCGGCGACCATATGCGGATCCGCATGATGGCCCCGCAGCATCTCGGCCAGTATCAGGCCGCGTCCGAGCGCAAGAACGCGCCGCTGCCGATCGCAGTCGTGATCGGCGCACCGCCCGCGCTGATGTTGAGCGCAGCCTCAAAAATCCCATTCGATGCGGACGAACTTCTCACCGCGGGCGGCTGGCAAGGATCGAGCCTGCGTGTAGTCCAGGCAAAGACCGTCCCGCTGCTCGTTCCGGCCGACGCGGAATACGTGATCGAAGGCCATGTTCTGCCGAATGTGATGGAAGACGAAGGTCCATTCGGCGAGTTCACCGACGGATATGTCGCCAAGGCTCCGAACAACGTCATGCGCGTGACGGCCATCACACGGCGTAACGATGCCATCTATCACGTGATCCTCGCCGGCGGTCCCGAGGATGCCACGCTGCTTGGCGTGCCGTTGCAGACCGAGGTCTACAAGCGCGTCTCGGCTTTCGGAAAGATTCGGGACATCGGCACGCCCGGTCACATTTTCGG
>CAZIKZ010000324.1:1442-5101 GCA_964539845.1 uncultured Hyphomicrobiales bacterium
GCGTCTCGGCTTTCGGAAAGATTCGGGACATCGGCACGCCCGGTCACATTTTCGGTTGCGTCGTTTCGATCGAAAAGACCAGCGACGAGCAGTCGCGCGCAGTCATGCTCGCGGCACTGGCCGCACACCCGTGGATGAAAGTCGTGGTCGTAGTCGACGCGGATGTCGACCCGCACGATCCGCAGGAAGTGCTTTGGGCGATACATACCCGCAATACGCCGGAGACCGGCATTTACACGATCCCGCGCCTCGGCAGTTTCCAGCGGGCAGACGTACGCGATGCCCATCGCGGGAAGGTTGGAATCGATGCAACGGCGCCAATGAGCATGCGCGACGTGTTCAGGCGCAGGGCATTTCCAGGAATGGAGTCGATCGATTTGGACGCTGTGCTCGATCCGATCCGGCCGAAGTGAATGGCATCAGGTGAATGGCACCCGCCTTGCTAGAAACACTGACTCTCCACACCAAGATACTGACATTCCAAGGTACTGAATTCGATGACGATGAAACGAGGTTCCCACATGCTGCGCGCTCTGATCGCAGGCTTTCTGACCATAGCGGCTGCGCAGGCTTCGGCGCAGACGTATCCGACGCGGGCCGTCACGCTGGTCGTCCCCTTCGGCGCCGGCAGCGGGACCGACGTTATGGCGCGCACGCTCGCGGATGAATTGACCAAGAAGCTCGGTCAGTCGGTTGTGATCGAAAACCGGCCCGGCGGCAGCAGCATCCCGGCGGCCGAATATGTCGCGCGCGCAACGCCGGATGGATACACGCTGTTCATGGGCGGCAACACGACCCATTCCGCCAATCCGCATCTCTTCAAGGAACTTCGCTACGATCCGCTGAAGGACTTCACACCGATTTCACGGCTTGCAACGGCCGGCGCCGTGCTCGTCGTATCGCCCAAATCGGAATTCAATTCGGTCGCAGACGTGGTCAAGGCTGCCAAGGCAGATCCCGGCAAAGTGACTTACGGGGCCTCGAACAGCGGATCGCAGATCGCAGCCGAGCGGATCAAGCGCGTCGGTGGCGTCGACATCACGCGCGTTCCTTACAAGAGCACACCGCAAGCGATGTCCGATGTCATCGCCGGACATCTCAGCATGACGTTTGTCGATGTCGCTGCCGCCTTGTCGGCGGTGAAAAGCGGTCAAGTGCGCGCGCTCGCGATCTCGTCCGGCACGCGTTCGAAGCTCCTGCCGGACGTCGCGACCATGCAAGAGGCTGGTTTTCCCGGCTTCGACCTGACGTTCTGGAACGGCCTGTTCGGTCCGGCGAATATGCCGGCCGGTATCGCCACCAAGCTCAGCGAGGCTGCAGCCGAGATCATGGCGACCGAGCAGATGAATCGGAGGCTGTCGGCATTGGGGCTGGACGCTGCACCGCTGTCGGCCGCGCAAATGGATGGCTACCTGCGGAGCGAACTGAACAAGTGGGGCAGCTACGTTCGCGAGTCCGGCATCGAACCGAACTGACACGGGCAGGGAGCGCGTGGCAGCACGCCCTACCCGGCCTCGACGGTTACCACGCCGGGCACCGCCTTGATGGCGCCCGCGATCTGCGGCGAGACCTTGTAGCGGCCCGGCAACTTCACCTCGACCTCGCCGCCATCCGCGAGCATCAGGATGAAATGGATCTCACCGTCGCCCTTCGGCTCGAGGCGGTTGGTGATGGTGTCGAGCGGAGCCGGATCGCGCAGGAATATCTGCAGGCTTTTCTGTACCTTTTCCGCCGCCTGATCGAGGCGCTCCACCGTCTGGATGCGGGCGCGCACATCTTCGCCCTGCGCTTCGGCGGAGAGGAACAGCAGCACCGCGTTTCCGGGTTCGAGCAGTTCGCGATATTGTTGCAAGGCTTCCTGGAAAAGCACCGCTTCGTATTGTCCGCTCGGATCAGACAGTCCGATGATTCCCATCTTGTTGCCGGTCTTGGTGCGACGCTCGACACGCGAGACCACTGTCGCAGCGGTGCGGCCTGCGCTGGCACCGGCGCGCACCGACTTCGTGAACTCCATCCAGTTCATCACCTGCATGCGCTTCAGCGCCTTGGCGTAATCGTCGAGCGGATGGCCGGTGAGGAAGAAGCCGATCGCCTCGTATTCACGCTGCAGCCGGTCTGACGGGATCCAGGGATCCGCATTCGGAAGCCGCAACGGCTCGCGATGCGAAGGCCCGCCGAACAATTCGTTCTGGCCGCTCTCGGCTGAGTCGAGCGAACGCTGCGCTACCGCAAGCATTGTCTCGACCACGGCATGAACGGCGGCACGATTTGGTTCGATCTTGTCGAAGGCCCCGGCAGCCGCAAGGCTCTCAAGCACGCGCTTGTTGATGGCGCGTGGATTGATCCGCGAGGCGAAGTCGGTGATATCGGCGAACGGCTTTTTCTCACGCGCGGCAACAATCGCTTCGACCGCCTGCCCGCCTACGCCCTTCAGCGCTGCGAGCGAATAGAAGATCGTGTTGCCGTCCACGTCAAAGGCGCAGCCTGAGTGGTTGATCGACGGCGGATCGAGCTTGATGCCGAGCCGTTCGGCTTCATTACGAAATTCCGCGAGCTTGTCGGTATTGCCCATGTCGAGCGTCATCGAGGCCGCAAGAAATTCGACCGGATAATTCGTCTTCATCCAGGCGGTCTGATAGGCGACCAGCGCATAGGCTGCGGCGTGACTCTTGTTGAAACCGTATTCGGCGAAGCGCTCAAGCAGATCGAAGATCGCATCGGCCTGCGAGCGCTGCACGCCGCGCTCGGTCGCGCCCTTCACGAAGTCCTGCCGCTGCGCTTGCATCTCGCTGCGGATCTTCTTGCCCATGGCGCGACGCAGAAGGTCGGCCTGCCCGAGCGAATAGCCGGCGAGCAACTGCGCGGCCTGCATCACCTGCTCCTGGTAGACGATGACGCCGAAGGTCTCCTTCAGCACCTCCTCCAGTTTCGGGTGAATATAGTCCGGCTCCTCGTCGCCATGCTTGCGCGCGCAATAGGTCGGGATGTTCGCCATTGGACCCGGCCGGTACAACGCAACCAGCGCGATGATGTCTTCGAAGCGGTCGGGCTTCATGTCGAGCAGGGCGCGCCGCATGCCCTGACTTTCCAGCTGGAAGATACCGACCGCCTCAGCCCGGCCGAGAAGCTCGTAGGTTTTCTTGTCGTCGAGCGGGATCGCCGACAGATCGATAAAGATATCGCGCTTCTTCAGCAGGTCGACCGCGGTCTTGAGCACGGTCAGCGTCTTCAATCCGAGGAAGTCGAATTTGACCAGTCCCGCCGGCTCAACCCATTTCATGTTGAACTGGGTGACCGGCATATTGGATTTCGGGTCGCGGTAGAGCGGCACGAGCTCCGCCAGCGGCCGGTCGCCGATCACGATGCCGGCGGCATGGGTCGATGCGTGACGCGTCAGCCCCTCGAGCTTGCGCGCGATGTCAAAGGCGCGCCGCACTGTCGGATTGGAATCGCGCTCGGCCTGCAGCTTGGGCTCGTCGTCGATGGCCTTGGCCAGCGTGACCGGATTGGCCGGGTTCTGCGGCACGAGCTTGCACAGCTTGTCGACCTGGCCGTACGGCATTTCCAGCACACGGCCGACGTCGCGCAACACGCCGCGCGCCTGCAGCGTACCGAAGGTTATGATCTGCGCCACCTGATCGCGGCCATAGCGTTCCTGC
>CAZIKZ010000325.1:0-5098 GCA_964539845.1 uncultured Hyphomicrobiales bacterium
CATCGAGCAGCCGGAATGCCTCGGTCACCGCCGCGCCCTCCGCAGTGAGCCGGCATCCGGCGCAGATTCGTCCACCGGCTCACGGTAGCCGAGCGCTTTGCTCAGGTCCTTGGCCTTGCCGATGACCAGGCTGGCGAGTTGTTTGTGCATCGCCGGCTTGTATCGGATCATCGGCATGGTGATACCGAGCGAGCCCATCACATTGCCATCGGCATCGAATACGACGCGCGCAAAGCCGATGGCCTCCGGAAAAATCTCTCCCTCCGCCGAAGCATAACCTCGTTCGCGAATGTCCTGCAGCGCAACCTTCACATCCTTCAAGGCCGGCGGAGGATTCCCGGCGGGCGAAGGCCCCGCTTCCGCCACGGCCTTCGCAACCACGTCATCCGGCAGATACGCCAGCATGCAGCGGCCCACCGCGCCCCAGGCGACTTTCTGCTCCATCAGCGGCTCGAAATGATAACCGAGCGGATGCGGCGACCGCGCCACCACCGTGCCCACGAAGCGGCGCGAGGCTGGCAAATACATCGCGAAATAGCAGGTCTCATGGCATGCATCTCGCAGAGCATCGAGAATCGGGCGCGCTATCTCCTCAAGATCGACCTGCCGCGTGATCAGCGAGGAAATCCGAAACAGCTCGCGCCCTGCGCGGTAGCGCTGCGTCGTCGCGCGCTGTTCGATGAGCCCTTGCGTCATCAGCAGCTTGAGCAGCCTGTGCACGGTGCTTGGCGGCAACGACAAGCGTTGCGCGAATTCCTTGACCGAGATCTCGCCGCCCATCTCGGCAACGCATTGCAGCAGGCGCACCACGCGGACCACCGTGCTGGTTGCTTCTTCCGACACTTTGCTGTCCCCTTCCGTGCGCACCCGAAAACCAATCGCGGCTTGTCAGACCTGCCTGCGGTCTCTATCCTACTGAGTGGAAGAGCATTCCGCTAGAAGGAATGACACCGGATGGGAGGAATGACCGAACGCTCGCAAGCGAGTGACGCTGCTGGCGTGAGCGCGCGCGACGCGTGCATGCCGCCGGCAATCGGCGTCGCGACACTGGGCGGAAACGGCAGCACATCGCCGAGCCTCTCGGCCGATCCATTGCTCACGGTCGAAGACCTTCATGTGAGCTTCGCGACCGACACCGTGACCGTGCGCGCAGTGGAGGGCTTCAGCCTCGAGGTCAGGCGCGGCGAGATTGTCGCGCTCGTCGGAGAATCCGGTTCCGGAAAATCGGTCTCCGCTCATTCCATCATGCGGCTTCTGCCGCGCACGGGCCGCATTCCGAAAGGCCGCATCCTGTTTGAAGGACGCGACCTGCTCGCGCTTTCCGAAGACGCGATGCGCAAGGTACGCGGTCGCGAAATTGCGATGATCTTCCAGGAGCCAATGACCTCGCTCAATCCGGTCCTGCCGATCGGATTGCAGATCATCGAGCCGCTGCAATCCCATCTCGGGATGAGTACGCAGGACGCCAATGCGCGGGCTGCCGAACTCCTGCGTCTGGTCGGCATCTCCGATCCCGAGCAGCGGCTGAAGCAATATCCGCATCAGTTTTCCGGCGGCATGCGCCAGCGCGTGATGATCGCGATCGGACTTGCCTGCAACCCGAAGCTGATCATCGCCGACGAGCCGACGACGGCGCTCGACGTCACGATCCAGGCGCAAATCCTTGAGTTGATGAAAGCTCTGTCGCGCGACCTCGGCATCGCGCTGATCATCATCACCCACAATCTCGGCATCGTGGCGCGTTACGCGCACCGCGTCGTGGTGATGTATTCCGGCCGCGTGGTCGAGCAGGTTGATGCCGACGCCGCGTTCCATCGCCCGCGTCATCCCTACACCATGGGACTGCTGCGCTCGGTGCCGCGGCTGGACCGTCCACGCACCGGGCTGCTCGAAACGATCGAAGGCCTGCCGCCGTCCGCTGCTGACCAGTTGCCGGGCTGCCGCTTCGCGCCGCGTTGCCCGTTCCGCCTGCCGGTCTGCGATACACCCCCGCCGCTTGCGCCCACCGACACCGGTGGCCTTTCCGCCTGCGTCCGCGCACCGGACATCGCCGCCGGCAAGCTCGCCTGGAAGACAGCGGCCTCCGCGAGCGTGAACGATGCGCGCCAGGATAAGGGTCAGGCGGTTATCGCCGTGCGCGGGCTCACCAAGCATTTCCCGGTCAAAACCGGACTCCTGGCACGTACGCACCAGGTGCGCGCGGTGGAGGATGTGAGTTTCGAGGTTCGTCCGGGCGAGACGCTCGGCCTTGTCGGAGAATCCGGCTGCGGCAAAAGCACGGTCGGGCGCCTCATCCTGCGGCTCGAGAAGCCGACCTCGGGCTCGATCTCGTTCGAAGGCCGCGACTTCGCAGATGCAAGCCGCGCCGAATTCAAGGCAATGCGACGCAAGATTCAGGCGGTCTTCCAGGACCCGTATTCATCGCTTAACCCGCGCATGACCACAGGCCAGATCATCGCCGAGCCGCTGAGGGTCTACGGCCTTTCGCCTGACGGTGCCACCGCGCGCGAACGCGTGGCAATCCTGCTGAACGAAGTCGGCCTGCGGCCGGAAATGGCGGAGCGCTATCCGCATCAACTCTCCGGCGGTCAGCGCCAGCGCGTCGGCATCGCGCGAGCACTCGCCATCGAGCCGCAATTCATCGTCTGCGACGAGGCCGTGTCCGCGCTCGACGTGTCGATCCAAGGGCAGATCGTCAATCTGCTGGAGTCACTGCAGCGCAAACGCGGCCTGTCCTATCTGTTCATTGCGCACGATCTCGCTGTGGTGCGGCATATCTCCTCGCGCATCGTCGTCATGTATCTCGGCCGCGTGATGGAGACAGCCGACCGCGACGAACTCTGCGAGCGGCCGCTCCACCCCTATACCAAGCTCTTGCTGGACGCCGCCCCCATTCCCGACCCTGCTGTCGAGAAGGAGCGCGCACCGCGCCTGATCCAGGGCGAGTTGCCAAGTCCGCTCGCACCGCCGACGGGTTGCGTGTTCCACACCCGCTGCCCTATCGCCACCGTCGAATGCCGCGCGGAGATTCCCGCGCTTCGTGACGTCCGTCCCGGCCACGCCGTGGCCTGTATCAAGGTCTGAATCAGGAGCTGCGCCATGTTCCGCTATGTCGCAAATCGACTCCTGCTCGCGATCCCGACCCTGATCGGCGTCGCGATCATCACCTTCTTTATATTGCGGGTTCTGCCCGGCGACATCGTCGAGGCGAAACTGCGGGGCGATGGCGCGCATGTCACGGTCGACGTGATCGAGCGCGAACGCGCACGGCTCGGGCTCGACAAGCCGCGCTCCGAGCAATTCGTCGACTGGATGAAAGGTCTCGCCCGCCTCGACCTCGGCAACTCGATGTGGACCGGCCGTCCGGTGATCGAGGAAGTTGCCGCACGCTTCGAAATCACCTTCCAGATCGCGCTGATGGCGACCCTGATCGGCTGCTTCATCGCGATCCCGCTTGGCACGATCGCGGCCCTCTATCGCGGCACCTGGGTGGATACTGCGGTGCGCATCTTTGCTGTCGCGGGGCTTGCAGTGCCGAGCTTCTGGCTCGGGATGCTGATCATCCTTGCCATGCTCTGGAGCATCGGCGCCCTGCCCCCGCTGACCTTCACGCCGATCTGGAAAGATCCCGCCGCCAATCTCTGGCAATTGATCTGGCCGGCGCTCGCGGTCGGCTATCGCTTCGCGGCGGTTCTGACCCGCATCGTGCGCTCGTCGCTCCTCGAAGTCCTGGGTGAGGATTATATCCGCACCGCGCGCGCCAAAGGCGTCATCGAATCCGTGATCGTGCGCCGGCATGCTCTGCGCAACGCGCTGCTCCCGGCGGTGACCGTGATCGGACTGGAATTCGCCTTCCTGCTCGGCGGACTCGTTGTCACCGAGCAGGTGTTCAGCCTGAACGGTCTCGGCAGGTTGTTCGTGCAGAGTGTTGCCCGGCATGACTTCACCCTCATCCAGGGCATGGTGATGCTGTTCGCGACCTTCTACATCGCGACCAATCTTGTGATCGACCTCGTTTACGCCGCGCTCGATCCGCGCGTGCGTTACCAGTGAGCGCGCAATGACCGACACCACAGTCCGCGCAGCGAAGCGTCGTTCCTGGTTGCATAACCCGCTCGTCGATTTCTGCATCAAGCAGCCGGCCGGCATGGTTGCACTTCTGGTGCTGCTGGTCATGATCTTCGCCGGCGTCTTTGCCGAATACATCGCGCCCTACGATCCGGTGCGCAACAACCTGGCCAATATGCTGCAGCCGCCGAGCTGGAAATACCTGCTTGGCACCGATCCGTTCGGCCGCGACATCCTCTCACGCATCATCTATGGCGCACGCACCGCGCTGATTATCGGCCTGTCGTCAGCTTTCCTGGGCTGCACGCTCGGCGCGATCATCGGGGCGGCCTCGGCCTATTTCGGCGGCAAGATCGACAATGCGATCCAGCGCTGCATCGATTTGCTGCTGTCCTTTCCGCTGATCGTGCTGGCACTGGTGGTCGTGGCCGTGCTCGGGCGCTGGCTGGTATTCGGGATCGACATCAACCTGATCTTCGCGATCGCGATCCCGATTGTGCCGCAGGTCGCGCGCGTGATCCGCTCGTCCGCCCTGGTGATCCGTAATCTGCCTTATATCGATGCCGCCCGCATCGCGGGCTATTCGAACACGCGCATCGTTCTGCGCCACATGATCCCGAACCTGATGGCGCCCTATCTGATCATGCTGACCGCTTACATCGCGCAGGCGATCCTGCTTGAGGCTGTACTGTCGTTTCTCGGTCTTGGAGTCGCAGAGCCGGTCCCCGCCTGGGGTCTGATGTTGTCGGGCAGCGCCGCCGATTTCTTCGAGGAGGCGCCCTGGATCGTGATCTTCCCAGGGCTGGCCATCAGTCTCGGCGTGTTCGCATTCAATCTACTCGGCGACGCGCTGCGCGACTGGCTCGATCCGAAGTTCAAGACGTGAGTTCTATGCCTCATCGCGCGGCCCTATCTGTACCCTCGCTCATTCCCGCGAAGGAGGGAATCCAGTCCTTGGCTTCCGGGTCCCCGCGAAAGCGAGGCCTCTGCAAAACGCTTGGTCTGTGATTCAATCCCGTCCGGTGACTGA
>CAZIKZ010000326.1:0-5089 GCA_964539845.1 uncultured Hyphomicrobiales bacterium
GAAGAACAGGGACTGGGTCAGTACGATGCAGGCGCCGGTCGCACCGTCAATATGGAAGCTGACGACGGTGCCGATGAAAGCCGAGGCGAGCGCAACAGCGGTTGCGATCACCATCATCCGCTCGAAGGAGTCGCTCAGGAGATAGGCGGTGGCGCCGGGTCCGATCAGCATCGCAATCACGAGGATGATGCCGACGGCCTTCAGTGACGCCACGATCGTGAGCGCGAGCAGCACCAGCAGCCCGTAATGCAGCACCTGCACCGGCAGGCCGATGGTGCGCGCATGGTTCGGATCGAAGCAATAAAGCAAAAGATCCCGGCGCTTCACGAGCACGATCGCGAGCGTGCCACCGGCGACGATCGCGGTCTCGATTAGATCGCGCATGGTGACGCCGAGCACGTTGCCGAAAAGGATATGATTGAGATGCTGCTCGGTCTCGACCTTGGTGAATAGCACGAGGCCAAAGCCGAACATGCCGGAGAACACGATTCCCATCACCGTGTCTTCCTTGATCCGGCTGTTCTCCTTCAGATAGCCGGTAAACACGGCGCAGCTGAGACCCGCGACGAAAGCGCCGATTGCGAGCGGAATGTTCAGCACATAGGCGACCACGATGCCCGGCAGGACGGCGTGGGAAATGGCGTCACCCATCAACGACCAGCCCTTCAGCACCAGATAGCAGGACAGCACCGCGCAGACGGCGGCGACAAGAAGCGACACCACGAGCGCGCGCTGCATGAAGGGGTATGACAGCGGCAACACGACGAAGTCGTAGAGCGCGGTCATGCGGCAATCTCCGCGCCTGCGAGGCGGCGCCTGCGGGCCGCGAGCAAGCCGTGCTTGGGAGCGAAGATGAAGGCAGCGAGAAACAGCAGCGTCTGCAACGTGACGATGACGCCGCCGGTCGCGCCATCGAGGAAATAGCTGATATACGCGCCCAGGAAGCTTGAACTGACGCCGAGCGCGATTGCGATCAGGATGAGCTTTCCGAATCGATCGGTGAGGAGATAGGCGGTCGCGCCGGGCGTTACCACCATCGCGATCACGAGACAGGCGCCGACCGTTTGCAGGGCCGCGACTGTGCAGGCCGACAACAGGGTGAAGAAGACGACCTTCAGGAGCCCGGTCCTGATGCCGATCGAGCGCGCGTGGTTCTCGTCGAAGAAGGTGACCATCAGGTCCTTCCAGATGAACGCGAGAACCGCCAGCGAGACCGCCGCGATGATCACGACCTGGGTTACGTCTTCGTCGGCAATCGCGAGGATATTGCCGAGCACGATGGTCTGGATCGAGACCGAGGTCGGCCAGATCGACGCCATCAGGAGGCCAAGCGCAAACAGACTGGTAAAGACCAGGCCGATCACTGCGTCCTCACGCAGGCGCGACTTCTGTTTGACGAACTGCATCGCGAGCGTGGCAAGGATGCCGGCGAAGAAAGCGCCGGCCGCGAATGGTGCGCCGAGGATATAGGCGCCAGCGACACCCGGTACGATCGAATGGGCGAGGGCATCGCCCATCAGCGACCAGCCCTTCAGCATCAGATAGGCGGATAGGAAGGCGCAAACGCCTCCGACCAGCGCGCTGACCCACATCGCTTTCAGCATGTAGTTGTAGCTGAACGGCACCAGCAATTCGGCGAGCAGTTCGGTCATGCGTCTCTCTCGCTGCCACTTGTCCCCGCGAAGGCGGGGACCCAGAGCCAAGAACACTGGATTCCCGCTTTCGCGGGAATGAGCGGAGAGAGAATGCGCTTCGATCCAAAGGACACTGCTTTATTCTTTCGTGCCTTCGGCCTTGTCGCCGTAGAACACAAGCGGCCGCTCGTCGTCCGTGAGCACGGTGACGCTTCGCGCGTCGTCGTCGTCATGCAGGTCGCGCCCGCCGAGCCGGAAGTTGCGCAGCACGCCGCCGAAAGCGCGTTCGAGGTTTTTCTGCGTGAAGACCTCCGCCGTTGGGCCGGCCGCCAGAATCGTGCGGTTGATCAGCACAACCTGGTCGCAGAAATCCGGCACGCTGCCGAGATTGTGTGTCGAGACGAGAATGAGGTGGCCGGAATCGCGCAGTTCGCGCAGAAGCCCGATGATCGCACTCTCGGTTTTCACGTCGACGCCAGTAAAGGGCTCATCGAGCAGGATGATCTTGCCTTCCTGCGCCAGCGAGCGGGCGAGGAACACGCGCTTCTTTTGCCCGCCTGAGAGCTCGCCGATCTGCCGGTAGCGGTAGTCACTCATACCGACACGCTCAAGCGCTTGGTCAACCTTGTAGCGGTCTGCACGCGACGGCATGCGCAGGAAGTTCATGTGGCCGTAGCGGCCCATCATCACCACGGTTTCGACCAGGACAGGGAAGTTCCAGTCCACGTCTTCGCTTTGCGGGACATAAGCGACGATGTTCTTCTTGATCGCTTCTTCGACTGGAAGGCCGCACAGTCTCACATCGCCGGCGGCGGGACGTGCGAAGCCCATGATCGCCTTGAAGATCGTGGACTTGCCGCTGCCGTTGATGCCCACCAGTGCGCAGATCGTGCCTGGATCGAGCTGAAAACTCGCATCGCGCACGGCAGTGAACCCGTTTGGATAGGTCACGCTCAGATTGCGCACGGCGATGCTGGCACCGAGTGTGGTGTCGGCGGGCCGGACCAGTCGATGCGGGGGCGCGTTCATCTGCCGAGTCTTCTCATTTCCCAAAGCCCTTGGCGATGGTTTCGACCGTAACGTTAAGCAGGTCGAGATAGGACGGCACCGGTCCGTTCGCGGCGCTGAGCGAGTCGACATAGAGCACGCCGCCGTATTTTGCGCCGGTTTCGCGCGCGACCTGCTTCGCCGCGCGATCTGAAATGGTACTCTCGCTGAACAGCACCGGAATCTTGTTTTTGCGAACGAGGTCGATCACCTTGCGCACCTGCTTGGGCGTGCCCTGCTCGTCGGCATTGATCGGCCAGAGATAGGCTTCCTTCATGTTGTAGTCGCGCGTCAGATAGCTGAAGGCGCCTTCGCTCGACACCAGCCAGCGCTGGCTTTCCGGAATCGCCGCGAGCCGTTTGCGCAGCGGTTCGTCGATCGCCTTGATTTTCGCGGAATAATTCGCGGCATTCTTGTTGTAGGTGTCGGCGTTCTTCGGATCGAACTTGACCAGCGCCTTGCGGATATTCTCGACATAGATCAGCCCGTTGGATGACGACATCCAGGCATGCGGGTTCGGGCGGCCGTCATAGGGGCCTTCCCCGATACTGATCGGAACGATGTCCTCCGTGACGACAGCGAGCGGAACCCCGCGCACATTTTCGAAAAACCGTTCGAACCATCGCTCAAGGTTAAAACCGTTCCACAACACGAGGTCTGCGGCCTGCGCCTTGACGATGTCGAGAGGCGTCGGCTGGTAATCGTGAATCTCTGCGCCCGCCTTGGTGATCGATTCTACGATGGCTTTATCGCCGGCGACGTTTTGCGCGATGTCCTGGATAACCGTGAAGGTCGTGACCACCCGGAACGGCTTGTCGGTGCGGGAGGGTTGCGCTGCGGCGGAACCGGCAGACGCGGACAGCGCCAGCATCATGGCGCCCGCAAATAAACGTACTGAATTCATGAGCCTAAATGGCCTCCGGGCCTACGAAATGGACTGCAATTGCGAATTATTTGCAAGATAAGCCGGGAGCGGCAGGGCGTCAAGCTAGTTGCGAATGATTTGCAAATACCGGCTCAGGCAGCGGGGCCACGAGCCAAGGTTTTACGGCAGCGTGAACGCCACCACAGCGTCGCTCACCTTGGATGCCATCGCCGGATGGCCGCCCGCGGCGAACGCCACATATTGCTTGCCCTTGTATCGGTAGATCGCCGGCAGAGCCGCCGCAGGGGCGGGTACAAGGTGCTTCCACAGCACTTCGCCGGATTTCATATCGATCGCGCGCACGCGCGAATCCATGGATGCGCCGATGAAGATAAGTCCGCTCGCGGTGATCGCGGGTCCGCCGACCGTCGGCGTACCCCAGGCTTCCGGCATGTAGAAGCCCCAGCGTTGCACCTGCCCAAACGGCTTGCGCCACAGAAGCGCGCCGGTCTTGAGGTCATAGGACGACAACGTCCCGAAAGGAGGATTCCAGCACGGCATGCGGAGCGGATTGAGGAAAGTCGAAATCCGGACGCCATAGGGCGTGCCACGCATCGGGAACAGCCCGCGCACTGTTTCGGCATCGTCGTCGGCAAGGTTGTTGTAGTCGGGGCGCCGCAGCAGCCGGTAGATCTGAACGGCGCTGGTCGCGTTCACGATCAGCGTCTGGCTGTGCGGGTCGACGGCACCGCCACCCGGCCCGATCGCTCCGGCCAATGCCGGATAGATCAGCGAGCCTTGCAGGCTCGGCGGAGTGAAACGTCCCTGGTCGAGACGGCCGCTGGCGATGCGCGAGCAATGTCCGAAGCTCATCCAGTCGGCCAGTTTGAAAATCCCCGGCCATGTGTCCCCGGTGACCGGCTGCGGCAGAGTTACGAAGGGTTGCGTCGGTGCCGAGACTTCTCCGGGCACGTTCGATTTCGGAACCGGCCGCTCTTCGATCGGGTAGATCGGCTCGCCGGTCTCCCGGTTCAGCACAAACAGGACGCCTTGCTTGGTCGTCTGCACCAGAGCCGGGACAGTCTTTCCGTCTCTGGTGATGTCGACAAGGCTCGGCGCGGCATTCGGGCCGTAGTCCCAGACATCGTGATGGACGAGCTGGCGGCTCCACGTCACCTTGCCGGACTCGATGTCGAGCGCGGTCACCGAACTCGCATAGGGGATGTCGTCGAGCCGGTTGCCGCCGAAGAAATCGGGGCTGGGCGAACGCACCGGGATGTAAAGCATGTTGCGTGCGGCATCGACGGCCATGCTGGCCGCGATATTCGCCATACCCGTCCTGCCCGCGATTTCCTCCGGAATGGCTTCGAAGGTCCATCGCAATGCGCCACTGCGCGCGTCCAGCGCGAACAGCGTGCCGGGCGAGACCGCGCCTTCGGCGACACTGTTTCCGCTCCACCCAAGAAAAAGAAAATCCCTGAAGACAGCAGGCGGCTGTGTGAGCGCCAGCGGCCATTTTCGGTTGGCGGCATTCCACTGGTCG
>CAZIKZ010000327.1:0-5059 GCA_964539845.1 uncultured Hyphomicrobiales bacterium
TGGTGCCGCACATCAAGGCGGGCAAGCTGACGCCGCTTGCGGTGATCGGCGACAAGCGCTCGAAACTCCTGCCGGATACGCCGTCGCTCGGCGAGCTTGGCTATGATTTCCCGTACAAGGGAGCGTGGTTCGGGATGATGGCGCCGGCCGGCACGCCGATGGCAATCCGGGAGAAGATCGCCTCAGCGATCCATGCGGCGGTGAACGATCCGGAGTTCCGCGCGAGATTCCTCGAACCGCAGGACTATACGCCTGTCGGCAGCAGCCCGTCCGATTTCGAAGCCAAGGTGAAAAAGGAACACGCGCACGGCGAGTCGATCGTCCGCCTCACCGGCATCAAGCCTCAGTAGCGCGACTGCAGAGGCAAATCATCGGAGCGTGAAAATGCAAAGCACCGGAGCGGTCGCCCGCTCCGGTGCTTTAAACTCAGCCGCCCCATACACCGCGGCGATGTTGGTCTTACAGGTAAACTTCCAGAACCTCAGAACGCTCCCAGCAACACCGCGCTCACGAACGCGAACACGGCAAACACAGCCAGGACGTTGAGTTTCACGGAAAGGTCCATAAGGCCTCCCTTCGCTGTCCTTGTGATACCTTAACAGATCGCGGAACCTGCTCGACAGCCTCAACGCCGCACGCACAAGAAAAGTGCCGCGGGAGAGTCGAAAAAGATGTGTGAATTGCGGCTAAGCACATGACATTTCATTACAATTTATTTTTTCATATTGCGGCGCAGCAATCTGTAAGTCATTGAAATCCTTAGAGGCGCTCATTCAATTTTTGATTGATTTCTGTTTCGCTCACGCATTTCTAGGTGAATTCCCATCATCCCACCAACCGTTCCGCCAGCTTCCGCGCTCCCGGCATCACGAAGAAAGCTGTGATGGCTGCAAGCGGCCATGCCACGACAAACGCCTTTGCCCATTGCCGTATGAAAGCGGGATCAAAGCCGAGCGCGAGCCACGTCGCAACGCAGGTCACTAACGCGACCATGACGAGGGTCATCAGCGCGGCTGTCAGCGCGCGTACTCGCCAGTCCATCTTGTCCTCCCCGGGTATTAGATTGGCGCGCACGTATATCCGCAGCCGCGGTTCCGGTCACCATCCGGTAACGATAATGAAATCCGCGTCGCGGTGGTGAAGGCCCCGTTAAGATTGTCCTTCGCATTGTCGGCAGCATGTTGCTGCTGCTGTCTCATCATTGGCGCAAATGCGTCACCGGAGCCGGGTTGCTGCTGCTCGCTGGCTGCGCGGGGCATTATCTGGCGCAGCGCGATCCGTGGCGTAAGGAAGCCGAGCTGACATGCCTGCAATCGGGCGCGGTGAAGGAAAGCGGTACGATCGTGCGCATCGAGCCGATCAACGGCCCGGGTACGTGCGGTGCGGATTTTCCGCTGAAGGTCGCAGCACTCGGCGATCAGCCCCTCATGAGTTATTCGGATTTACGCCCGCCGGCCTCTGTGCCGAATGTAGGACCGCAGCGCTGGCCGGTGACGACGGCGCCTGCCCAGCGCGCGACACCGCAAACGCGTGCTTATCCGGATGAAGAGCCGCAATTCGCAAATCCGGCGCGCCCCGCCCCAGTGCAGCGCCAGCCGCTTTCACCGAGCGGACGCAGTGCTGGCGCGCCGCTGCAGATCGTGCCGCAACAGAATTATGACGGCGGCGGATACGATCGCGGTGCGCAGCGCGCGCCCGCCGCGGACTATGTCCGCGCTGCTCCATCCGGTTCACGCCGGCCATCGGTCTACGATGCGCCGTCCGGAGTTGCGGCCGATGACGCAGATGTGGTGGAAGCGCCGCGCAACTCCGCGCGCTCTCCCTATCCAATGCCGCCCCGGACCGAAACGTATCAGCCGCCGCTGCGCGCGGCCGCGCCTGCAAGGTCGGCGGCAGTGCAATCTGCCGTACCGATGGGACGCAGCGCCATTGCCGCGCTCGGCCCGGTCGAGATCAAGCCCGCAGCCACACTGGCCTGTCCAATGGTGTCGGCACTCGATCGCTGGATTATCGATTCCGTGCAGCCGGCCGCGCGGCGTTGGTTCCGTCAGCCTGTGGTCGAGATCCGCCAGATATCGGCCTACTCGTGCCGGGGCATGAACGGTCAGCCGGGTGCGCGAATTTCCGAACATGCTTTCGGCAACGCGCTCGATATCGCATCCTTTACGCTGGCCGACGGGCGCCGGATCACGGTGAAAAATGGCTGGCGCGGCTCGCCGGAAGAGCAGGGCTTTTTGCGCGACGTACAGGGCGCGGCCTGCGATCAGTTCAATACGGTGCTGGCCCCGGGCTCGAACCGCTTCCACTATGATCATTTCCATTTCGACCTGATGCGGCGGCGAAGCGCGAACCGCATCTGCAATCCGGATCAGATTCCGGGCGACGTGGTCGCCGCACGGGCAGCGCGCGAGCGCGGCTATGCGTTGCGGCCCGAGCCAGGCGCCACCGGATCGGTCGTCAAATCGCGCAATGCCGCGCTCCATGGCAGGCCGAAGAAGTCGGCGAAAACCAAACGCAACATCCTTGATGACGACGACTGGATCGAGGATGAGGGCCCGCGGCCGTCGGAATAGTGCCATCGGTACTGGACGCGCCGCAAACTCCGCTCGTTCCCGCGCAAGCGGGAATCCAGTGTTCTTGGTTCTGGGCCCCGCTTTCGCAGGGACGAGCGGAGAGATAGATACGACCCATAATGCACGATCATTCCCACGATCACACCGGCCATTCCCATGCGGGCCATTCGCACGCCCACGCGCCGAAGGACTTCGGCCGCGCCTTTGCAATCGGCGTCGCGCTCAATTTGGGCTTCGTTGCGATCGAAGCGATCTTCGGCGTTCTCGCCAACTCCACTGCGCTCCTCGCCGATGCCGGGCATAATCTGAGCGACGTGATCGGCCTCCTGATTGCATGGGGGGCCGCGCTTCTGGCGAAACGTCCACCGACCGAACGCTTCACCTATGGCTTGCGTGGCACGTCGATCCTGGCGGCGCTCGGCAATGCGCTCCTGCTGATCTTCGCCTGCGGCGCGATCGCCTGGGAGGCGGTCTGGCGCTTTGCCAATCCGGAGCCGGTCGCGACCCTGACAGTCATCGTCGTTGCGGCGGCCGGCATTGCGGTCAACGGCTTCACCGCGTGGCTGTTCATGAGCGGGCGCAAGAGCGATCTCAATATCCGCGGCGCCTATTTGCATATGGTGGCGGATGCCGGCATTTCGTTCGGCGTCGTGATCGCAGGCGTAGCGATCATGCTGACCGGATGGCTGTGGCTCGATCCGCTGACGAGTCTGGCGATCGTCGCCGTCATCCTCTGGAGTACCTGGGGATTGCTGCGCGATTCAATCGGTCTCGCACTCGCCGCGGTGCCGGCGCATATCGAACTCGCGAAAGTGAAGTCGTATCTGCAAAGCCTGCCCGGGGTGGCGCGCGCCCAACATGTGCATGTCTGGGCGATGAGTACGAACGAGACCGCACTCACCGCGCATCTCGTGATGCCCGGTGGTCACCCGGGCAACGATTTCCTCAAGCACGTTGCGCACGAATTGCAGGATCGCTTCGGCATTGCGCATCCGACGCTGCAGATCGAACTCGGCGCAGGCCTGCGTGATGGCGCGGATTGATTGTGCCGGTCGTGCAATTTACGCATCCGGCTGCATCATTCTGCCGCAGGCGCATTTAATCCGTGTTCATCGACATTCGCGCTAATGCGCGAGGCGACTAGAACCAGGATCCTGACAGACATGCGCAAGATATTATTTGCACTGGCTGCACTCACCGTTTTCGGCGGTGTGGCCGAAGCCCGTGACGGCTGCGGCCGTGGCTTCTTCTTCGATGGCCGGCGTTGCGTGCCGATGCGCGTTGCCCCGCCGCCGCCGCAAGCCTTCGTGTTTGCCGGTCCCGACCGCTGGGGCAAGCCGCAATATTATCCGAGCCGGCGTGGCCAATGCCCGCGCGGCTTCACGGTGCAGTCCGGCCTTTGCAAGCCGTATCGCGGCTTCTGACCGGCGTCGCACGTCTCTTGCGGGTTCGCGGGCGCAGGCCTGCGGACCCGCAATTCATTTGAGCGTTACGCCTTCCCATATCCGCCAGCGGTCGGCACCTGGATGATGATCGCCTCATCCGCATCGATCATGGTGGCGTCGCACCCTTTCAGATTTTCGATCTTGCCGTCTTTTCGTCGCACGGAATTCTCGCCGGTCTGACCCGCGTCACCGCCCGCCAGACCGAATGGCCGCACCCGGCGATGGCCTGATAAGATCGTGCATTCCATCTGCTCGAGGAAGCGGATGGTACGGCGGATGCCGTCGCCGGCATGCCACTTGCCGGATCCGCCCGAGCCTTTGCGGATGTGGAAATCTTCCAGTAGGACCGGATAGCGGAACTCCAGAATTTCCGGATCGGTGAGACGGGTGTTGGTCATGTGTGTGTGCACGGCATCGGTGCCGTTGAAGCCCGGGCCTGCCGGCGAACCCGAACAGATCGTCTCGTAATACTGATAGCGATCGTTGCCGAAATTCAGATTGTTCATGGTGCCCTGCGCGGCGGAAAGCGCATCGAGTGCGCCGAACAGGCAATTGGTCACGGCTTGGGAAACCTCGACGTTGCCGGCGACCACGGCAGCCGGATATTCCGGCGTGAGCATCGTGCCTTTCGGGATCACGATATTGATCGGCCGCAGGCAGCCTGCATTCATCGGAATGTCGTCGTCCACCATGACGCGGAAGACATAGAGCACCGCCGCGCGCGTCACCGGTTCGGGCGCGTTGAAGTTGGTTGGCTGCTGCGGCGAGGTGCCGGTAAAGTCGACAGTCGCCTCGCGCTTTTTCTTGTCAACCGTGATCTTCACACGGATCACGGTGCCCTGGTCCATCTCGTACGAGAATTCTGAATCGTGCAGGCGGTCGATTACGCGCCGCACGCTCTCGGCGGCGTTGTCCTGCACGTGTCTCATGTAAGCCTGCACGACCGGCAGCGAAAATTGCTGCACCATCTTGCGCAATTCCTGCACGCCCTTCTCGTTGGCCGCGATCTGCGCTTTCAGGTCGTTGACGTTCTGGACCGGA
>CAZIKZ010000328.1:0-2200 GCA_964539845.1 uncultured Hyphomicrobiales bacterium
TCAGACCTTCCTTCAGGCAAAGCTGAAACCAGTCGCGGCATGTGATGCGGTTGCCGGTCCAGTTATGGAAATATTCATGCGCGATAATCGCTTCGATCGCGGCGAAGTCGCCATCGACCGCGGTATCGGGCGAGGCCAGCACGTAGCGGTCGTTGAAGACGTTGAGCCCCTTGTTCTCCATGGCACCCATGTTGAAGTCGGAGACTGCGACAATCATGAAGATGTCGAGATCGTATTCGCGGCCGAAGGCTTCCTCGTCCCAGCGCATGGAACGTTTCAGCGCGTCCATCGCATAGCCGCAGCGATCTTCCTTGCCGGGTTCCACATAGATCCGCAGCGTCACCTTGCGCCCGGACATGGTGATGAACGCGTCTTCCACGCACGCCAGCGTGCCGCCCACCAGCGCGAACAGATAGGAAGGCTTCGGAAAAGGGTCGTACCAGACCGCGAAATGACGGCCGTCCGGCAGGTCGCCGCTTTCGACGAGATTGCCGTTGGCAAGCAGGATCGGAGCCTGCGTTTTGTCGGCTTCGATCCGCGTGGTGTAGATCGCCATGACGTCGGGCCGATCGGGGAAATACGTGATGCGCCGAAAGCCTTCCGCCTCGCACTGCGTGCAATAGGTGTTGCTGGAACGGTAGAGCCCCATCAATTGGGTGTTGGCCGAGGGATCGACGATGGTTTCGATGGTGAGCGTGAACGGCCGTTGCGGCGGCTGCGCGATGGTGAGCCGGTCCGGCGTGGCGGTGAAAGCGCCATCGGGCAACGGCCGGCCATCAACAAACACCGAGGCAAGGGTCAGACCGTCGCCGTCGAGGACGAGCGGGGCAGGCGCACCGTCCGGATTGGGCCGCAGGCTGAGGTCGGACCGGACCCGGCTTGCGGTTGGATGCAGCGAAACATCGAGCCGGACTTCGTCGACCAGCCAGTCGGGCGGTCGATAATCCTGTAAGCGGACGGGACGAGCCTGCTCGGTACGCATGGACGGGCAATTCCTTCGATCAGGTGAAAATCTGGGCCGCGACGTGCAGCAAACTGGTGCCCTCCATATCGGGATTTTGTGTGGCCTGATAGAAGGTCATCAGCCGGTGGTTCGCCGGACAAAAAAGGGAGGATTTCATGCCGAGGATTTTGTCGGCGCTGCTTGCTGCGGCCGCCGTGGCAATGACAAGCGTCGGTGCTTCTGCCCAGCAGCCCTATCCCAACCAGCTGGTGCGAATTGTTGTGCCGTTCTCGGCCGGCAGCGCCACCGATCTGCTGGCGCGCGCGTTGGCTGACAAGCTCGGCGAGAAGTGGAAGCAGCAGGTCATCGTCGAGAACCGGCCGGGCATCGCGGGGACTACGACGGTCGCCAAGAGCACCGCGGACGGCTACACGCTGATGCTGACCTCGAACGGCCACACGGTCGCGGGTGTGCTCAACAAGAGCCTGCAATTCGATCCGGTGAAGGATTTCGCCGGAATCACGCCGGTTGCCTCGGTGCCGCTGGTGCTGATCGTCAATCCTGAATTGCCGGCGAAAACGCTGAAGGAGTTCATCGACCTGGCCAAGGCCAAGCCCGGCTCGCTGAATTTCGCGTCGCCCGGACTCGGCTCGACCACCTTTATCGCGGGTGCTCTGTTCAAGGACGCGGCCAAGCTCGATCTCGTGCATGTTCCCTACAAGGGCGCGCCGGAAGCCAACATGAGCGTGGTGCGCGGCGACTCGCAGATGTATTTCACGCCGGCCAGCACGGCGGTCGAACTCGTGCAGTCCGGCAAGGTGCGCGCGCTCGGGGTTGCGACCGATCAGCGCGTACCGTCCATGCCGGACGTGCCGACGCTGAAGGAGTCGGGTCTTCCCGGATTCGCGTACGAGTCCTGGTTCGGACTGATGGCGCCGGCCGGTACGCCGGCATCGATCGTCGAGAAGGTCAACAAGGACACAATTGAGGTGCTGCAGGACAAGGCCTTGCAGGAGCGTATGGCGAAGCAGGGCGGTGTGGTGGTCGTGACGTCGACACCCAAGCAGTTCGACGAAACCATCAAGTCCGACACCGCGCGCTACGGCAAGATCTTCCAGGATGCCGGCATCGCGGCGAAATAAAGCGCCCGTTTCCCGGATAACACGTCAAAACGCGCCGGGCCGCCGAAAGGCGGTCCGGCGTTTTTTTGTGCGCATTGTCTGGACCAATTTCAATCTGGAGCTCTCCTAAATCATT
>CAZIKZ010000328.1:2300-5032 GCA_964539845.1 uncultured Hyphomicrobiales bacterium
TTTTTTTGTGCGCATTGTCTGGACCAATTTCAATCTGGAGCTCTCCTAAATCATTGTGTTTGCGGGGGGATTTTTTCTTGGTTACTGACGTGCGCAATGTCCGACACGGTCGCAACGTCACCCAAACTCGCACGCATGAAGTCTCGATTGACGCTCGGCAGCCGGGCCTTTTGGCTGCGCCAGATGCGTCAATGGCACTGGATCAGCGCCGCGGTCTGCCTGATCGGTATGCTGCTGTTCGCGGTGACCGGCATCACGCTGAACCACGCCGGCAGCATCGAGGCGAAGCCTGCCGTCAGCGAACGCACCGCCAACATGCCCGCTGCGCTCCTTGCATCGCTGAAAGACCTGCCGCCGCAGGGCAAGGCGATTGCGCCGGACCCGATCGCGGCGTGGGCGTCGATGACGCTGCGCGTGGACATCAAGGGACGCGAGACGGAACTTTCGCCCGGCGAAGTCTACATTGCATTGCCGCGCCCCGGCGGCGACGCCTGGCTGAGTCTCGACCGCAAAAGCGGTGAGGCGCGCTATGAACTCACCGATCGCGGCTGGATCTCGTACCTCAACGATCTGCACAAGGGCCGCAACACCGGCGCGGCCTGGTCGCTGTTTCTCGACGTTTTCGCGGTGGCCTGCATCGTGTTCTGCCTGACCGGACTCGTGCTGCTGCAGCTTCTCGCCCATGCGCGGCCTTCGACATGGCCGCTGGTTGGGCTCGGACTTTTGATTCCGGCGCTGATCGTACTTGCTTTCATACACTGAGGACTGACATGCGGACGTTCGTAACGCTTTCAATGACCGGCGCGCTGGCTGTGCCTGCCTTTGCCGCCGAGATGACCGTCAGCGTCGAAATTCCGCGGCTCACCGTCGCCGAATATCACCGGCCCTATGTCGCGATGTGGCTTGAGAAGCCGGACCAGTCCTTCGTCGGCAATCTCGCGGTTTGGTACGATCTCAAGCTGAAAGAGAATGAAGGCACCAAATGGCTGAAGGACATGCGGCAATGGTGGCGTAAGTCCGGCCGTGAACTGAGCATGCCGGTCGACGGACTCTCCAGCGCCACGCGCGCCCCGGGTGAGCACAAGGTCAGCATCGCGCTCGACACGGCACCGGTGAAAGATCTTGCCGCGGGCGAATATCACCTCGTCATCGAGGCGGCGCGCGAAGTGGGGGGGCGCGAATTGCTGCGTGTCCCGTTCCGTTGGCCAGCGAGTGCCGCGCAAAATTCAAAGGTCAAAGGCGAGCACGAACTCGGGCTCGTTACACTCGATGTGAAACCGTGAGGCTCGTGCTCACATCTCCAAAGAGGACATTCGCCATGAATCTCTCGCGTACCTGTCTAGCTGTTGCATTGTGTCTCGGTCTTCCGCTCACCGCGCAGGCGCACCGGTCCTGGATGCTGCCATCCGCCACCGTTCTCTCCGGTGACGACGTGTGGGTGACCATCGACGCCGCGGTTTCGAACGACCTGTTTTATTTCGAGCATTTCCCGCTGCGCATCGCCAACATCGGCACGCCGGAGAGCGGACCGCGGGGCGGCCGTCCCGGCAGACTTATGATCTCGTCACCCGACGGCACGAAAGTGGAGCCGCAGAACGGCAGCGTCGGCCGTTATCGTTCGACCTTCGACGTGCCGCTGAAGCAGAAGGGCACCTACAAGCTCGCCGTGGTCAATGACGGTGTGTTCGCAAGCTACAAGGACGGCGCGCAGACGAAGCGCTGGCGTGGCAACGCTGAGGATTTCGTGAAAGAGGTCCCGCAGAATGCGCAGGATTTGCGCGCCTCGTTCACGCAGAGCCGCATGGAAGTGTTCGTGACGGCCGGCAAGCCGACCACGGAGACTTTGAAGACGGTCGGAAGCGGGCTCGAACTCGCGCCGATTACCCATCCGAACGATCTCGTGGTCGGAACCGATGCAAGCTTCCGCATGCTGCTCGACGGAAAGCCTGCCGCAAATCTCAAGGTGACGGTCATTCCCGGCGGCAACCGGTATCGCGACAAGCTCGGCGAGATGACTCTCACCACCGATGCGGACGGCAAGTTCAGCGTGAAATGGCCGGAGCCCGGCATGTATTGGATGGAAGCCGTGGTGCAGGACGAAAATTCGCCGGCCAAAGAGGTGAAGCGCCGCCGCGCCGGCTATGTCGCGACGTTCGAGGTGCTGCCGCAATAATGCGTAGCGCCATGCGGCGCGTTCTTGTTCCATCGCATGTTCCTGTCATTGCGCCGCTCGTCCTGCGAGCGGCGCAAATCGCTTCGCTCGCCGGCAAAACCATGGGTACGACATGGTCGGTCAAGCTTGTTGCGCCGGCCGGCTTTCGTGAGCCCGATGCCCGTCGCCTCATTGAGGATCAACTGACGCTGGTTGTCGCCCAGATGAGCCAGTGGGAGCCGGGCTCCGATCTCAGCCGTTTCAATCGCGCCGCGGGCGGAACCTGGCACGTTTTGCCGGACGGGTTCTTTCACGTTCTCAGCCATGCGCTCGATCTCGCGCGTGACACCGGCGGCGCGTATGATCCCACGACCGGCGCGCTGACCGAGCTTTGGGGTTTCGGCGCGGAGGGCAGGCGCAACGACATTCCCGGCGAAGCGGAGATTGCACGCGCACGCGGGCAGTCAGGCTGGGCGCATATTGCGATCGATCGCGATCAAAAGGCCGCAAAGCAGCCCGGTAATATTCAACTCGATCTGTCCTCGATCGCCAAAGGCTTCGCCGTCGATGCCGTGTCCGA
>CAZIKZ010000329.1:0-4992 GCA_964539845.1 uncultured Hyphomicrobiales bacterium
CGCGGTTGATGCCACCTTCAAGGGAATCTACATCCAGCGCGAGGACATCCTGCAATCCGACCCCGACACCAAGCATGTGTCGGCGGGTCTTGAAGCGATGGAATGCGTCGTCGTGCAGGACCTGTTCCTGAACGAGACCGCGCGTTTTGCGCATGTCTTTCTGCCGGGCTCGACCTTCCTCGAAAAGGACGGCACCTTCACCAATGCCGAGCGGCGGATCCAGCGCGTGCGCAAGGTGATGGCGCCGAAGAACGGTTACGGCGACTGGGAGATCACCCTCTTGCTCTCCAAGGCGCTGGGCTACGACATGCATTACGATCATCCGTCGCAGATTATGGACGAGATCGCGCGGCTGACGCCCGGCTTTGCCAATGTCTCCTACCAGATGCTGGAAGAGCGCGGCTCAGTCCAGTGGCCTTGCAACGACAAGGCGCCGAACGGATCGCCCATCATGCATATCAACGGCTTCGTGCGCGGCAAGGGCAAGTTCATCATCACCGAGTATGTCGCGACCGACGAGAGGACCGGACCGCGTTTCCCGCTTCTGCTCACCACCGGCCGCATCCTTTCGCAATACAATGTCGGTGCGCAAACCCGGCGCACCGAGAATTCCATGTGGCACGCCGAAGATGTGCTCGAAATCCATCCGCACGACGCCGAGCAGCGCGGCGTGCGCGACGGCGACTGGGTGCGGCTTGCGAGCAGGGCAGGCGAAACCACGTTGCGTGCGACGCTCACCGATCGCGTCGCACCGGGGGTGGTCTACACCACCTTCCACCATCCCGACACGCAGGCGAATGTCATCACCACGGACTTCTCTGACTGGGCGACAAACTGCCCGGAATACAAGGTGACTGCCGTGCAGATCACGCTGTCGAATGGGCCGTCGCGCTGGCAGGAGGAATACGAGGCGTTCTCACGCGAGAGCCGGCGCATCGCGCCGCTGGAAGCCGCGGAGTAGGGAATGCTGCCGCTCGATCGGGTTTCCCGTACGGTCTGGAAGCATCGCGGCAGCGCCGAAGGCGAGCGCGCGATTCCGGAGGAGACGGCTATCGCCTTCACCTACAACGGCGGCTCCTATGCAGTGATGATGGCGACGCCGCAGGATCTTGAGGACTTCGCGATTGGCTTCAGCCTAACCGAGGGGATCGTGTCGTCGGTCGAGGAGATCGAGCGGCTGGAGGTGATCGAGACCGAACTCGGGGTCGAGTTGAGGATGTGGCTCTCGGACGATATCGGAGCGGCCTATAGCGAACGGCGGCGGCATCTTGCCGGGCCGACCGGATGCGGGCTGTGCGGGATCGAATCCCTGACCGAAGCGATGCGGGTGCCGCGCAAGGTCCAGTCGCATTCCACGTTCCGGCCCGGTGAGATCATGCAGGCGCTTCATTCGCTTGCGCCGGCACAGACGCTCAATCTCGAAACCCGCGCAGTCCATGCGGCCGCATTCTGGCAGCGCGGGCAGGGCCTTGTGGCTCTGCGTGAGGATGTCGGCAGGCATAATGCGCTGGACAAGCTCGCGGGCGCACTGGCACAGCGCGGAATTTCGGGTGCGGAAGGCTTCGTTGTGTTCACGAGCCGGGTGTCCGTCGAGATGATCCAGAAGGCCGCCGCGATCGGTGTGCCGCTTGCTGTCGCCGTATCGGCCCCGACAGCGCTCGCCGTTCGCATGGCGGATGCAGCCGGGATCACGCTCGTCGCTATCGCGCGCGACGATGGTTTCGAGATTTTCACGCATGGCGACCGTTTGCTGACGAAAGCTCCCGCCCATGTCGCATGACAAAACCGCCGAAAAACTCGTCTATATGGCGAACCAGATCGGAACATTTTTCTCCAGCCAAGGGTCAGACCACGCGGTTACCGGCATCGCCGAGCATATTCGCAAGTTCTGGGATCCTCGGATGCGGCAGACGATTTTTGCGCATCTTGAACACGGTGGCGCGGGACTCGATCCCAAGGTACGCGCAGCACTGGTTCAGCTCAAAGAGGCTGTCTGACAGGCGCACGCTTTGCGACCGTCCTCTCTTGCCTAGTCTTGTGTGATTTGCAGAATAGGAAAAATGTGCAAATCAATGCAGGTCTGGGCATGCAGTTGCTGACCACCAGCGAAGCCGCGAGCTATCTGCGTATCAAGGAACGCAAGCTGTATGAGCTCGTCTCCGAGAATGCGATTCCTTGCACCAAGGTCACCGGCAAGTGGCTATTCCCGAAGCACGAGCTTGATCGCTGGCTGCTGGATAGTGTGACCAGGCCCGACGGTATGCTGTCCGCCGAACCGCTGCCGATTGTCGGCGGCAGCCACGATCCGTTGCTCGAATGGGCGTTGCGCGAGAGCGGTTGCGGGCTGGCAACGCTGCCGGAAGGAAGCGCAGCCGGTCTGCAGCGCTTCATTGACGGCAAGGTTGTGGCTGCCGCCATTCATCTTCATTCCTTCGACGAAGACAGCGATGAAAACCTCGCTGTGATGCAAAGCGTGCGCAATCTGCAGGACGCGGTCCTGGTGACATTTGCGCGGCGGGAGCAGGGGATTTTAGTGGCGCCAGGCAATCCGCTGGGTTTCAAGTCCATTCGCGATCTTTGTGCCGAGCGCGTGCGTGTTGCTGTGCGTCCGGCTGGCGCCGGCGCGCAGCTTCTGCTGGAGTCTCTCCTGATGCGCGAGGGGGTCGACGTTGCCAAACTCAACCTCGTCACGCCACCTTGCCCGACCGGACCCGATATCGCACAAGTGGTGCGCACGGGACGCGCGGATTGCGGTATCGCCACACGAAGTGTTGCAAATTCCGCGGGGCTCGATTTCGTTACGCTTGCCTGGGAACGCTTCGATCTTGTGGTGCGGCAGCGCGACTATTTCCGGGCGCCGCTGCAAACATTTCTGTCGTTTCTCAGCACGCCGACCATGCTGCGGCATGCGGACGATTCCGGCGGTTACGATCTGTCCGAATCGGGGCGCATTCGATTTGCGCTGTGAACGCAAAGAATGTCTTGGCAAATGGAAGAAGACCAGGCGCGCGGTACGCGCGTTTTGCGACGCCCTAGATGGACGGAGCTATCAAGGCGCTAGTCTAAAGCTTCCCAAGATCCAGATCGCTGTTGGGTAAACCTTTCGGCAACGTGTTCGCGTGACGCAGCGGATGCTGTTGAGGCGCTTTGCGGCACCGTACGGCGAGTGTCGGCTATCGAGAGCGTGGGTCCACTGTTACCGCGCATTGATAGGCCGAATACGAAAATGCTCCCTTATGCGGAAACGAAGCTGCCAGCCGGGCGGGAGGCGCCTTCACGTAGTTCAAAATGCTACGGCAGAAATAATGTTCTCTTCGACGAGGGCTCGCTGAAGAAAAATGTGAGGAGAGTGATTGGCGCGACGCCTACGCCACGTTTTGCCAGCATATTTCATTCGAGAGCATAAGGGTGTTTGTCAGAATCTTCTCACGGGTCCGCAATACGCGGTGCTCTCATTGCAAAGATGCCCAAGAGAATTCCCTACTATTTACGTCATCGCGCGTTTGGTTAGCTTTGCAACATGGCTCGCAGCGGCGAGCGATGATGCGAAGAGCAGTGCATGACCTCTGGAAGTGTTGAGACGCAGGATGAGGCCAAAGCTGCACTCGATTTCAATGCCGATGTTCTGGTGATCGGCGGTGGCCCCGCCGGCGCATGGGCTGCGCTGACTGCGGCAGAACGGGGCGCGAAAGTCGTTCTTGCGGAGAAGGGATTCCTCGGCACCGGCGGCGCGACCGCCGCCGGTAATACCACAACGATCCACACTGCGCCGCATTCCATCGAACGGGAGGTGGCGATCAAGCGCAGGGTCAAACTCGGCTTCGGGCTGACGGACCGTAAGCAGATCGAGCGCATGGTCGACGAAGGCTTCGACCGGCTCAATGACCTCGCAGATTGGGGATATCCATACCCGGTCGACGAAGCCGGGCGGTCTTATCGCGGCTCGCTGCGCGGGCCCGACTATCTGCGCTTCATGCGCAGGCGCCTGCGCAAGGCTGGCGTTACCATTCTTGACCAGAGTCCCGCGCTTGAACTGCTCGCTTCGGATCGCACCGTATCGGGTGCGGCCGGAATCAACCGACTCACCGGCCGGCGTTGGCGCGTCCGCGCTGCTGCTGTGGTACTCGCGACCGGCGGTTGCGCGTTTCTCAGCAGAGCACTCGGCACCAACGGTCTGACCGGTGACGGGCTCCTGCTCGCAGCGGA
Organism: uncultured Hyphomicrobiales bacterium; assembly: GCA_964539845.1. GTDB lineage: Bacteria > Pseudomonadota > Alphaproteobacteria > Rhizobiales > Xanthobacteraceae > Pseudorhodoplanes. Next base: position 4,207 of record CAZIKZ010000329.1, read on the forward strand.
GCTCGGGGCGGAATTCTCCGGCATGGAGCTCACCGGCCAATACGGCCTCGCCGCGAGCTATGCCAGCGTCACCAAGGGGATCATGTATTTCTGGGCGACGTTTAGCGACGAAGACGGTAACATCATCAATCGTCCCGGCGACCGGCAGGCCGCTGTTGCGAATGCGCTGCTCAAGGGGCCTGTCTACGCCGTCATCGATCAGGCGCCGGCGCGTCTGCAGGAAGGCATGCGGCGCGGCCAGCCGAATATGTTCCTACCGTTCGATCGCCGGGGCATTGACCCGTTTCGTCAGCGTTTCCCAGTGACGCTTCGCTACGAAGGCACCGTCCGCGGCGTCGGTGGTCTTGCGATCGATCCTTCATGCGGCTCCACCGTGCCCGGCTTGTTCGCCGCGGGGGATGCTGCCTCACGCGAGGACATGGTTGGCGCGACAACGGGCGGCGGCGGGCCGAACGCGACTTGGGCGATGGCAACTGGTGTCTGGGCGGGGCGAAGCGCTGCGACATTCGCCGCACGGATCGGTGCGAGCCATCATCAACGTATCGCGAAACCTGCCGGCGGCACTGCGCTGCGACCTGCAGAGCGTGCCGACCTTGCATTGAATGCGCACGAGGTGATCGCCGCAGTCCAGCAGGAGATTCTGCCACTCGACCGCACCTTCTTCCGCAATGGCGCGCAACTTGCGACGTCGCTCCAGCGGCTTGATAACGTTTGGCTCGCCGCGCGCGCCGGACTTGTGTCTTCGAGCAGTGAGCCCTCGGAGATCGTACGCGCGCGCGAAGCGGC
>CAZIKZ010000330.1:0-4976 GCA_964539845.1 uncultured Hyphomicrobiales bacterium
GCACAGCGCAGCCGGGATGCGGCACGAGCCGCCCGTATCCGTGCCGAGCGCGACCGTCGCCATGCCGTCGCTGACGGACACGGCTGCTCCGGAAGATGAGCCCCCGGGAATGCGCCCGCTCGCGCGGTCGTATGGATTGAGCGGCGTGCCGTAATGCGGATTGATGCCAAGACCGGAGAAGGCGAATTCCGTCATGTTGGTGCGGCCGACGGGAATGAAGCCTGCGGACTTCAAGCGTGCGACCACGCCGGCATCGCGTAGGGCCGGCGCGGCATTCTTCAGCAGCATCGATCCAGAGGTCGTGACGTCTCCTGCAACATCGAACAGGTCTTTGATGCTGATCGTCACGCCAGCATAGCGCGGAAGCGTTTGGCCCCGCTGGGCGGTTCGGTCAAAGACTGCAGCGTCGGTCATCGCGGCCTCATAGACCTTGAGGAAGGCGCGGCTGCCCTCTCCCGACCGATCTGCGATCCGTTCAAGCTGGTTTCGGACCAGATTTTCGCGACGGCCCCCGTTCGCGAATATCTCAAGAACGCCGTCGATCGTCGCGCTCCGGCCCAAAGCGTCCGCTCCGGCCACCGATGCCTTGCTCATGATTGCTTTGCTCACAGGCAGCCTCACGTCATCAGCCCCCTCGCCCGGGGCGGCAGAGTCATGACCCCTATCCAGCAAGACATTATAGTGATATTTCACTGAATGTGGACAATTTCTCGATTTTATTTGCACATTGAACAAATCAGACCTAAAAGATATTTTAGTGAAATTTCAGAGACGCTATGCTCGACCTCAGGCTCCACGACACCGAACTTCGAAACGAAATAGCCGCCCCGACCAAGCTGGTGGTGGCGGGCTGGACCGGGCGCGATGCCGCCGCAGTCGCGCACCACATCGAGGAACTGAAGGCGCTTGGCGTACCGCCGCCCTCCCGCACGCCGATCTTCTATCTGGGCAGCCTGTCGCGCGTGACCTGCGCCGGCGCAATTGAGGTGCTGGGCGGCGACACCAGCGGCGAAGCCGAATTCGTCCTGCTGCAACACAAGGGTACGCTGTGGGTCGGGATCGGTTCCGATCACACCGACCGCAAACTCGAGACATACGGCGTCGCGGCCTCGAAGCAGATCTGTGACAAGCCGATTGGCACGGAGTTCTGGCGCTACGACGCGGTCGCGCCGCATTGGGATCAGCTTCAGTTGCGCGCCTACGCAACAATCGGCGGCAAGCGCGAGCTGTATCAGGACGGGCCTGTGTCCAGGATGCTGTCGCCCGCGGCCCTGCTTTCGCTTTACAACGACAGCGGCATCCTTCCGGACGGCACATTGATGTTCTGCGGAACACTTGCCGCCATCGGAGGCATTCGCCCGGCCGGTCGGTTCGAGTGCGAGTTGACCGACCCGGTTCTGCGGCGAACGATCCGCTGCGGCTACGACATCACCGTTTTGCCGACTGTCAGCTGACGGCGCGCATCATGAAGCAGAAGCGCAACTCCAAGCAGGTTCAGCAATCCCCCTGGACGCCGGCGCCCCTGACCGTCGTAGCCCCAACCTCACCCTCGCTTCGGGATGCGGCCTATGACGCGATCAAACATCGCATCATCACCTGCGTATTCAAGCCGGGCGACTACCTCAACGAAGCGTTTGTCTCCGCCACGATCGGGATCGGCCGTACGCCGGTGCATCAGGCGATCGATCGGCTCACCCAGGATGGACTGCTCGAAGTCATCCCGCGCAAAGGTGTGATCGTGAAGCCGGTCAGCCTCGACGAAGTCGCCCAGATCATCGACGCGCGTCGGATCAACGAACCTTATTGCGCGCGGCTTGCTGCCGAACGCGCCGATCACATCGATATCTCCGTCCTCGGAGATATCCTGAACCGCGCCGACGCGTGGGCCGAGGTCCGCAATATCGAGCAGATGATGCTGCTCGATCGCGAGTTTCACATCGCGCTGGCACGGGCTGCAAAGAATGCCGTCATGTCAGGAATTCTGCAGAACCTGCACGAACGCTCCCTGCGCTTCTGGTTCATTTCCCTCACCGCGCATGAGCATCATCGTGAGGTCCAGAAGGAGCACCGCGCAATCTTCGAGGCGATCAGGACTCATAATCCCGACGCCGCCGCAAAGGCAATGATCGACCACATCGATTCCTTCCGTCGCAACGTCACGCGCTATATCGAGCGGGGTAACCCATGACAAAACCTCATCTCGAATTTTTCGCCCTCGATATGAACGAAGGCTGGGCCTCTCCGCCTGGTTATCCCGCCGGAATCCAGCAGAAGATCCTGACCAGCGATCTCGACGAAACGAACAAATGCGGCAGCCGCACCCGGCTCCTGCGGTTCGCACCGGGCGAATACACCACCGCACCGTTCGTCCATGACCATTGGGAAGAAGTCTACCTGATGTCGGGCGATCTGATTGTCGGGAACGACGCCAACGGAAACGGCGGAGAACGCTTCACGGCACCGACTTATGCCTGCCGCCCGCCGGGCGCAGTCCACGGCCCCTTCAAGTCGGAAACCGGCTGTCTGCTGTACGAACTGCATTTCTACGAGAAGAGCGTTTCAGGCAAGGAGTAAAAGTCATGCGTCGTCTTGCTTTCGCATCCGCACTTTCCGCTGTCGTTCTGTCTTCATCTGTATGGCCGACTGGGGCGGTGGCCGAAACCGCCGCGAGCGTCTCTTACGAGGTGACCGCGCGTCCGGGCGGGTTATCGGATGACTTCGCCGCAAAGGATGGCGTGGACCTTCGCTTCCTGACTCTGAAGGCGATTGACGGCAACGCGATCAAGGGAGCCCTCTGGCAGCCAGCCGGGAAAACACCGGCGGATACAACCATGGTCGTCATGATCCATGGCAGCGGCGGCAGCTACAAGCGCGCGCCGGAAAGCGCGCTCGGCTCGCGGCTCGCCGAGAAGGGATATGCCGCGCTCGCCATCGATACGCGGCAGCATGACGACAAAATCAACACCGAGAATTTCTTCGACGTCCGGCGCGACATCGAAGCCGCGGTCTATACGGCCCGCGCTTTGGGTTATCGCCGCATCGTTCTGCAGGGACACAGCCTCGGGAATATCCAGGTCCAGTTCTACGCCGCCAGCAACTGGGACAAGGACATCAAGGGCGTCATCCTTCTTGGTCCGTTCGGCAACCTGCCGTGGAAGACGCGCAACATCCTGGTTCAGAACGAACCGCAGTTCCAGAAGCTGATCGCCGCTGCGTTCGACGCTTACCGCAACGGCTCACTGGACAAGCCGCTCGACCTGAAAATGCAATACTTCACCGGCCAGCAGGTACCGGTGACCGCACAGCATTTCCTGACCTACCGCTGGAGCAAGTCGAGCGTCGCCGACGGCACAATGTGGATCAAGCAGGTGCCGCAACCGATCCTTATCGTTCGCGATCAGGCCGACATTCTCATTCAGCCTTTCGAACCGGCTTCGCTGCTCGATGCAGCGCATTCCGAAGGCTCGCTCGTCAAAGGCATCGAACTGGTGGTGCTGCCGAACAGCCGCGCTCCCAGCCTCAAAGGTCACTATTTCGACGGAAACGAACAGCCGCTCGCCGACACGCTGGTGAAGTGGCTCGCCGCTCGCGGTCTCTGACATCTTAAACGGAGTTCATGCAATGAGTACTCGCCGCCAATTCCTGACCAGCGCCGCTTTCGTCGCCGCAGCCATAGCGACCGCGGCAGCATTCCCCTCGCCGGTTCATGCCCAGGCCGACTGGCCTCAGCGACCGGTCACGCTGATCGTGCCGTTCGCGGCGGGTGGCAACACGGACGGCATCGCGCGCATCACCGCGGAGCGTCTCAGCAACGCATTCGGCAAGTCGTTTGTCATCGAGAACCGTCCCGGCGCCGGTGGCGCTATCGCAGCCGAGATGGTCTCCAAGGCCGCGCCGGATGGACACACACTGCTGATCGCGGCCCTCCCCGTCATGGCGATCGTGCCTGCCATTAATAAGGTGCGCTTCGACCCGATCAAGAACTTCACGCCGATCAGCAACATCGCGACCAATCCATTCGTGATCGTCGTCAACAAGGATATTCCGGTCAAGACGCTGAAGGAATTCGTGGACTATGTCGGCGCCCGCAAGGGGGAGTTGAGCTATGGGTCGGCCGGCATCGGCAGCCTCAATCATCTGTCGATGGCGCTGTTCCTGAAGAAGGCCGGACTCGAGATGACGCATGTGCCCTACAAGGGCAACGCTCCCGCGCTCTCGGATGTCGTGGCGGGCCACATCCCGGCGATGTTCTCCAACTTCTCGGACGCTCTGCCGCAAGCCAAGGCCGGCAACATTCGCATGCTCGCGCTGTCATCCGACAAGCGTAACCCGCTTGCCGAAGAGGTTCCGACCGTCGCGGAGTCAGGCTACCCGGATTTCACCGTCCTGACCTGGAACGGCCTGATGGCGCCCGCCAACACGCCGATGCCCATCGTCGAAAAGATCGCGGCCGAAATCGCGGCCGCCGTGAAGGATGAGAAATTCGCCGCACGCCTGTCCGAATTCGGCGTCGATCCCTTGGGCAATTCGCCTGCGGAATACAAGGCGATGCTCGCGCGTGACGTTGCGATCTGGGCCGAGGCGGTCGGCCTCGCCGGCATCAAACAGTAGCAGGAGGCTCCCATGAATGAGGCTCCCGTTCTGGTGGCCGGCGGCGGGCCGGTCGGTGTGATCACGGCGCTCGCACTGGCACAGCGCGGAATTCCGGTCCGCGTATTCGAAGCTGGCGAGAGCGTCAACGACGCTCCCCGTGCCTCTACCCTCCATCCGGCGACCCTGGAAATGCTGGCAGCCGTCGGGCTTCTTGACGACGTGATCGCGCGCGGCCTGGTCGCACAGACTTTCCAGTTCTGGGATCGGCCGTCGCGAAGCGTGGTGGCCGAATTCGACCACGCAGTCCTCAAGAACGACACCGCCTATCCGTTTGTGGTTCAGTGCGAGCAGCACAAGATCGCCAATCTCGCAGTCGAGAAGCT
>CAZIKZ010000331.1:0-4967 GCA_964539845.1 uncultured Hyphomicrobiales bacterium
GTCGCGCCCGGGATACAGGACGCGACCAGTTCGGGTTGCGAGATAAGCGGCCAGATCACGGACGCGGGACGATCAAACTCAACCGATTCCGAAATCTGAACCATGCGTTACAATTACAAGCAAACAGGAGCGGCTATTGGAGCGGCAGATTTGCGGCCTTGACGATGTCACCGCGGAGCTTGAGATCCTCGGCTATCATCTTCCTGGCCTCTTCCACCGAATTTCCGACCGGAGTTAACCCCATCGCGGTCAGACGCTTGATCACATCCGGATTCTTGAGTGCCTGAACCACTTCCTTGTTGAGTCTTGCAACGATGTCCGCCGGTGTTTGCGACGGCACTACAAAGCCAAGCCAGGACGTCAGTGAGAAACCCGGGAACGTTTCAGCAATCGTCGGAATATTGGGAATCGCCGAATAGCGCTCACGCTCCGAGATCGCGTAAATCTTCAGCTTGTCGGTTCCGATATACGGCAGCGCGGCGGAAAGACTGACGATTCCCATCGGCACATGCCCGCCCAGCACGTCGGCAAGAGCCGGTCCACCACCGCGATAAGGCGCGTGAACGATATCGGTACCGGTCTTCGTCTTGATCGATTCACCGATCAGATGATGCGGCGAGCCAATGCCCGAGGTTGCGAACGTCACTTTACCAGGATTGGCCTTGGCGTAGGCGACCACCTCCGGCAGCGAGTTTGGCGGGAAATTGGGGGCTCCCACCACGCAGATGATGTTGGTCGCAGCCACCGTGAGCGGGATGAAATCCTTGACCGGGTCGAATCCCAAATCCTTGAAGAGATGCACGTTCGTCGTGATCGGATTGTCGGTGCTGAGCAGCAACGTGTAGCCGTCAGGCGCCGAGCGCGCCACGAAGGCCGTTCCGACATTGCCGCTGCCGCCGGATTTCGACTCGACGACCACCGGCTGCCCCATCGAAGCCGCCATCTTCTCGCCGATCGTGCGCGCGAGCGTGTCGCTCGACGATCCGGGCGGATAACCGACGATCAATGAAATCGGACGCGACGGATACGACGACTGCGCCCAGCTGAAATCAGCCGGGACCGAGGCCACTCCGATTGCGAGCGCGACCGCGATGCACGCCTTACGCGACAAGTTGGTGATGTAACCGCTTCGCATGACTCGGCTCCCAAGCATAACGATAAACCCGATCTCCCGGCTCGATCAGAGAAAAGGATGTTCAAGGGTTTCGTCTTTCGCGCGGACTGTCAACGGATGACGCGGGATGCCGCAAGCAGCGACCACAAAATCACAACCGTGATGTAACCATCAGCGCCCTGCGGCTCGTAATTATGAGATATTGCCGGCGAATGAAATCGGACCGGATGCCATGGTGAAATTGACGCAACAGGCGGCAGACTTTGCCGCAAGTTTGACCTTTGAGAATTTGCCCGCGGCGGCCGCGACCACGATCGGTTTCGGGCTCGCCGATTGCGTGGCGGTCATTGCAGCCGGACAGAACGAGCCCGTCGTGGACCTGCTCAATGACATCGAAGGCAGCCAGCCCAGCGGCGAGGCCGCGATCTTGTTCGGGCAGCGCTTTGCTCGCGCCGACATTGCCGCGCTGATCAACAGTGCCGCGGCACATGCGCTGGACTTCGACGACACCGGGTTGTCGGGCCATCCGAGTGCTGTCCTCGTCCCTGCGGTCCTTGCAGTCGGCGAGACAACCGGCGCGGACGGAAAGCGGCTGCTTTCGGCCTATGTGGCCGGGTACGAGATCTGGGCCGATCTGATTGGACGCCAGTTGGACCCGCTCCATGCGAAAGGGCTGCATCCGACCGCCATCTTCGGCCCGATCGCAACCGCTGCCGCAACGTGCAACCTGCTGTCACTCGACGCCACCCAGACACGCTCCGCGCTTTCTTTGGCAGCGAGCATGTCGTCGGGGATCGTCGCGAATTTCGGCAGCCTCGCCAAACATCTGCAGGTCGGTCGCGCGGTGCAGAACGGCATCCAGGCAGCGCGCTATGCTGCACGCGGCATCACGGCTGCTGACGATGGGCTGGAGAACCGGCTCGGCTTTCTGAAGGCGTTCGCGCCAGCAGGCCGTGTGGACCTCGATACGGAACCTCAGTTTGGCCGCAACTGGGCGATCGAGCGCGAGGGACTCAATATCAAGCTGCATCCGGTATGCCATGCAGCCCAGCGAAGCATCGACGCGGCGCTCGATCTGCGGAGCCGCTATAGCCCGGCTGCGGACACGATCGAGAAGCTGCAGATCCATATCGGACGCGGCCAAGCCCTCGCGCTGCGCTTCAGCCGTCCGAAGGACGCGTTAGAGGCGCGCTTCAGCGCCGAATTTGTCGTCGCCTCCGCACTTCTGACGGGCAAAGTCGCACTGGCGGACCTGAACGATGACTACGTGAAACGCGACGATATCCAGGCGCTGATCGGCCGGTCTGAATTGATCCTGACGGATGAACTCGATGGCGAAGAACCCTTGTTCGCGCCGTCGGATCACGTCGTGCTTCACACCAGGAGCGGTGAACGGCTTGAGAGTGCGGCAATTCGACGGGCACGCGGACACGCGCGCAACCCGGTGACGATCGATACCCTGCGCGAGAAGTTTCACACTTGCGCGATGTTTGCGAACCAGGATGCGGCGGACGAACTGTTCGAATATCTGGTCGATCCCGCCGGGATCGACTCGGTGCGTACCATCAACGGCATGTTCCGCCGCGCAAGCGCCGTCATGAATTGACGGCGCTCCTGCGTTCTACATCCCGACCTTGGCAGCCAGATCGAGGATCGGCTGCAACAGCCGCATGGAAGCGGCATCGGCGAACTCGCCGTCAACCTCAATCGCGCCCTGCCCTTTGGCCTGAGCTTCGCGCAGCGCCTTCTCGATCTTGCGGGCGCGCTCGACCTCTTCCGGCTTCGGACTGAAGACCTCATTGGCGATCGCAACCTGCGAGGGATGCAACGCCCATTTTCCTACAAAACCAAGCATACGCCCGCGATTGGCGTCGATCCGGTAGGCATCGGAATCGCGGATGTTGGAATAGGGGCCGTCGACCGCATCGAGCCCGTGTGCTCGCGCAGCGACGACGACCTTGTTGCGCGCGTAATGCCAGATATCGCCCGGATAGGGATCATTTCGCATCAGTTCGTAGAGCGGCACACCCTGCGAGCCGGAGTAATCGCCGAAGCCCAGAATCAGCGCCTCGAGGCGATCGCATGAGGCCGCGATTTCCTCGACACGCATCATAGCCTCGACCTCCTCGATCAGCACTTCCAGGCCGATGCGTTTCTTCAGTCCGGTCCGCGCTTCGATCTGATTCAGGAGAACGTCGACCCATTGCACGTCGGCAGCGCGCCGCACCTTCGGAATCATGATGAGGTCCAGCTTGTCACCGGCCCGTTCCACAATGTCGATGATATCCCGATAGGCATGCGGGCTTTCGAGATCGTTGATCCGAACGCAAATCGTACGCGGCTTCCAGTCGTATGATCCGAGAGCCTTGATGACACGTTCGCGTGCATTGTCTTTTTCAGTAGGTGCGACCGAATCCTCAAGATCGAGGAAGATCATGTCGATATCCATCGCCGCAGCTTTTTCGATCATACGATCGCTGCTGCCAGGCACTGCGAGTTCACACCTGCGCAGACGGCTCGGGCGCGATACTTTGCTCATGATCCCGGACTCCATTCAGTTTGATGTTCAGTCACTTGATGATCGCGCGATCACGCAATGAGGCGATCTGATCGTCTTCGTATCCGGCGAAGCGGAGGATTTCGTCGCTATGCTCGCCAAGGAGCGGCGCCCGTGCGTTGACGCCTCCAGGCGTCTCGGTCATCCGGATCGGCGTGTTGGCAATCACATAGCCACGGCCGGACCCTGGATGCTCGACCTCGCGCAGCATGTCCCGCGCCGCTACGTGCGGATCGCTGTAAAGATCGGCCGCGGTATTGACCGGGCCGTAGGGGATGACGCCGCCCAGCAGTTTTGTCAGCTCGGTCTTGGTCTTCTTGACCGCCCATTCCCCGACGATGGCGTTGACCTGCACCGCATTGTCCCGGCGCGCGGCAATGGTCTCGAAGCCAGGAGCAGACCCAAGCTCGGGCCGGCCCATGATCTTGCAGAAAGTCGCCCAGAAATCATCGCGCGGACAGCCGATCGCGACAAACCCGTCGGCGGCCTCGAACAGACCATACGGCGCGAATTCCGGGTGCCCGTTGCCTTCCGGTTCGGCAACCTTGCCCTGATAGGAATATTGATAGACCGGCCGATCACACATCGCGAGGATCGCGTCGACCATCGCAACGTCGACGAACTGCCCCTGACCGGTCGCACGGGCATGATGCAGCGCCGACAACGTCGCAAACGCGCAGAAAATCGCAGGAATCGTGTCGCCGATACCGGGGCCGACCTTTGTCGGAACGCCGCCTTTCGGGCCCGTGATGCCGACGACCCCTCCCATCGCCTGTGCGACGATGTCATAGGCCGGCCAGTCCTGATACGGACTTGCACCCGTCCGCGGGTCTCCAAAGCCCCGAATCGCCCCATAAACCAGCCGCGGATTGATCTCGCGCAGCTGCTCATAGGCCAGCTGCATGCGCTCCATGACGCCAACGCGGAAGTTTTCCAGCAGAATGTCTGACTTTTCTGCCAGACGTTTAATGATGGTCTGCCCTTCTCTGTGCTTGATATCGATCGCGATATCGAGCTTGTTCCTGTTGATGCTCTGATAATAGGCACCGAATTCGAGCGCACCGTCGGCCTTCGGAAACGGATGCAGCTTGCGCGTATCATCGCCGAATAACGGTTCGACTTTGATGACCGTCGCACCCTGATCCGCAAACAACATGCTTGCATAGGGCCCGGACAGCATCCGCGTCATGTCGAGCACAACGACGCCGCACAGAGCGCCAAACCCGCTGTTTGGGATCATTTGTGCGCCCAGAACTCACGGCGCTTCATCAACACGCTCCGCTCGCCCTCGAAAAC
>CAZIKZ010000332.1:0-4964 GCA_964539845.1 uncultured Hyphomicrobiales bacterium
CCGCGCGGCCTGACCGCGCTCGACGATATCAACGAGACGACCCTCGGGACCCGCCCGAATATGTCGCATGTCACGGCGCGCGAAGAGGTTCAGGGGCTCCTCAAGGCGCTGATGCTGCCGATCGACGAGAAGGGCCGCCGCCGCGCGGCCGCCCGCGCGGAATGGTTCAATTCCGGCCACAAGCCGCTGGAAACGCACGACCTGCTCGACTGACCGTTGTGAGCGCCGGGCGCCGTCGGAACCCTTCAGGCGTCCCCAAACCCCGGGCAGGCAGGATCGCAGCCCTTAGGCACTGAAATCCTTAAGTAAAATTGCCCGCGATGGCGTGTCGCGGCGATGTTGCGCACCTTGCGCGCGTTGAAGACATATATATTGAGCAGACGGAGTCGCAGCGACGCCGCGAGATCACAGGCGCAGATGAGCAAGGATCGTCCCGATACCAAGATTTCGAAGACGGACTCCGGGCAGCCGGTGGCGTCGCGCGCCGAGATCGACGTCTTTCTCGCCAGGGTGCGGGAGATGTCGCCGGCGGTCGTGGCCGGTCAGCGCGGCCGGCTGGTCTTTGCGCTCGATGCGACCATGAGCCGGCAGCCGACCTGGGACTCCGCCTGCCAGTTGCAGGCGCAGATGTTCGAGGAGGCGGCCAAGATCGGCGGTCTCGACGTGCAACTCGTCTATTTTCGCGGCCTCAACGAATGCCGCGCCTCGGACTGGGTGACGCAGCCCGAGCGGCTCGGCTCGCTGATGGAGAAGATCGATTGCCGCGGCGGTCATACCCAGATCGGCCGCGTTCTGAAACACGTCCGCAAGGAATGCGAGAAGCGCAAGGTGCAGGCCCTAGTCTATGTCGGCGATGCCATGGAAGAGCCGATCGACGACCTCTGTGCCGCCGCCGGTGAACTCGGTCTGCTCGGGGTACCCGCCTTCATGTTCCAGGAGGGATCCGATGTGGTCGCCGAGAATGCCTATCGCGAGATGGCCCGGCTGAGCCGCGGTGCCTATGCGCGCTTTTCGCCAGGTGCCGCGCTGGAACTTGCCGAACTTCTACGGGCTGCCGCGGCTTATGCCGCGGGCGGCATGAAGGCGCTCACCGATCTGTCTGCGCGACGCAGCGGTGGCGCGCAAAAGCTGTTGCGGCAGATGAGCTGATCCGGACGAACTGAATCATGGGCCCAATCATTCTTGGCGTTGTGGTGCTGCTCATTGCGGTATGGGCGATGTACGGCTTCGCGCGCGTCGATCCCAGAGTGGCCGCGGAGGTGCTGCGCAAGAGCGGCGGTATTGCGGCGCTTGCAGGCGCGGTGTTCCTCACCGCACGCGGGCAAGTCGGACTTGCGGTGCCGCTTGGCTTTGCGGGAATGTCACTGCTTGGCTGGGTGCCGGGCATGGCGAGCCTCACCAAGCGCATGAACAAGACTACCGGACAGATCTCGAAGGTCCGTGCCGACTTCATCGAGATGGAGCTTGATCACGATACCGGCGCGATGCGCGGGCGAATTTTGAAAGGACGCATGGAGGGCGTGACGCTCGATGCGCTCGATGTGGCGGCGCTGATGTCGCTGTTGCCCGAGATCGATGAGGAAAGCCGTGCGCTATTGATGGCGTATCTTGATCGCCGGGATCCCAGCTGGCGTGAGCACACGGATGCGGGTGCGGCAGCGGGGCCGGCTGACATCAACAGCGGAAAAATGACGGAAGAGGAGGCTTATCAGATCCTTGGCGTTCAGCCGGGGGCGAGCGCTGCCGATATCGGGCGTGCGCATCGTGCGCTGATGAAGAAACTCCATCCCGATCAGGGGGGCTCGACGTATCTCGCGGCGCGGGTCAATCAGGCCAAGGATCTTCTTCTCAAACGCCATCACTAGCACCCCACTCAAACGCAACGAACAACTACGTTCAGTCCAACTCAGTTCTTGGCTGCGAAACAGGCGATCTTGCTTCTCTTCAATTCCTTGCAAGCCTGACCGGCCGCACTTTCCTGCAGTCCCGCGAAGCGCGCGCGGTAGTAACGTCGCTCTCCCTTGGAGAAGATCTCAGTATAAGGCTCAGCCCCTTTCAGAAGGTTACCAGCCTTGCTTTTCGCGTCTGCGAGTTTCTCGCGCGCTTCGTCCCTGTCCTCGAAAGCTCCGACCTGGATGATCCAGCCGCTGGTCCGCGGCTTGCGATCGGAAACCTGCGCAGCCGTGGGCGCCGAGCTTACGGCTTCCCGGGCGGCAGCGGCCGTCGCGACCGGGGCGATCGATGCCGTTACAGTCTGCCGGGCCGGCGGTTGAGCGAGGTCCTTGCTGCTCAATACGCCGAGCACGCCGGGCCGCGCGCCGCGCGGTGCTGGCGGGAGGGCGTCGGGTTCCGGCCGAAGAGCAGCATCGCTGCGGGCTTCGGATTCCTGCGCAGCCGGTGCCGATATGAGTGAGTTGCGGGCTGCAATCGGCTCGGGCGCGAGCATCGACATGGCCGTGACGGTTTTCATTGCTCCGGCTTTGACCGAGAAGGTTTTGACGAGATGCGGCTTGATCGGCTCAGTCGAGCCGGGGACCGGATGCTCGACCTGTAACGATGCATTGCGGACATCGACTACACGGGTGTCCGACTTCACGGCCGGTGCTGCGACTCTGGAAGGAGCCGTGACCGCAGCGACGCGGACCGGCTTTTCGACGCGAGCTTGCGGGGCTTGCGGCTGACCTTCGGGTAACGGGAACGGCGAAGCCTGCATTGTGGGCGCAGCGGCAGAGGCGTCGGCGACCTCAACGATCTTCGGCGCCGTACGTTTCACCGACGCGAGCGATACTTTCTGCTCGATCAGGCTGCGCATCTTCGCGTCGCGTGCGCCGGCCGAGGTGCCGCCGAGCACCACCGCGACCACGCGGCGGTCCCCGCGATCAACGGCGCTGACGAGATTGAATCCGGACGCGCGGATGTAGCCGGTCTTGATGCCGTGAACACCGGGAACGCGTCCAAGCAACCGGTTGTGGTTGGACATGCGGACGCCGCGATAGACGAAGCTCTGGGTCGCGAAATAGCGGTAGTAGCGCGGAAAGCGATCCTGAATCGCGAGGCCGAGCAAGGCCTGGTCGCGTGCGGTCGTGACCTGACCGGTGTCCGGCAATCCCGATGCATTCCGGTAGACGGTGCGCGACATGCGCAGCGCGCGGGCCTTGCGCGTCATCAGCTTCGCGAATTCATCTTCGGAACCGGCGATGTGCTCTGCGATCACCACGGCCGCGTCGTTGGCGGATTTCGTCACCAGTGCCTTGATCGCGTCCTCGACCATGAGCGTTTGACCGGGGCGCACCCCGAGCTTGGTCGGCGCCTGGCTGGCGGCGTGGGCCGAAACGTCCATCTGCGTGTCGAGCTTGACGCGCCCGGCTTCGAGCCGCTCGAACAACATATAGAGTGTCATGATCTTGGTGAGCGACGCCGGATGACGGATGGCGTCCGCGCTTGTCGCATGCAGGACGTCGCCGCTATTGGCGTCCACCACGATGTCCGCGTAGCGCGCATCGGAGGTCGCTGCCGCGGGCGCGCTGCGTTTGAAGATTTTCCGTTTGCTTCGCGCGTCGGCTTCGGTCGCCGACAAGGACAAGGCCACGAAGGCAAAGGCCAACACGACGACACCGCAACGTAGCCCCAGCGAGGCTCCGGTCGATACGCGATACATGGTCAACCCGTTCCCGCTCGCTTACGGCGCTGATCGCGCCCGATGTGACTTCCCCCAAGGGCGGTCGAACGATCCCGGCAGCGCCGGGCGCGGCCGATAATCCACTGTCAATCAAGGTAGGAGCGTGGCGTTGCTAAAAAGTTAATAAAATCCGATGGTTAATGCTCCTTTAGTGCGTCGCAAAAGATGAACTTGATTTTTTGTGCAATGCAGCATAACTAGCTGACTAGTGGCCTGCGGTGGCGTCGTGGACGCGGCCGCGCGGCCGGGTGCAAAGGGCAATGAACATGAATCAATTCGATGCCAAGACGTTTGATGACATGCAGAAATTCGGCAAGGAAAGCGTCGATGCCAGCATGAACGCGTTCGGCACTTTGTCGAAGGGTGTTCAGGCGATCGCTGTTGAGAGCGTCGACTATTCCAAGAAGGCGTTCGAGGACAGCACGGCAGTGATGGAAAAGCTGTTCGGCGCGAAGTCGCTCGAAAAGGCTGTCGAGATTCAGCAAGAGTACGTCAAGGGTGCTTATGAAGGCTTTGTCGCGCAGGCGACCAAGCTGGGCGAGCTTTATGTCGATCTCGCCAAGGAAGCCTACAAGCCGTACGAAGGCTATCTCGCCAAGATGACGTCGGGCAAGTAACCGCCCCGCGTTACGCGTCAATAAAAAGCCCGGCCGTTCGGCCGGGCTTTGTTTTTTGCGCTGGCTTATTTTGCCAGCCGCAGATTGGCGAGGTTTTGTGCGATGGTCGCGAACACGCTTGAGAGCTGAGCGGCGTTCTGCACGTCGTAATACATGCTCGGGGTCGTCGCGCAGTCCCGCAGGAGCGTCGCGTTGCCGTTGATCACCCGCACCGTATAGAGCTTTATATTCGCGTCCTTGACATTGGCGCAGGCGAGCTTGGTGCGATTGTCGATACTGGACTGGCTGGTCGACCACCGGTTTTGCGTATTGTCACCGTCGGTCAGCAGAATGATGACCTTGTCGAGATCGTTCTTTGGTGCCGTAGCGTTGAACGGGGCCACCGGCGACAGCATCTGAAACGCCATCTGCAGGCCGATCGTCACGTTGGTATTGCCGGTCGGCTGCATCGAGTCGACCTTGGTGTTGAGCGCGCTCCAGTCGTTCGTCAGCGTCATCATCGGGACCGGGCAATTGCTGGCCTGATGAGCTGAATACAATGTTGGTTTCAGGTTGATGCTGGCTGCCGAATTGTTGACGTCGTAGCTCTGGTCGCGGTCCCATACGCAGCCGTTCCAGGTGGACTCGTTCTTGAGTTCCCATTTTCCGTTGTTTTTCGTGCAATCGGA
>CAZIKZ010000333.1:0-4930 GCA_964539845.1 uncultured Hyphomicrobiales bacterium
GATAAGACTTGTGCATTGCACAAGGCGGCGTCATACCAAAGTGGAATGGTTCCGTTGCGTAATCGTGGCAACGCGTGAGGCGATCGGAGCCAATCCTGATTCAGGTCACGCGGAGTTGAACGCTGAAACTCATCATATTCGATTGCGACGGCACGTTGGTCGACAGCCAGCACATGATCTGTGCCGCCATGCAGCGCGCCTATGACGCGCATGAGATCGTTTGTCCGCCGCGCGAGCGGGTGTTGTCGATCGTCGGCCTGTCGCTGCGCGAGGCGTTCGACAATCTGGGTGAGGGGGCGGCGAACTTTCCGGTCGAGGGTTTGATCGAGCGCTACAAGGAGGCGTTCTTCGAGCTGCGGCATTCGCCCGAGCATCAGGAGCCGCTCTACCCGGGTGCACGCGAGACGCTGCTTGATCTGACCGCACGCGAGGATTGTCTGCTCGGTGTCGCGACCGGAAAGTCGCAGCGCGGTGTGCGGGCCATCCTCACACATCATGATCTCTTGCCGTATTTCGCGACCATCAAGACGGCGGACGATGCGCCGTCCAAGCCGCATCCCGGGATGATCCTCGATGCGATGCGTGACGCAGGCGCCGAGCCGCAGGACACGGTCATGATCGGTGACACCACTTACGATATGGAGATGGCGCGGGCGGCAGGTGTGCACGCGATTGGCGTGACCTGGGGCTATCATCAGCAAAGCATGCTGGCCGAGACCGGCGCATCCGAGATGGTCTCCGATTTCATGGAACTCGCACGCCGGATCGACGCTTTTATGGTTGCGCGGGTGCCTGCCTGACAGTCGCTGGATTTTCTGATGCGCGATATTTTCGAGGACATTTTCAAGGGCGAACCGCTCGATCCGATGGACGCCGCGCGGCGCAGTGTACGCCCGAAGTTGCGCAAGCGATTCTATAAAGACGCGGCTGTCACGGAAGAGGGTGGCGTCTGGGTGGTCATGCTTGATGGCAAGCCGGTCCGCACGCCGGCGCGACGCCCGCTCGCTGCGCCCACGCGCGAACTCGCTCGGGCCATCGCCGGCGAATGGCAGGCGCAGACCGACGTGATCGATCCGGCGCATATGCCGCTGACACGACTCGCCAACTCGATCATCGACGGCGTTGCCGATAACCCGGACGAGGTGCGGGGCGAGATCGTAAAATATCTCGGCTCCGATCTGCTGTTCTATCGCGCCGATGGTCCGGAAGGATTGACCGAGCGTCAGGCGGAGGCTTGGGATCCGATCGTGCGCTGGGCCGCGGACGAACTCGGTGCGCGCTTCATCATGGTTGAGGGCGTGGTCTTTGCTGCGCAGCCGGAAGAAGCGATCGGCGCTGCGGCGAAAGTAATTCCGTCCGACGCGTGGCGGCTCGGGGCCGCGCATTCGGTGATGACGTTGACCGGTTCGGCGCTCATTGCGCTGGCGCTCGCCCAGGGCGCGATTGATGCGAACAATGCGTGGAAGGCTGCGCATGTCGACGAAGACTGGCAGATGGAGCAATGGGGCCGCGATACGCTGGCGATGGAGCGGCGCGCGTATCGTGACGCGGACATGAAAGCGGCGACGACCGTTCTCGCGCACGTTCGATAATTCAGCGGCTCCGCAATCTGCCAATGGCATGGCGATTTGCCATGATTGCGCCACGTGATCCCGCTTTATCCCGCGAATGATCATGATCGACCGTCGACGTTTCGCCTTGGGTTTCACAGGTGCGCTGGCATGGCCGGCGATTGCACGCGCCGAGGTGGAAATCGACGTCCGGCCTGAATTCAGCGCGCGCTTCAGCGAGGCCGGTACGTCCGGCGTTTGCGTGGTGTTTCGCCCGCGTGACAATAAGCTGATCGTCAATGACGAAAGCCGGGCGCGACTGTCTTACGTCCCCGCATCGACCTTCAAAATCCCCCATGCGCTGATTGCGCTGGAAACCGGCGTCGTTGCGGACGGCGACCAGGAGGTCATCCGCTGGGATGGCCAGACGCGTTCGATCGAGGCGTGGAATAAGGATCACACGCTGCGAAGCGCCATGGCGGTGTCCGCCGTGCCGGTGTTTCAGCAGATTGCGCGCCGGATCGGCTCCGATCGCATGACGCGCTATCTGACGGCTTTTGGATACGGCAATCGCGATATCGGTGCGCAGATCGACCGGTTCTGGCTCGACGGACCGCTGAAGATCACAGCGCTCGAGCAGATCGCGTTTCTAGACCGGCTGCGCCGCGGCGATCTTCCGCTGTCGC
Organism: uncultured Hyphomicrobiales bacterium; assembly: GCA_964539845.1. Classification (GTDB taxonomy): domain Bacteria; phylum Pseudomonadota; class Alphaproteobacteria; order Rhizobiales; family Xanthobacteraceae; genus Pseudorhodoplanes. The sequence goes on from CAZIKZ010000333.1 coordinate 2,237, forward strand.
AGCGTAGTCTGGATATTGGCCGCGACATCATTCAGGCCGAAGCCGTGTCCAACGGTCAGATGCGTTTCAAGACCGGTGCGGTCGGCATCGACGGCACTGCGGGCGAGAAGGCGGCGCTCGGCTGGGTCGTCGGCTATGTCGATCGCGGCGAGGATTCGTCGGTGTTCGCGCTCAATCTCGACGTGAAAACGCCGGCCGATCTTGGCCGGCGTCTGCCGATCGCGAAGGCGATCATGAGTGAGGTGGGGGCGATCTGAACTCCGCCCCCATCCTTCGAGACGCATTGCTTCGCAATACGCCTCAGCATGAAGCCGATATGAGGGCCGCCGCGACCTACTGCCCGGTCGCTGTCGCCGGGCGGCCGGCCTCGTAGAGGAACCACACGCGCCGCTCGCTTTCGTCGATGAAATTCTCGAGCAGGCTCGCGGTCGCGACGTCGCCATGCTCGTCGCAGATCCCGTGCACCTGGCGCATCGCGGTGATGAAGCGCTGATTGTCCTCGCGCAACTCCGCCAGCATGTCCTGGGCGTCGACATAGGGGGCATCATTGTCGGACAGCCGCTGGTGACGCGCGATGTCGCCGATCGAGCGCAGCGTAGTGCCGCCGATCTTGCGGACCCGTTCGGCGATCACGTCGGTCATTGCGAAGATCTGGTCGCCCTGTTCGTCGAACATCAGGTGATAGTCGCGGAAATTCGGACCGCTGACATGCCAGTGGAAGTTCTTGGTCTTGAGATACAGCGCGAAGGTGTCGGCGAGCAGGGCGTTCAGGGCGCCGCTGATATCCTTGGTGGCGTTGCCGCCGAGATCGGTCGGGGTCGCGAGGCGGGGTTTGGTCTTGTCGGCGCTCATGGGAACGTCTCCGGGGAAGGGGTGCAGCCATACATAACGAGTGAAGTTGACAGGCAGTTACATAGTCACGGCCGCGATGTCTGGAAATTGATCGCCGCGTGTATTTGGCAAGCTTTCCCGGGTCGGGGCAATTTGTGCTAAGTCGTTCCGGTTCGGAGCGGATTCATGGTGAAATCGACGGTCCGACTGCTGGCCGCGCTGACGGTGGCGGCTGCCCTGACCGGTTTGCATGTCTCGCAAGCCGGCGCGCAGAACCGCCGCGCGCTGGTCATCGGGGCGGACGATTATATCAACGTCGCGAAGCTTCAGAAGGCGGTCGGCGACGCGCGTGCGATGAAGCTCGCGCTGGAAAAGGTCGGGTTCGACGTCCAGCTGCTCACAAACCCGGACCGGGCCGCATTCAACAGCGGGATTTCGGAATTCACACGCAAGCTCGGCCCGAACGATATCGCGCTGATCCATTATTCCGGGCACGGCGTCGCGCTTGATGGCGAGAATTATCTTCTGCCGGTCGACGCGCCCCGGCCGGACCGCGTCGACAAGGAGGGGCTGAAGCACGAGGCCTTCGCGCTGATGCCGCTGATCGAGCGCATCCGTGCAACCGGCTCGAATGTGCAGATCGCCATTGTCGATGCCTGCCGTGACAATCCCTATGCGAAGAGCGGCACCCGCTCGATCGGACGCGGTGGCGGACTGGTCGAACCGTCACGACGGCCGGCCAAGGGGCAGGGCGGATTCTTCATCCTGTTTTCGGCGGGCTTCGGCCAGACCGCGGCCGACCGGCTGGACGATAACGACCGTGAGCCGACCTCGGTCTATACCCGCACGCTGTTGCGGAAGCTCACGGTCGAGGGAAAGGCCATCACGGATCTGGCGCGCGAAGTCCGAGAGGATGTCGAGGAACTGGCCGCCACCGTGAAGCATGAGCAGCGGCCGGCCTATTACGACGAACTGTCCGGCCCGCTTTTCTACTTCGCGCCGCCGCGTTCGGGTGCAGCCGTCGCGGTCGCTCCGGCACCGCCGCAGGTGCAGCCACAGCCGCTACTCGCGGTTCCGCCCCGGATTGAACCGAGCGCACCAAGCCTGCCGCCGCAGCAGGTGGCACCCGTCACGCCGAGCTTCGATTGCCGCGCCGGCACCTCGCCGATCGAGCAGGCGGTCTGCGCCGATGCCGGGTTGGCGGCGCGTGACCGCATTCTCTCCGAGACTTATTATCGTCTCGCCGACGCCCTGCAGCAGGGCGACCGCATCGCCTTGCGCGACCAGCAGCGCGACTGGATCCGGCGGCGCAACGCCTGCACGGGGTCCGGCAACATGTCGCAATGTGTCGCGCAGGCTTACGACCAGCGCATCGCGCAATTGCGGACATTGCCCGGCGGCGGCTCGCAGCAGGTTGCCGTCGTCGCACCGCCGCAGCGCGCGCTCGGCGCGCCGGTCCAGCCGAGCTTCGCCTGCAGCGGAAAGCTGTCGCGTATCGAGCAGGCGATCTGCAACGATCCGGCGCTTGCCCAGCGCGACCGCGATCTTGACGCGCTCTACAGGATCGCGCGTTCGCGCCCCGGTGTGGCCGATGGTCAGCGCGTCTGGATCAGGGGGCGCAACGCCTGCACCGATGCGGCCTGTATCGCGCGCGCCTACGATCAGCGCATCGGGGAATTGCGGGCTGCGCTGAGATGAGGACAAGCCTCACTTGCGAGTCTCACTCCGCCCTCATCCTGAGGAGCGCACGAAGCGCCCGTCTCGAATGGCGAGGCGGCCCCATCCTTCGAGACGCCGGACTTCGCCCGGCTCCTCAGAGTCTGACTCAAAAAGCGATCAATGTTTTGGAGCATAGGCTAGCCG
>CAZIKZ010000334.1:0-4913 GCA_964539845.1 uncultured Hyphomicrobiales bacterium
ACCTCGTAACCCATGGCCTTGAGATTTTTCGCGATTGCTACGGCATCTTTGGCCGGATTTTCGAGCGCACCCGCCGATTTGTATGCGCCGTTTCCAATCACCAGCGCGACCCGGCGGCCGCCGCCATCCGTCTGCGCGCGGGTCGTGGTGCCGTCAGTTGCAGCCAGCACCGCAAGACGCGCGCGCGCCGTATCATGATCGCGGATCGAGCCGACATCGAAATAGGTTGTCTCGCCGTCGCGTCCCACGACGCGCATGGAGGCGCTATCCAGCGCCTTCTGGAAATCGCTTTTTGCGTTCTCGATATCGCCGGTTGCCTCGTGCAACAATCCACGTCCGGTCCATGCACCGGGTGACGCCGGGTTGATCGCGATCGCGCGATCGTACGCCGCCCTTGCGCGCGGGAAATCCTGCTTCGCCCGGTAGATCAGGCCACGCGAGACGTGCGGTTCGACCAGCTTCGGATTAAGTGCACTGGCTTTTTCGGCATCGGCCAGTGCCTTGTCGAGTTCGCCCGCATCGCGATAGGCCAGCGACCGGTTAAAGAAATGAACGGCGTTGCGCGGCTCGAGCGCGAGCGCGCGGTTCTGGTCGGCGATTGCGCGCGCCGGATCGCCCTTGAACATCCAGGCGTTGCCGCGGCTTCCATAAAAGTTTGGTATCTTGGGTGCCAACCCGATCGCCCGATCGTAATTGGCAATGGCGCCGTCGTAGTCCTTTTTCTGGAGCAGGAGAAAGGCGCGCATATCGAACCCGGCAGGGTCCTTCGGCGAAAGCCGTATCGCTTCGTCCGCGTCGCGCATGGCGCGGTCGTAATCGCGCTTTCCGATCCATATCGATGCGCGATGCCGGAAGGAGGCCCCTTCGACCGGGGTGAGCCGCAGCCGCATATCGGCATCGCTCAGCGCGCGATCGTAATCGCCCTTCCGGTTGTAAAATTCAGAGCGAAAAAGATGCGCATCCGCAAGGTTGGTCCCCTTGAGCCTCTTGCTTGCAATGAGCCGGCTGCAGGCTGCGATTCCGGTATCGGGCGGCGTGTCGATGTTGAAGCAGAGTTTCGAGTCGTTTGCGGCGGCGGGCGAAGCGGAGATCGCGAACAGAGGCGCGATGACGAGCGCGATGAGACGGTGCATGGGGAACCCTCCGACCGGGATGGGTGGCGGTGCATGGATAAGCTTGGTCGCACCTGCGAGACGGCAGGTTCAAGCTCTCGATACCGCATTTTACCACTGGGCCCCATGGGGCAATGGGTCACGCGGCGCGGGGCTGCAGTGCAGCGCCGCTCCCGCGTTTCGTTCTGACGCGTCAGGTGCGCTTGCGCAGTGCGTCGACGCTCCAGGAGCCGCCGCCAGCCGCCGAGATATAAAGAAACACGAAGCAATAGAGTGCGGCCAGTTCGCCGGCGTTGACGATCGGATAGAACCCGCGCGGCGCGTGAGAAAGAAAATAGGCAAAAGCCATCAGGCCGGAGAGAACGAACGCGACCGGCCGCGTGAACAAGCCGATCACCAGCAACGCGCCGCCGACCAACTCAAACACGCCGGCGATCCAGCTCAGGCTGAAAGGCTGCAGCTTCGCAAACATCGCCATTTGCGGAATGCCGAGCAGCTTCGCAGTGCCATGCTGCATGAACAGAAGACCCGACATGATGCGCATCACGCTGAGCAGGCGCGGAGACCAGGTGGTGCAGACGTCGTTCAGTGACATTGGAGGGTCCTGTTTGATGGAGAATGCGGTACGTCGCGCTCTTTCATACAACATAATCCGCTGTCATCTGGCTTTGGTCGCAGAAGCATTCACAACGGCGTGGGCAGAGCGCGATATTTCTCGCGTGCGGCATTTCTGCAGCGGTAACTTTCAAGTAACCCGCGCTTACCCCGCAAAAAAAGAAATCGCCGGGCACGGGCCCGGCGATTCTCACGAATCGGTCGATAAAAGTCTCTGCGGCCTAACGCCACTCGACCTTGATAACCTCATAGGCCTTGGCGCCGCCGGGCGTGACCACTTCGACGCTCGCGCCCTTCTTCTTGCCGAGGAGCGCGCGCGCCAGCGGCGAGGAGATGGAGATGCGGCCGGATTTGGCGTCCGCCTCGGGCTCGCCAACGATTTGCCAGACCTGCTTCTTCTCGGTGTCCTCGTCGACCAGGGTGACAGTCGCACCGAATTTCACGGTATCGCCCGACAGCTTGGATACGTCGATCACTTCGGCGCGCGCGAGCTTGTCTTCCAGCTCGGCGATGCGGCCCTCGTTATGAGACTGCGCCTCCTTGGCGGCGTGATATTCCGCATTCTCCGAAAGGTCGCCATGGCCGCGCGCTTCCGTGATCTGCTGAATGATGCGCGGTCGCACCTCCTGCTGGCAATGCTTCAGCTCGGTCTCGAGAGCTGTGTAGCCCGCGGCAGTCATCGGAATCTTTTCCATCGTCGTCCAACCTCCAGCCCCCGCGGCCAGCCTCGGCCTTTGGGGCAGACAGAGACAAAAGAACTGATCGCAGGCCCACGCAAAACGTGCGGCACGCGATCGGAACTCGTGTCAAAAAACAACCGTCACCAACACGCCGGAACTGGCTCAGTTCCGGCCGCCGAAATAGCTCTGCAGCGCCAGGACCTCGAGATCTCCCTCAAGGAAGGCTTTTATTCCTCGCGCCGCCGCGACGGCTCCCGAAAGAGTGGTGTAGTACGGCACTTTATGCAAGAGGGCTGCGGTCCGGAGCGACCGCGAGTCCGCCAGCGCCTGGGCACCGTCGGTGGTATTGAACACGAGCTGGACGTCGCCGTTCTTGATCGCGTCCACGATGTGCGGCCGGCCTTCCAGCACCTTGTTGATCTTCGCCGAGGGCACGCCGTGTTCGTCCAGGTAGCGCTTGGTGCCGGAGGTGGCGATGATCCGGAATCCAAGGCCTACCAGCGTTCGAAGCGCCTCCAGGATCCGTGGCTTGTCGGAATCGCGTACCGATACGAACACCGTACCGGACCGCGGAACCCGGGTGCCGCCACCGAGCTGCGACTTCGCGAAAGCGATCTCGAAGCTCCTCGCGATGCCCATGACCTCGCCGGTCGATTTCATTTCCGGCCCGAGCACGGTATCCACACCCGGGAAGCGTGCAAACGGGAAGACTGCTTCCTTCACGCCGATATGTTCGAGGTGCGGTGGCTTCAGGTTGAAGCTCTTGAGGCTTTCGCCGGCCATGATTCGCGATGCGATCTTCGCGACCGGTAGCCCGACCACCTTGGCAACGAACGGTACGGTCCGCGAGGCGCGCGGATTGACCTCCAGCACGTAAATCTCGCGATCCTTGATCGCGTATTGCACGTTCATCAGCCCGCCGACCTTGAGCGCCAGCGCCAGCGCGCGGGTCTGGCGTTCGAGCTCGGCAATCGTATCCGGATCGAGTGAATGCGGCGGCAGCGTGCAGGCGCTATCGCCCGAATGCACGCCGGCTTCCTCGATGTGCTCCATGATGCCCGCGATGAACGCGTCCTTGCCGTCGGCCAGACAATCGACATCGACTTCGGTTGCATCGGAGAGGTAGCGGTCGAGCAGCAGCGGGCGCTTCGCCGACACCACGAGTTCGGACGGACGGTCGAGATCGCCGATCAGCCGCGCCAGGTAACGCTCTAGCTGGTGCACATCGTGCACGATCTCCATCCCGCGCCCGCCAAGCACATAGGATGGCCGGATCACGATCGGAAAGCCCATCTGCCCGGCAATCTTGCGCGCGTCCTCGGGTGAGGTCGCAATCGCGTTTTCCGGTTGCTTCAGGCCCAATTGATCGAGCAGCTTCTTGAAGCGGTCGCGATCTTCCGCGAGGTCGATCATGTCCGGCGAGGTACCGAGGATCGGCACATTCGCCGTTTCCAGCGCTTCGGCGAGCTTCAGCGGCGTCTGCCCGCCGAATTGCACGATCACGCCATGCAGCGTGCCGCGCGAGCGTTCCACATCGATGATTTCGAGAACGTCTTCGGCTGTCAACGGCTCGAAATAGAGTCGATCCGACGTGTCGTAGTCCGTCGACACTGTTTCCGGATTGCAGTTGATCATGATGGTTTCGTAGCCCGCATCCTTCAGCGCAAAGCAGGCATGACAGCAGCAATAGTCGAACTCGATGCCTTGCCCGATCCGGTTCGGACCGCCGCCAAGGATCACAACTTTTTTCTTGTCGGACGGGGCCGCCTCGTTCGACGGCATGCCGGCAAAAGGCGCTTCGTAGGTGGAATACATGTAGGCCGTGGGCGAAGCGAACTCGGCGGCGCAGGTATCGATGCGCTTGAACACCGGACGCACATCGAGTGCGTGGCGTTTCGCGGTGACGTCGGCCACGGACAGGCCGGTCAGCTTGGCAAGCCGCGCGTCAGAGAAGCCCATGGCCTTCAGTCGGCGCATCGCGCCCGGCGTGGACGGCAGGCCCTTCGCCTTAATCGCGGCTTCGGTGTCGACGATGCCGCGGATCTGCGAGAGGAACCAGGGATCGATCTTGCAGCTCTCGTGGATCGTCTCGTCGTCCTGACCAAGCCGCATCGCCTGGGCGACTTGCAGCAGGCGGTCGGGCGTCGGTGTGCCGAGCGCCGCGCGGATCGCGTTCTTGTCGTCGCCTTCGTTCACGCCTTCGATCGCGATATCGTCGAGACCGGTCAGGCCGGTTTCGAGCGAGCGCAGCGCCTTCTGCAGCGACTCCTGGAACGTGCGGCCGATCGCCATGACTTCACCGACCGACTTCATCGAGGTGGTCAGCACCTGCGACGCGCCCGGGAATTTCTCGAACGCAAAGCGCGGGATCTTCGTGACCACGTAATCGATGGTTGGCTCGAACGAGGCCGGGGTCGCGCCGCCGGTAATGTCGTTTGCGATCTCGTCCATCGTGTAGCCGACCGCAAGCTTCGCCGCGACCTTGGCGATCGGGAAGCCGGTCGCC
>CAZIKZ010000335.1:0-4902 GCA_964539845.1 uncultured Hyphomicrobiales bacterium
GCGCGGCAACGGCCTCGACGGCATAGCGATCGCGCTGGCGCACCAGCAGATCAAGCGTGCTGGTACCGATCGAGCCCGTGGCACCGAGAATGCTGATTGTCCGAGGCTCGGCTTCAGCCGGCGCGGCGTTACTGGACAGTGGGATTGCGGGTGTGACCATGAACTACCAGACCAGGAGACCAGTGGCGGGCGCGTCGAAACCGCCGCGCGCCACACCAATCAGCGCCGCCACAGCGGCAGCAATAATGAAGCCGTCGAGACGATCCATAACCCCGCCGTGCCCCGGGATCAGACCGCTCGAATCCTTCACGTCGAAATGGCGCTTCAGCCACGATTCGAACAGGTCGCCGCATTGCGATGCGATCGACAGGACGAATGCAACCATCCCGACCATCAGTGGATTAGGAATCGAAAAGATTTTGCCAACAGCGATCGCCGCAGCAACGCCGACGATGGTCCCGCCGATTGCACCCGACCAGGTTTTCTTCGGACTGATCGCCGGCGCGAGTTTCGGACCGCCGAAAGCGCGACCTGCGAAATATCCGCCGATGTCCGTGCCCCAGACGATCGCATAGAGAAAGACCACGGCGACGAAGCCGAATTTAGCATCGGATCGGATGATCGCGGCCGCCATCAGCAAGGCGGATGCGTACAGCACGCCGCCCGCCACGGCCGGCGCCTGCTTGCCCGCGGTCACGATGCCTGCGAGCACGCCGAGCGCGACGATCATCAGCGCAATCGACAGATTGCCGGATTCGAACAGAATGCCCTGGAGAACCAGCGCACACACGCCGGTCGCCAGCAACACGTTGCGGCCGGAAGGTTCGACCAGACCGATCCATTCCCACCACACAGCGATCGCTGCGAGTCCCCAGAAGATCGTGTAGGGCCAGTCTCCGAACCAGGCCGCAGCAATGGCGAGCGGGGCGAGCACGGCAGCCGACGCAATGCGCAGCCAAAGATTGTGCGCCGACGGCGTGGATGTCGTCTGGGTCAATGGAGTCGATGGCTTGCCACCATCCATGATCAGGATCCGGCCGCCGCCAATCCGCCGAACCGGCGCTCGCGCCGTGCAAATTCGGAGATCGCCTGCTCAAGCGCGGCGCGATCGAAATCGGGCCAGAAGGTCGGGACGAATACGAGTTCGCTGTAGGCCGATTGCCACAGCAGGAAGTTCGACAATCGCTGCTCCCCGCTAGTGCGGATGATCAGATCGGGATCCGGAAGATCCGGCACATCCAGGAACTGCGAGAGGCGCTCGGCGGTGATCTCGGAAGACGACAGGCGGCCGGCCGCAACTTCGTCGGCGAGCCGTTGCGCCGCGCGCGCAATCTCCTGCCGCGCGCCGTAATTAAACGCGACCACCAGCGTCATGCCGTCATTGCGGCGCGTCAGCTCTTCCGCCTCTTCAAGCAGCCGCTTTACATCTGCCGACAGGGTCTCGCGATCACCGATCACACGCACACGGACATTGTTGCTGTTCAGCTCGGCGAGATCGTTGCGGATGAACAGCCGCAGCAGGCCGAGCAGATCGCGAATTTCCGTTTGCGGGCGCGACCAATTCTCGGAGCTGAACGCGAAGATAGTCAGAATGTCGATGCCGATTTCCCCGGCCGACCGCACCGTGCGGCGCAGCGCCTCGACGCCGCGACGATGCCCCTCGCCGCGCGGCAGGCCGCGGGCCGCGGCCCAGCGTCCATTGCCATCCATGATGATGGCGACGTGACGTGGGACTTCAAAACCTGAAGTCCCGTCCACTGACACCTTTGGCATCGACATGGTTTTCAGTCCGCAATCCGCGCGGCCGTCAGACCGTCAGGATTTCCTTTTCCTTGGAGGCGAGCAGTTGATCGACGTCGTGAATCGACTGATCGGTCACCTTCTGGATTTCGTTGGAATAGCGCTCGTGATCGTCCTTCGAAATCTCAGAATCCTTCTCGAGCTTCTTGATCACGTCGATGCCGTCGCGGCGCACGTGACGCACCGCCACACGCGCGGCCTCCGCGTATTTGTGCGCGACCTTGACCAACTCCTTGCGGCGCTCCTCATTCAGCTCCGGGACGCGCAGGCGGATCACCTGGCCCTCGGTCTGCGGATTGAGTCCAAGATTGGCGGCGGTGATCGCCTTCTCGACGGCGTGCACCATGGACCGATCCCAGACCTGCACGCTGAGCAGACGCGCCTCCGGCACGCTGACCGTGGCGAGCTGCGACAGTGGCATATGCGTGCCATAGGCATCGACCTGAACCGGCTCCAGCAGGTTTGCATTGGCCCGGCCGGTGCGAAGCCCTGAAAGCTCCTTTTTCAGCACACCGAGGGTCGCTTCCATCCGGCGTTTCAGGTCGTTGATGTCGTGATTTGTCGCTGCCATCTCACTGTTCTCTTGCGTCGTACTTCAGAAATTGGGTCGTACTTCAGGAACCGGGCCGCTCGTCAGGATCGAACTCTTGAAATCGTTCTCGAACCCAATCCGGGCTCGACCGCGACCACTTCACCCCCGAATCTCGACAGGGCCTAATCGGCAACGATGGTCGCGCGGCCCTTTCCGCGCAAGACGGCCTCGATAGCCGCTGGCTCGCGGATCGAAAAAACGATGATAGGCATCCTATTTTCGCGGGCAAGCGCGAATGCCGTCGAATCCATCACCTTCAGGTTGCGATCCAGCGCTTCACGCGGGCTGAGACGGTCATAGCGCTTCGCCGAAGTGTTTTGTTTCGGGTCGGAATCATAAACACCGTCGACATTGGTGGCCTTGAGCACCGCGTTGCAGTCGAGTTCCGCGGCGCGCAGGACGGCGGTGGTATCGGTTGTGAAATAGGGATTTCCGGTTCCACCGGCGAGCAATACCACCCGCCCCTCGCCAATCAGATCGAGGGCGCGACGTCGCGAGAAGTGGTCGCAGACGGTCGGCATCGGGACCGACGACAGGGTCGCTGCCGGCGCACCGTGGCGTTCGAGCGCGGCCTCCAGCACAAGGCTGTTCATGACCGTCGCCAGCATTCCCATGGTGTCGCCGGTCGGACGCGAAACACCGCGATTTGACACCTCGACACCGCGAAAGATATTGCCGCCGCCGACAACGAGCGCGATCTCGACGCCGAGCCGGCGCGATGCCGCAATGTCGGCAGCAATTGCATCAACGATGGCCTGATCGACGCCGAACCCGGCAGATCCCGCAAGCGCTTCGCCTGACAGCTTGACGACCACACGTCCATAGACCGGCTTGGTCATGATGCGATCGCCTTTAACGGTGGCCGTCAGCTTTTACCTGCAGCTGCGGCGACTTCGGCTGCGAAGTCGCTCTCCTGCTTGTCGATGCCTTCGCCAAGCTTGTAACGGACAAAGCCCGTGATCTTGATCGGGCCGCCAACCTTGCCCTCGGCTTCCTTCATGGCCTGAGCGACGTTCTTCTTGTCGTCATGCACATAAGGCTGATCGAGCAGGCAGACTTCCTTGTAATAGCTCTTGAGACCCGACTCGACGATCTTCTCGATCACGTTGTCCGGCTTGCCCGAGGCCTTTGCTTTGTCGGCAAGTACGCTCTTCTCGCGTTCGATCACATCGGCGGACAGTGCCGACGCTTCCACCGCTAGCGGGCTCGCGGCCGCGATATGCATCGCGACCAGCCGCCCGAGAGCGGTCAGTTCCTGCGTGTCGCCGGTCGATTCGATCGCGACCAGCACGCCGATCTTACCGAGACCTTCGGAAATGGAATTGTGCATGTAGGTGCCGACCACACCCTTGCTGACCGACAGCGATGCAGCGCGGCGAAGCGACATGTTCTCGCCAATGGTCGCGATCGCGGATGCAATCGCGTCCTGCACGGTCTTGTCACCAATCTTGCCGGTGCGCACGGCCTCGGCGTCGCCGCCATTGGACAAGGCGACGTCCGCGATCAGCTTCACCAGACCCTGGAAATGATCGTTGCGGGAGACGAAGTCGGTTTCGGAATTGACCTCAACGACCGAGCCCTTGCCGGCAGCGGTCGAAATGCCGATCAGGCCTTCGGCCGCCACGCGGTCGGCCTTCTTGGCGGCCTTCGACAAGCCCTTCTTGCGCAGCCAGTCGATCGCAGCTTCGATATCGCCCTTGGTCTCGGTCAGCGCCGATTTGCAATCCATCATGCCCGCGCCGGTCTGTTCGCGCAGATCCTTGACGAGCGCAGCTGTGATTTCTGCCATGAGAATGTTCCGAGACAATGTTCCGAGAAAGGGACGGATACGGCGCGGGGTCGAACCCGCGCCGCCGGTTTGGAATGGCTATTCGGCGTCTGCCGTGAAGCCCTTGGCCTTCTCCACCCACTGGTCGGCGCGGCCGGGCAGACCGACTGCTTCGCCGAGCCGGTGCGCCTGCTCATGCGAAAGCGGCGCAAGCTGCCAGTAATGGAAGATACCGAGATCGTTGAGCTGCTTCTCGATCGAGCCCGAAACGCCCGGGAGCTTCTTCAGATCGTCGGCAACGCCTCGCGGTCCAGGCAGGGCCTCGTAGTCGTTCACCTTCGGCAGCTCTTCCATGACCGGCTCCGCAGCGGCGCCGACATCAATGCCGCGCTCGCCCTGCGAACGGCCAATACCATCGATCGCGGCACGTGCGATGAGATCGCAATAGAGCGAGATCGCGCGGCTCGCGTCGTCATTGCCCGGAACGGCAAATGTGATGCCGTTGGGATCGCAATTGGTATCGACGATTGCTGCGACCGGAATGTTGAGCCGGCGCGCTTCCTTGATCGCGATGTCTTCCTTGTTGGTGTCGATCACGAACAGCATGTCCGGAAGGCCACCCATGTCCTTGATGCCGCCGAGCGAACGGTCGAGCTTGTCGCGCTCGCGCTGCAGGTCGAGCCGCTCCTTCTTGGTGTAGCCGCTGGACTCGTTGGAAGCGAGCAGCTCCTCGAGCTTGCGC
>CAZIKZ010000336.1:0-4850 GCA_964539845.1 uncultured Hyphomicrobiales bacterium
GGGTCACGTGGTGGAGTAGACCCCCACCCGACACGCTACGCGTGTCGACCTCACCCTTTCAGGGGGAGGTGAAGAAGAGTTTCACGCGGCTACTTCTTCGTTCCGCCCGGATCGGCCGTCAGCCCGGCCGCCTTGATTCCGGCCATTGCACAGATTTCGTCGTTGTCCGACGTATCGCCGGAAATGCCCACCGCACCGATGATGTCCCCGCCTGCATCGCGGATCAGCACGCCACCGGGATTGGTGACAACTCGCCCGCCGCTTGCGGCCGTGAGCGCGGTGAAAAACATCGGCGTCTTCTCGGCGCGCTCGAACAGCGTGCGCGATCCGAAGCCCATGCCGAGCGCGCCCCAGGCTTTGCCGAAGGCAATGTCGAAGCGCAGGATGCCGGACTTGTCCTCGCGCTTGAACGCAACGAGATGACCGCCCGCATCCAGCACCGCGACCGAGAGCGGCTGAAACTTCTGCTCGCGTCCGGTGTTCAGCGCCGTGTCGAGAATGATCGAAGCCTGCGCCAATGTCAGTGAACTCATTGCGATACCCTCACGCCTTTTGCCGTTGCGCCCAATAGACCGACATGCCCGAGCCATCGCTCTGGCCGTAACCCGCCGCACTCGCCTCGTCGAAGCAGGCGAGCGTGCGTTCGATCAGCGGCAGGTCGACGCCGAGCGCCTTGCCTTGCGCGATCATGGTGCGGATATCCTTGCGCGCATCATCGAGATTGAAGGTCACGGTGCCGAAGTCGCCACCACCGAGCCAGGCCGCGATGTTCGCGCCCCGATTTTTCACCGCCGTCGAAGCGCCCGACGTATCGGCGAGGATATCCATGACCCGCGACGGCTCGATCCGAAGATGCCGGCTGATCGCGAGCGCCTCACCCAACGCCTGCCAGTAGATCATCAGCGGCAGATTGATCGCGAGTTTCATGCCCGCGCCCGCCCCGACATCGCCGACATGCTCGACGCGGCGGCACATCTGGTCGAGCAGCGGCCTCGCGCGCGCCACGTCGGCGTCACTGCCGCCCGCGAATCCGAACAGCTTGCCCTGCCGCGCAGGTCCCGTCGTACCGCCAACCGGACATTCGACGAAAGCCGCGCCCTTGCCGCGCACCTTATCCGCAAGCGCGATCTCGGCTTCGGGCGGCACCGTACTCATCTCGACGAACAGCTTGCCGCTCACGTCACCGGACAGAAGTCCAGACGGACCGTGATACACGGCCTCGATCGCGGATGCGTCGGTGAGAATGGTGACGATCGTTTCGGCCTTTGCTGTGAGATCGGCCGGCGATGACGCGACCGTTGCGCCTGAATCCGCAAGCGGCCTCACCTTATCCACCGAGCGGTTCCACACGATCACCTCGTGGCCGCATTCCATCAGCCGCGCAGCGATGGCCGCGCCCATCTTGCCGAGACCGGCTATTCCGACGCGCATGCTCAGTCCTCCCTGCCCCACTCATGGGGAGCTTGCGCTATTGTTAGCGTGTCCGCATCGTACTTGGCAAAAGCTTCGCACTGTGTCGTCATTCCGGGGGGCTTGCGAAGCAAGCGAACCCGGAATCCAGTCAGGCCAACAATGCTTGTCGCTGGATTCCGGGTTCGCGCCTTCGGCGCGCCCCGGAATGACAAACCATGAACACCCACGAGCACCGCAGCGAGACGCGCGACGGCATGCACATCGACTGGGATGTGCCCATCACGATGGACGATGGGCTCGTCCTTCGCGCCGATGTTTTTCGTCCGCCTGAAAGCGGCCGCTTCCCGGTGCTTCTCACCTATGGCCCCTACGCGAAGGGCCTCGCCTTCCAGGATGGCTATCCGAGCGCGTGGGAGCGCATGATCGCGCAGCATCCGGATGTCGCGGCGGGATCGAGCAATCTCTATCAGACCTGGGAGGTGGTCGATCCGGAGAAATGGGTACCACACGATTATGTCTGCGTGCGCGTCGATTCACGCGGCTGCGGTTGTTCGCCCGGCTTCATCGACCATTTCTCACCGCGCGAAACCCGCGACTTCTATGAATGCATCGAATGGGCGGGCGTACAGGAGTGGTCGAACGGCAACGTCGGGCTGAACGGCGTGTCCTATTTCGGCATCAACCAGTGGCATGTCGCATCGCTGCAGCCGCCGCATCTTTCCGCCATGTGCATCTGGGAGGGCGCGGCGGACTGGTACCGCGACATGACGCATCACGGCGGCATTCTGTCGACCTTCTGGGCCAACTGGTACGACATGCAGGTCAAGACCGTGCAACACGGCGCGGGCGAGCGCGGGCGCAGGTCGCGCGTCCATGGCGAGTTGGTCTGCGGCCCGGATGCGCTGAGCGAGGCGGAATTGCGCGCCAATCGCTGCGGATTCGGCGATGATATCCGCGCGCATCCGCGCGATGACGCTTATCACAAGGCGCGGTCGCCCGATTGGTCAAAGATCAGGACGCCCTTTCTTTCCGCCGCAAACTGGGGCGGCCAGGGACTGCATCCACGTGGCAATTTCGAAGGCTTCACGCGCGCCGCTTCAAAGCACAAGTGGCTGGAAGCGCACGGCATCGAGCACTGGACGCATTTCTACACCGACTACGGACGCAACCTTCAGCTTCGCTTCTTCGATTATTTCCTGCACGGCAAGGCCAATGGCTGGAACAGACAGCCACGCGTGCTGCTGCAGGTCCGGCACGTCGACAGATTCGTCGAACGCACCGGGACCGAATGGCCTCTGAAGCCTACGCGCTGGACGAAATTCTATCCGCACACGGATGGCACGCTTTCGACGACAGCATCCGCGAAAGCCGGCAAGGTTGTCTTCGACGCAATGGGCGATGGCGTCACCTTCCTCACCGCGCCGCTCGAACGCGAGGTCGAGATCACCGGCCCCTCTGCGCTCAAGCTGTTCGTCTCCTCATCCACGCGCGACGCCGACATATTCGTAATCGTGCGAGTGTTCTCACCCGATCTGAAAGAGGTGGTGTTCCAGGGCGCGATCGATCCGCATACGCCAATTGCGCAAGGCTGGCTGCGTGCCTCACATCGCAAGCTCGATCCAAAACTGTCGAAGCCATGGCGGCCCTATCATTCACATGATGAAAAGCAGCCACTGAAGCGCGGTGACATCGTCGCACTCGATGTCGAAATCTGGCCGACATCAATTGTCATCCCCAAAGGATACCGGCTTGCACTTACCATTCGCGGAAAAGACTATGAATATGGCGGCGCAAGCGGTGGGCGACTGTCCAATTTCAAGAATGAGCTGAAGGGCTGCGGCCCATTTCTGCATGACGACCCGGTGGACCGGCCACGCAAAATCTTCGCGGGTGCAACAACCTTGCACTGGCGGCGGGGACACGTGCCATACTTGCTGGTGCCCGTGATCCCGCAGCGACCACAATCAAGGCAGTCACGATTGAAAGATCGGAGGACGCAAAACCAAAAAGGCGCGCTATAGTCTTTGCGACGGCAAAACGAACAAGACGCTCAAGCGTCGTGCCGCATGAGGAAACGCAACCGCTGACCCGCCTGACATCGTCGGCAGGTCGCGCATCAGAGGGAGGTTACAGTGAAGGTTACACGCCGCACTGCCATCAAAGGCGCACTCGCCGTGGGTGCGACCACGCAGGCTTTGAAGATTCCCGCCGCGGTCGCGCAGGCCGCGCCGATTCAGATCGGCTTCCTCACCGTAAAAACCGGACCGCTCGCATCCGGCGGCATCCAGATGGAGCAGGGTCTTACGGCCTTCTTCCGGGAACGCAATTACACGCTCGCCGGCCGCAAGGTCGAATTGCACACCGCCGACACCGGCGGCAATCCGGCGCAGACACGCACCAAGACACAGGAGCTGGTCGAGCGCCTGAAAGTATCCGCGCTGATCGGACCGCTCGCAGCGTTCGAAGCGCTCGCGATCGACGACTATATCCGCTCGTCGCAAACCCCGATCCTGACGGTCGCGGGCGCCGAGGACATGACACAGCGCAAGGCCAATCCATGGCTGGTGCGGCCAAGCTCGACCTCCGCGCAGCCAAGCCATCCGGTCGGCGACTATGCCGCGAAGGATCTCAAGCTGAAGCGTGTCGCCTGCATCGCCGACGACTTCGCTTTCGGTCACGAGAATGTCGCGGGCTTCCAGCGCGCGTTCGAGGATGCCGGCGGCAAGGTGGTTCAGAAACTTTGGCCGCCGCTGAACGCGCCCGATTACGCGACTTATATCTCCCAGCTCAAGCCCAATCTCGACGCCGTCTATACCGGGCATGCCGGCTCGAACGGATTCAAGTTCATCAAGCAGCTGCGCGAATACGGAAACACCGCGCAGATCCTCGGCGGCTTCACGCCGGTGGACGAGTCACTGTTGCAGCAGATGGGCGATGACGCGCTCGGCGCCATCACCGGCAACTGGTATTCGGCCCAGCTCGACAATCCGATCAACAAGCGCTTCGTCGCCGCGATCCAGAAGGACTACAAGGTCGATCCCGGCGTCTACGCGGCGGAGACCTATCTCTGCGGCGAGGTGCTGGACGACGCGCTGAAGCAGGTAAAAGGCAATATCGAGGACAAAACCGCCTTCATGAAGGCGCTGAAGGCGGTCAACCTGAAGGAATCGCTGCGCGGACCGATGCATTTCGACGAGTACGGCAACGTGGTCGGCAACAACTATATCCGCAAGGTCGAGCGCAAGGGCGGCAAGCTCGTCAATACGGTCGTGAAGACCTATCCGGATGTCAGCCAGTTCTGGACCTACAAGCCGGAAGAGTTTCTGAAACAACCGGTGTATTCGCGCGACTTCCCCCCTGCGAAGAATCTGGAGCCGTGATCGTTTCCTTCACCTCCCCCTGAAAGGGGGAGGTCGATTGCCTAAGCGAAGCTAAGG
>CAZIKZ010000337.1:0-4803 GCA_964539845.1 uncultured Hyphomicrobiales bacterium
CTGGAGATGAAGTGACCCAGGTAAACGGCTCGCTGCCGCCGGCGCCGTAGATCTACGTGTCGTCCAGGACGGCGTTGTAGGAACAGCGCTCTGGATCGAAACATCGCCCGCCGAACAGGACAGCCGAACAGGACAAACTTGTCGTGGAGGCAGTCGTAGACTTACATATGCTTGGACCTCTCCGCGGGCAGCTGGAGATGAAACTGCGCCTTGGGGATCGCGGCCGTGTGCGTGCTCGTCGCGAAGTCGAGTCGATACAGGTGCGATCAGCCGGCGATCCGCGTGGACGGTCTCGCTTAGCCGCGACGGCGCCCGGAGAAAACCAGCCAGCCAGCCAAGTTCTCGAAGGTCTTGTAACCCAACATTGCCATGAATCGCCTGGGGTTGTCCCGGCTCCATCGCAGCGCGCGCAAATATTCGGCCCAGCCGCGCCCAAGCACCAGCGCCCGCCCGACTCGCTCGATCCGATCGAATTCGATGAGCGACCCGTATCGATCGCGGACCTCGTCCTCGTGCAGGAAAAAGCGGACGTGATCGGGCTGATCGAAATTCGGCACGCTGCAGACCACATTGCATCCCGGTCTCCAACCCCTAACGACGTCCAGATCGGATTCGATGTGCTCGAGCACTTCGAGACATACGATCGTGTCGTAGGGACGTTGCATCGGTTGATCGTCGCCCGCATGCGCCACCGAGAAGTGTTGCGGCTTTCCCGTGCGTTGCCCCGCCTTTCGAATGGCGGTTTCGCTGAAATCGAAGCCGTGGTAATCGAGCTTGGAGCGATCCAGCAGGAGATGAGCAAAAGAACCGCTGCCGCAACCGACTTCCAAGACTTGCTTGGCGCCCAATCGGCACACTTCTTCCAAGGTTTCTTTATAGAGCGGATAGTAGTGTGAATCCCAATAGGGGCGGTCATAGGCGGTGTAGCCTTTGCCTTCGCCGGAATAAAGCTCGTCGTAATCCGCCGCCGACGTTTCCTCGCGTAACAGTTCCGTTCTTCCTTTGGGTTCCATGAAGGCCTATTCGTACAAGTGGCGTGAAATCGGCCAGTACTGCCCCGACATGCCGTGCATATCGCCGTACCAGGCGCGAAAGTCCGCCACGCTTCTGCGAAAATCGATGGGCGGGGAATATTTCAGGACGCGTGCGATGCGATCGTTCGCATGGCGGACTTCGCGCAATTGCTGCGCGCACAGGCCCACGGTCAGATCCGCATAGGGATTTGGGCGCTGCACGGGAGGCGGCCCCTCGATTCCCAGCCGCAATCTGTTCTCCATTTGCGGCCCGAGTTTCGCAACCCCTGCGCGCATCATCACATCGACCTTCGCCAGTAGCGGATCTTTGCGCAATGCGGCCCGCACATCGCTCGAAACCAGATGACGCAGGCTGCGAAGAATTGCGGATTTTCGCGGTTGCGCCGCGCGGCCGGCCAGTCGTATCAAGGTCGGCTTGTCGATTCGACGCACCGTGTCCGTCCCGGTGAGCGGCAGCAGTTCGCCGACAACGTCTTTCCAACCGATCGCATCGCCATCCGTCACGAACATGCGTTTACCGTCGAGTTCGATGCCCCGCGCATCGAGCGCCAGTTCGATGGCATGACAAAGATTGCGCACATCGACGAGGTTGCAGGGGTCCGTGCCTTCATCGAGCAAGGCGAAAGATCCGGTGCGCAGTCCGTTCACGATCCCGACCAGATAGCCGGAAAAGGGGCCAGAAATATTCGGCGGACAAAGGATCACGGCGGGCAGTCCCGCCTTAGCGGCCGCCTCGACCATCCGGTCCTGCTCCAGTTTGATCATTCCATAGCTGTCGGCGCCAGGCGGCGGCATGGTAGGCGCCTCTTCATGATGGCTGTCCGGATGCGGCGGATCGCCGTACACCATCACGCTGCTCAAGTGCACCAGTTTTTGCACGCCCGCTTGGCGCGACGCTTTGAGTATTCCCTCAAGCCCGTCGATCATGGTGCCGCGTGAGCCGCGCGTGCAATTGACGACATGGGTTGCGCCCTGCAGAATCTTTGTAAGCGCGGCGGAATCCATGATGTCGACCTGCGCGAGCGGTATGTTGCGGCGCGCCAGTCTCCATGCACTCCCTGCGCTATGGATGACGGGCAGGACTTCCGTATTCGGCCTGCTCAGCAAGCGCTCGGTCAGCGTTGTGCCGACGAAACCGGAGGCGCCCAGGATGACGATTTTTTCGGCGGTCATGTGGCCATCCCATAACGATTCCAATCCGCGGCGATGCTTCGGCGGTTTTCGTAAAAACGCTGGACGAGTAGAAGGGACCGCAGACCTTGTTCGCCGTCGACTTCCGGTTGCCGATCATTGCGGCAGGCCTGCACGAAATCCCACAGCATGCGCTGGCCGGGATCCAAGGAAGGCGGGAAACGCCCGTCCGGCGAGCCGGTAATTTTCAGCCTCAGGTCCGGCCGCTCTCTGGGAATGAGCACGATATTGTCCTGAAAACCGTCGCGGAGCATGACGGTTCCTTGTTCGGCTTCCAGCACCAGGCCCGCCGGCAAGGCGGCGCACTTCGAGTATCTGACTAATCCTTCCAAGCCGTCGTTGTGATAACGGACGAAACCTTCGCAATGCGTTTCCGGACCGCCGTAAGAATCGTCGAGCAGCCGGACCTCGTCCGGCATCCCCCAGACATCGAGCATGCGGTCAAGGAAGTGGGTGCCTGTCACGACGAGCACGCCGCCGCCGATCAACTCCCGTTTCAAGGTGTACGCGGAGAGCGCCGCCCACCCGCCGGGCGTCCCGAATTGATGACAAAAGCGTGACACGCGGCCGAAGTGACGTTGCTGCAGCAAGCTTTTGAGGAGCCTCGGCGCGTCGAGGAAGCGCTGATAGTGGCCGATGGCAATCTTTGCATTCCCCTTTCGCGCCGCCGCCAGAATCGCTTCGCCTTCCTCAACGGTCCTGGCGAGCGGCTTCTCGATGAAGGCGGAGATACCCGCTTCCAGCAAAGGCACTGCGGCCTGCAAATGGGCGTGATTCGGCGTCGCGATAATCGCGCCGTCCACGCGACCGATCACCTCGTCGACTTTCGCCGCCGCCGTCGCGCGTAATCCGTAACTTTCGATGAGCCCTTGGGCCCGGTCGAGCACGGTATCGACTAAAAACACCACTTCAACATTCGGCAGAGAGAGCGCCGTCGGAAGATGCGCGTTCACGGTAATGAGTCCGGCGCCGACGATCGCCAGCCGAAAGGGGCGCTCGGCTTCGTCGAACAGGTCAACCGGATGCGTCATATGATGTCTCTCGAGTAGATTTTTCAAGGACTTTGTTGTGCCTTTCGAGATCGCGATAACGCGACCACCGCACGCAGGCTGGCAGGATTGGTGCCGGGCAGGAAAACAGGCATTAAGCGAATCGCCCAAACCAGATGAAAAGCAGGAAGATCAGGAGCGCAGGCGCCATTGGAATCCAAAAGAATCTAGTCTTGTAGTAGGGAGTACTCGCGGCGCGTAACTTCTCTTTAATTTTTGGCTCTCCGCCCAGGTTGAGTACGCCCTATCGTGCACTTGCTGCATTTTCTCTGCCGGTTTCCAGCAGGCTTGCCTTTGCGGCCGGATCAGTAGTCTTCTCTGCTGCCGCTCTGAAGGATTCGGCAAGGAGACTGTTCTCATCAGACCCGTTAGGCTCGAACGACGTATTTCCAACACAGTACTCATTTCCGCGAGATTGTCGTCCAAACGCCACTTGCCGGATCCAGCGCGACGAAATCTTTCAGGAAACCGTCTCCCGACCTACCCCCACATGACGATCCGATTGATGGGGCCACCGAGCCACAGGTCATGACACGCCAGCCGCACCATGCTGGAGCGCCCGGAATAGCGAACGTCGAAGTCTGTGTGAATGTCGCGTCGTAGGAGGCGCCTTGGACGACGCTCGCGACGAAGAACGTCAAAACGGCGACCGCAAGTCTCGCGGCGTTTACCAGGAAGGAGCGGACCATTGCTGTACCTCAGGCTAGGTGTGACATCACTGACTCTTTCCGACGACACTCAAGAATGCGAACTTCGTTACTGACATGCCGCACCAGCGCCGCGGAACACGAATCGCGTGATGCGCTTGCTCTGCATGACCGCGCCTACGGTGTACTCGAAAAAGGCGATGGTCGAGCTGTAGAACCGCACCGTGGCATCGCCCACGGGCGTTCTTACCACGAGCGCAGGATCGAAGGGTGTTGCGCTGTAGGCGGGACCTGTCGTTCGCAGCAGTTGCCCCGAATACACGCCTTCGTCGACCCTTTGCGCGGTTGCGGACAGCCACAGCGGCGAACCGTCCAGGTCGTAGGTGAACCACGTCGCGAAGATCGTATCGCCCTGGTGCACGATGTTCATGCCCCAGCCGGATTCGGATCCGGCGGGATCCGCCCACCAGATGTCCTGGTAGTTTTCCGTGAGCAGCGGGAGATCGTCTGGCCGGGCGTCGCACTCGGGAACCGGGTCCGAAAAAACGGTGCGCGCGATCGCCTTGGTCTGCACGTTCCCGTTCACGCTGTACGAGAAGGTCCCCGCGTCGGCATCGTCGAATACCAGCGTTCCGGTGCCCACGACCGTCCTCGATACGAGCATTGGATCGAAGGGAACGGCATCGAAGGCCGGTCCGCGGGTGGCGAAGAGGTCACCTTCGTAAAGGTTGTCGGCGCGCTTGCTCGCCGTCATCGAAAGCCACCACGGCTTGCCCGCGGCGTCATAGGTGAACCAGGTTGCAAACACGATGTCGCCTTGTTGCGCGAGATTTATGCCCCAGCCTGATTCAGACCCCGGGGGATCGTTCCACCAAAGTCCCT
>CAZIKZ010000338.1:0-4801 GCA_964539845.1 uncultured Hyphomicrobiales bacterium
TACCCGGCGCCTTGCAAACAACCCGGGCGATAGCGCTTGCCCGGCTTCCCCTCAGGAAAAATCACGCTATGCATCAGCCGCTCATTCCCGCGAATACGGGGCATCTGGTTCCTGACCCCGGGGGCCATCTTCGCTGGGATGAGCTGGACAAGGACGCTACCCGGCACTCATGGACGCAAAAACCAGACACGCACACGCGGACGTAAAAAGTCACACCGCCATGC
Source organism: uncultured Hyphomicrobiales bacterium (assembly GCA_964539845.1). Classification (GTDB taxonomy): domain Bacteria; phylum Pseudomonadota; class Alphaproteobacteria; order Rhizobiales; family Xanthobacteraceae; genus Pseudorhodoplanes. The sequence continues at coordinate 225 of CAZIKZ010000338.1, forward strand.
CCGGCCGCACCGCGACGCTGATCGGCTTCGGCGCGGTACTGCTATGGGGCACGCTCGCGACGCTGACCACGCTGAAGGGCGGCGATATTCCGCCGCTGCAGTCCACCGCAATCACCTTCGCGGTCGGCGGCGTGACGATCGCAGCTTATGCGATGGCGACCGGACCGGCCCGTGCGATGATGCCGACGTTGCAATCGTTCCTGCTCGGCATCTACGGGCTGTTCGTCTTCCACGTACTGTATTTCGCCGCGCTGAAATTCGCGCCGCCCGCGGAAGCCGGTTTGATCGCCTCGCTCTGGGCCCTGCTCACCGTGCTGCTTTCCGGCTTCCTGCCGGGCGTGACACTGAGTTACCGGCACATCGTCGGCGCGCTGATGGGCTTCACCGCCGCCGCGTTGCTGGTGTGGGACAAGATCGGCGCGTCGGCCGGACATCCCGATGCGCTGCTCGGTTTCAGCTTCGCCTTCGCCAGCGCCGTGGTGTGGGCGACCTATTCGGTCATGTCGCGGCTGATCGCGGCGGTGCCGAGCGAAAGCGTCGCGCCTGCCTGTTTCGCCACCGCAGCGCTCGCACTCGTCTGCAATCTGTTGTTCGAGGGATGGGTCGCGCCCAGCGCGTCGCAATGGGTCGTGATGGTGCTGCTCGGACTGGGGCCGATCGGCGCGGCCTTCATGCTGTGGGACATCGGCATGAAGCACGGCAATGTCGCGTTTCTCGGCGTGCTCGGCTACGCGTCGCCGGTGATCTCGACGACGCTGCTGATCACGCTCGGCTTCGCGGCGCCGACCTGGGTGCTGCTGATTTCGGTTTTGCTGATCGTGCTGGCGGCGCGGTTGGCGGCGCCGCGCCGGCGCAAATCATGACGCGCCGATGGCAGCGGGAAAACGCACGATCTTGTTGGCTGACGGATCGACCGGCGCATAGAGGCCGCGCTTGTCCGGGACCGACTTGAACGCGTGCGTCAGCCCGATGGTGGTTTCCGCCGCGCCGAGAATGAGGAAGCCATCCTGCGCCATCACGCGGGCAAGCCGGTCGAGCACGTCGATCTTGGTCGGCTGATCGAAATAGATCAGTACGTTGCGGCAAAAGACGAGATCGAACATGCCGAGCCGGGAGAAATCGGTCAGCAGATTGAAGGGACGGAACTGCACCATCGCGCGGATCTCCGGCGCGATCTGCCACGTTTCGCCGACCTGCTTGAAATACTTCACGAGCATCTGGATCGGTAGCCCGCGCTGCACCTCGAACTGGCTGTAGATGCCGGACGTCGCCTTTTCCAGCACCTCATGGGACAGGTCGGTGGCAATAATCTCAATCCGGAAACCGGAGAGCGCCGCGCCCATATCCTTCATCGCCATCGCGAGCGAATACGGTTCCTGCCCGGTCGACGCCGCGGCACACCAGATGCGGATGCGCTTGTGGCGCTCGCGCGCGGCCATCAGCGCAGGCAGGATGACGGTTCGGAAATGATCGAACGGCAGGCGGTCGCGGAAGAAGAAGGTCTCGTTCGTGGTCATCGCCTCGACCACCTCGGTCGTCAGCGCCTCGTCATTGCCGGCGCGCAGGCGGCGCGCCAGTTCAAACAGGTCCGGCATTCCCCTGCGCTGCGCCACCGGCATCAACCGGCTCTCGACCAGATATTGCTTCTCCGCCGACAGCATCAGGCCGGAGCGCTGCTTGAGCAGCTTGCGGATGAACTCGAAGTCATTGCCGGTCATGCATGCCTCCCGAAGGCGCGCGCAATCGCGGGTGCGATTTGCGGCAGCGGAAGAACCTGCGAACACAGGCCGGCCTGCGCGATCGAACCCGGCATGCCCCAGACGATGCTGGTCGCCTCGTCCTGTGCGATGATTCTGCCGCCCGCATTCACGATATCGGCGCCACCTCGGGTGCCGTCGTTGCCCATGCCGGTCAGCACAAGCCCGAGCACGCCTCCACCGAAGACCGCCGCCGCGGACGAAAACAGGACATCGACCGCCGGCTTGCAGAAATGCACGGGCGGTGAGTCATCCAGCACCGCGACCGCCTGCCCCTTCACTCGCTCAACCTTGAGATGCCTGTGTCCCGGCGCGACATAGATACGACCGGCGCGGATCGGTTCGCCGTCCTCGGCTTCGCGCACGAGGCGGCCGGTCACCCGTCCGAGATGTTCGGCGAGAATGGTGGTGAAGGTCGGCGGCATGTGCTGCGTGATCAGCACCGGCGCCTCGTCGATCACGGTCCCGAGCCCGCTGCACACATCGTTCAGCGCCTGCGGCCCGCCGGTCGACGAGCCTATCACCAGAACGCGCGGGAGTGCGGAGGGGATCGGACGGAGCGCGAAGGATCGCGCCTCCGGCTCCTTCGGGCCGGCGAGTGCACGCAGCACCCGGCCCGGGTCCACCGTCCGGCGTGCGCGCGTTCCGAGCGCCCGGATCTTGGCGACCAGCGCCTGCCGGTAATCCTCGCTGGTGATGGTGCCCTGCGTATCCGGCTTCTGGATGCAATCGAGCGCGCCAAGCGACAGGGCCCGCAGCGTCACCTCGGCATTCCGGCGCGTCAGCGTCGAGGCCATGATCACCGCAAGGTCGGGCTCCTTCCTGAGGAGCAGCGGCAGCGCGGTGATGCCGTCCATATCCGGCATTTCGACATCGAGGACGACCAGATCCGGATGGGTCCGGTCAAGATAATCGAGCGCCTCACGTCCGGTCCGGAGCGACGCAACAATTTCTATCCCCGGCTCGGCCTCCAACCAGCGCCGGATGAAACCGCGCGCAACGGCTGAATCGTCGACCACCATCACGCGCAGCGGCGCAGCCGCGGCACCCTGCGGCAGGCTCTGTCTTTCTGGAATTGCCGTCACGTTCTGCACCCGCCCCAGGGATATGCTCAGATCAGCCCGACCTCCTGAAACTTCGCTTCGACGATATCGCGGTCGAAGGGCTTCATGATGTATTCATTGGCGCCTGCATGCAGGGCACGCGCGATATGCGCGACGTCGTTTTCGGTGGTGCAGAACACCACCTTCGGGCGCTCGCCGCCGGGCATCCGGCGCAACGCCTTCAGGAAGTCGTAGCCATCCATCCTCGGCATATTCCAGTCGAGCAGGATCGCGTCCGGCAGCATGCGGTGGCATTGGTCCAGCGCCTGCTGTCCGTCCTCGGCTTCCATAATCTGGAAATCCAGTCCTTCCAAAATCCGCTTCGCCACTTTCCGGATCACGCTGGAATCGTCGACGACCAGACAGGTCTTCATGGCACCCTCACTCGCTTTTCTAGCGGACCAGTCCGCGCATCCCCGCCGCCTTATGCGGCCAATTCCGAAACTCTCAGATCGAGCAGCCTGTCGACGTCGAGCACCACCAGAAGCCCGTCATCCAGACGATGCACACCGGATGCGACACGTTTCAGCCGCTCATCAAGATTGACCGGCACCGGTTCGGCAGATTCGCTGCCGGGTTTCAGCACCTCGCCAATGGCGTCGATCACAAGCCCGTACGACTCGCCATTGCTTTCAATACCAACCGCCATCTGCGCGCGCTTCGCCTCACCTGCGACACCAAGCCGGCGCCGCAGATCGATCGCCGTCACGATACGGCCCCGCAGATTGATCACGCCCGCGATGTCGTCAGGCGCTAGCGGCACACGCGTCATCTGGCTAAGCACGAAGACGTCCTGCACCCGCCCGATCGGCAACCCGAATAATTGCTTGCCGATGGTGACGGTCACGTATTCTGCGCCTGCGATTGGCTGATGAGTTGTCGTCATTTCGTCACGCGGCCCGACTGGTGAAGTCATCGGACTGTTCCTTGATCGCGGCGATCAGGCCCTGCCGGTCAAACTTGGCGACAAAATCGTGGAAGCCGGCGCGACGCACCCGCTCGATCATGTCTGGTGTGGTCATCGCCGACAACGCGATCAACGGAATCCGCGCGGTCGCGGCGTCGGAGCGCAGCGCGCGTGCGAGTGCGATACCGTCCATGTCCGGCATCTGCAGATCCGTGACGATCATATCGAAGGTACGCCCGCTGCGGACGAGGCCGAAAGCTTCGTGCCCGCTCGAAGCGGTCGTGACGGCATATCCGGCCGCGCGCAGCACCGGCTGCAGCATGTTGCGGAAGAAGGCCGAGTCGTCGACGAGAAGCAGATGCTGGCGAATACGTTGTTGTGTCGAACTGCCGAGCCAGTCGGCATAGGCAATCGGAAGATAATGTCCAACATCGACAATGTCGGTCGCCTCCCCCTTGACGATCGCGGAACCGAGAATTCCCGCGCGCCCGTCGCTGACTTCGATCTCGAACTCTTCCTCGACAATATCGACGATCTGATCGACAACGAGCGCCATCGATCGCTCGCCGTCCGAGAACACCAGAAGCGGCTGACTGCCGCTATCCCTGACGCGCACGCACTCGCCGGGACAAATCAACGGCATCAGGTGACCGCGATATTGCACTACATGACGGCCGCCCGAGATCTCAATGCTGCTCACGTCGATGTCCTCGAGGCGAGTCACCAGCGACAACGGCACAGCCCGCGGCGCATTTGAGCCCGCGCGGAAGATCAGGAGCGCGGTCTTGTTCTTGCTTTGCGCCTGCGCTT
>CAZIKZ010000339.1:0-4779 GCA_964539845.1 uncultured Hyphomicrobiales bacterium
ACCCGACTGCCCGCGCTTCGCGACGGCAGTCGACCTCCCCCTTTCAGGGGGAGGTGAAGGAAGAAAGACGCGTCCCACACCACCCTACTTTCCCCGGCCGCGGCTGATGATCACGCCGACATCGCTGAAGGTGGCGGCGATCGGTGCGTGCGGCTTGTGCACGGTGATGCGCACCCGCATGACGCGCGGAAAGCGGGCCAGAATGGCGTCGATCACCGCACCGGCGGCAGACTCGATCAGCTTGTACGGCTTTTTGCAGAACGCCTCGGTCGCGGCTGCCGCGACCTGATCGTAGGAAACCGTGTGCCGCAGGCGGTCCGACCGCGACGCTTCACCAAGCTCGATATCGAGCACGATGTCGAGCGTGAAGCTTTGTCCGACCTTGCCTTCGTGCGGCATCACGCCGTGATAAGCGTGCAAGGCGAGTCCGGAGATGAAAATGGTATCGGTTTCTTTCACTTCGCTCTCCCGATTGCTTCGGCAACGCGAAGCGCCTGCATGGTTTCGAATACATCATGCGTGCGTACGATCACGGCACCCTCCTGAACGGCGAGGAGGTGCCCCGCGATCGATCCGCCCAGCCGCTCGGTAGGTTCGGATGCCACGATCGACGAGATAAAGCGCTTGCGTGACAGACCGATCAGGACCGGCAGGCCGAAACACTTCAATCGCGAAAGTTGCGCCACCGCAATCACGCTCTGCTCGGGCGTCTTGCCGAAGCCGATACCGGGATCGATCACGATCTGCTCGCGGCGCACGCCAGCCTTGTCGGCGATGGCGAGCGAGCGCTCGAAATAGGCCAGCATGTCGTCGACGATGTCGATCGCGGGATCGGCCTCGTCGCGGTTATGCATGACGATGACCGGCACGCCGTGGTCCGCGACCACATGTGCCATATCGGGGTCGCGCTGCAGGCCCCAGACATCGTTGGCAATCGCCGCGCCCTGACGGATCGCCCAGTCCAGGATGACCGCCTTCATGGTGTCGATCGATACCGGTTTGCCGAGACCAACAACCGCGGGCAGCACCGGTTCCAGCCGGTTCCGTTCGATCTCTACGGTCACGGGCCGCATGCCGCCATAGGGCCGGGTGGATTCGGCTCCGATATCGATAATGTCGGCGCCTTGCGCGATCATCGCGGTGGCATGCGCGATCGCCACTTTGGGATCGACGAAGCTGCCGCCGTCAGAGAATGAGTCCGGCGTGAGGTTGAGGACACCCATCACCGCGGTCCGGTGCGGTGCGATCAGGGCATCGAGCGGGACGCCAGCCGGTTTGGTTGCAGACGCGGTCATGCCCTGCGCATTGGGCGCAGGAGCGGGGGCCTGTCAACGGCCGATGACGAGTCAGCGATAGGTAATTTTCGGGGGCAGCTTCTTTGCCGCCTCGACCCAGCGGCCCACGGCCTTTTCGGTCGGGACCAGGCGCACCAGTTTGCGCTTGTCGTTCTCCTCGCGGATCGCGGCGGCGAGCTTTGCCGGGTTGCGATATTTCAGCTCGCGCACGGTATCGACGCCCACCCGGCACAGCAGTTCGGCATAGCCCATGCCGAGGCCCTTGACCCGAAGCTTGTCGGCGAGATTGGCGAAGCGCAGCAGTTCCCGCGGCTCGATCCCGGTCTTCAGCGACAGCGCCTCGCGGTCTTTCGCGCTCTTGGTCGCTTCCAGCAGTTTGTCTGAGGTTCGTATGCCTGCATGACGCAAGGTTTCGATCACCTCTGGCTCAAGGCCATCCAGTTTCTTTAGCGATTTCGACACTCAGCAGCCCCCCGACCAGCCGGCAGTCAGGCGAATTGCGACAGGCCGGGAATCGCGCCGACCATCTCGCCGACCGCGTCTTCGCCGACTTTCTCGCGCGCGTAGGCCAGGAGAGTGCGTGCGACGCCCTGCACCTCGCCCATGCCGAGACCGAGCCCCATCAACTGCGTCCCGACGCCCATGATGCCGCCCATGCCGAACGCGCCGCCCGAAGGCGCCGCAGCCGCGGCTTCCGCCGCGCCCGGCATTGCGTCGATCAGAGGTTTGATCTTGTCCTCCGGCGCTTCCTTGATGAGGAATGCCAGAATGATTCCGACCGCCTGCTCGGCGACCTGACGGTCAATACCGAGTTCGGCGACGAGTCGCCCGACGAGCTCGTCCATTGTTTGCCTGCCCCCTCCCGCACTGACGGCGGGTAATGAGCGGGCATTGATAATGGAATTACCCACAAAGGAAATACACCGCCTGATAAATATGCAACGAGTGTGACACACTCGCCACTATCGGAGTCTGCTTGAAATTCTGTGCGGCCTTGCGGCGTAAGGGTCGCCGGCGTTGACTTGGTGCGGCGGATTTGACGTTCCTACCGGTGTTTCCGGCAAGCCATTGCAGGAACGTGAAATCCAAAGCCGCACTAAAATCATAGACTTGCTAGTGCCCTTCGGCTCCGACGCTTGTAAAAGAGGATGCCGCGAAGGGGTACAAGCGTCGGAGCCGGGCACTAGCTTCCGCGACACATCAAAAATGCGATTGATTTCAAGAGGGGTGCGGGGCGATGGCTAAATCAGACAGCAAGCCGGCGAAGAAAAAATCCGCAAAGGCTGCAGCCGAAGCCGATGCCCCGGCCGAAGCCAGGGCTCCGCGCAAAAACGGTACGAAGGCCGCGAAGGAAGGCGCTCCTGCGCCTGCTGCAGCGCCCGCAAAGACCGCGGAGCCGATCGAGGTCGAGGGAGCGATCTTCGTCGGGCAGAGCGTCAAGCCCGAACGCATTCTTCTGCGCATGGCAAACCGGCATGGTCTTGCGACCGGCGCGACCGGCACCGGCAAGACCGTGACCTTGCAGGTGCTGGCGGAGGGATTTTCGCGCAACGGCGTTCCGGTCTTCGCCGCTGACATCAAAGGCGACCTCTCCGGAATTTCGGTTTTGGGCGAGGCCAAGCCGTTCTTGATCGAGCGCGCGCAGAGCATGGGACTGGACTTCCAGCCCGATGCATTCCCGGCCGTGTTCTGGGACCTGTTCGGCGAACAAGGCCACCCGATCCGCGCCACCGTGTCCGAGATGGGGCCGCTGCTGCTGGCGCGATTGCTCAACCTCAATGACGTGCAGGAGGGCGCCCTCAACATCGCGTTCAAGATCGCCGACGATCAGGGCCTCGCGCTGCTCGATTTCAAGGATCTGCGTGCAATTCTGGACGCGATCGCGCCGTTCGGCACCAAGAAGGAGTCGGAGGAAGGCACCGGCAATGCCCAGCTCGACGAGATCAAGCGGGCGGTGTCGAGCTACGGCAACGTCACCAAGCAGACCGTTGGCACCATCCAGCGCGCTTTGCTGGTCCTGGAGAACCAGGGCGGCGAAAAATTCTTCGGTGAGCCCGCGCTCGAGCTGAAAGACTTCATGAAGGTCGACCGCGACGGCCGCGGCTACGTCAATATCCTCGCCGCCGACAAGCTCATGGGCAATCCGCGGCTCTATGCGACCTTTCTGCTCTGGCTGCTCTCCGAGTTGTTCGAGGAACTGCCGGAAGTCGGCGATCCCGACAAGCCGAAGCTCGTGTTCTTCTTCGACGAGGCGCATCTGCTGTTCGACGAGGCGCCGAAAGCGCTGCTCGACAAGATCGAACAGGTCGTGCGACTTGTGCGCTCCAAGGGCGTCGGCGTCTATTTCGTGACGCAGAACCCGCTCGACGTGCCAGACAAGGTGCTGGCCCAGCTCGGCAATCGCGTACAGCACGCGTTGCGCGCCTTCACCCCGCGTGACCAGAAGGCGGTGCAAACCGCGGCCACAACTTTCCGCGCGAACCCGAAGCTCGACACGACGAAGGTGATCATGGAGCTTGGCAAGGGCGAGGCTCTGGTCTCGTTCCTGGAAGAGAAGGGCACGCCCTCGATGGTCGAGCGCTGCATGATCCGTCCGCCCTGCGGTCGCATGGGACCGATCACGCCGGCCGAGCGCGCTGCCATCATGGCGAAGAGCCCGGTCAAGGGAAAATACGACACCACGATCGACTCCGAGTCCGCCTACGAGAAGCTCACCCAGCGCGTCGCGAAAGAGGCGGCGCCGGCGGATCAGGGCAGCGGTGGCGGCATCACCGACTGGATCGGCAGTATTTTCGGCACCAACAACAAGCGCGGCGAGAAGCTTACCACGGGCCAAACCGTTGCCCGCAGCGTTGCGCGCACCGTGACCGCGACTGTGATCGGCGGTGTCGCAGCGTCGATCGGCAAGAAGATCGGCGGCGCCGCCGGCGCCTCGGTCGGCCGCTCGATCGTGCGGGGCACGCTCGGGGGCATTTTAAGGCGATAGGTTATTCCGGCACGCGCGTTTAGGCGCGAACCCGGAATCCACTGGCAAACCCAGATATTGCATCTGGATTCCGGGCTCGCTCGCTGTTGCTCGCGCCCCGGAATGACGAATGGAGATGATGAATGACATCAGCCACCGAAGCTCTGCCGAAAGTTCTCGACCGCATCGACGCCGATCTCGATACGTCGCTTTCGCGGCTGTTCGACTTCCTGCGCCTGCAATCGATCTCGACCGATCCCGCTTATGCCGGTCAATGTCAGGCGGCGGCGGAGTTCGTCGCGAAGGATCTCGCGACGCTCGGACTGAAAGCCGAGGTGCGGCCGACGTCGGGGCATCCCGTGGTCATCGCCAAGTCGGAGAACGCGCCGGAAAAGGCGAATGGTGGACTGCGTGTTTTGTTTTACGGACATTACGACGTGCAGCCGGTCGATCCGCTCGACCTGTGGACCACGCCGCCGTTCGATCCGCGCATCGAGGATCTCGGCAATGGCCGCAAGA